>DAINSQ010000068.1:0-23198 GCA_036741235.1 Saprospiraceae bacterium | reverse complement strand
TGGGTCTCCGTTGGCAAAGCGGTCGGGCATGAGCATATAGATAAAATCAGCGTTGGAGAGGCCTTGTGCGCGACTGCTTTGGCGATTTCTGTTGCGCAACTCATAGGAATAGGCGCGTTTTTTGCCGTTCAGGGTGAGTTCTATGGGGAACTTGCCCGCGGCAGTTCCCGGCCCTATGGCGAGTTCTACAAACAGGTAGTTGGGGTTCTGCACTTCGTTGACTTTATTCACCTTCACCCCAGGGTAATTGACGCTAACCGTAGCGCCTTTGATATCCTGATCGTAGATGAGCACTTCTACTGTTGGGTGATTCATGCCGACCCACCAAAAGGGCGGTTCTACGCGCACCTGGTCAACTTTGCCTCCTTTGGCGTAGCGATAATAGTATTCCGACTCTTTTGTGCCCAGCGGGATGGTTTGCATGGGGTCGTCGTTGTATATATTTTGCGCCCAGGCGCCGGGAAATGCAATCCACAGTGCCGCGAGCAATACCGTACAGCAGGATGATATTTTCATGTTAATGCGATTTATGATCAAATAGTAGTTGATGCCAATTGTAGCAAGCATTCGAACTCCCGGGGGTGCAGGGGCATAACCGACAGCCGGCCCTGCCGCACCAAGCCGATTTCCTGCAAAGCGGGCGTGGCTTTGATAAGAGAGAGCGGCACGGGAATTGTCAGCCGTTTGACCGGCGCCAGATCTACCGCCGACCAGTCGCCTATATCAGCGGTGGGGTCGGGATAAGCCTCTTTGATGACCTTGGCGATGCCTACGACTTCCAGTCCTTCATTGCTGTGGTAAAACAAAACCAGGTCGCCGTTGCGCATAGCCCTCAGGTTGTTTCGGGCGGTATAGTTGCGCACGCCGTCCCACATGGCGCGTCCATCGCGTTCCAGATCGGCAAAACTGAATACAAAAGGTTCTGATTTGACAAGCCAATAATTCACCATAACAGGATCAATATACTTTGCAATAATAACATGCCGTCTATGAGGCCGCTGAAGTAATAATCGCTTCTGCCGGGATATGCTCCTGCAATGCATATAGCGCTGCAAAAAGCGGACATTGTCAGTGCCAGTAGCGAATATACGTGGTAAGCATCGGCCCGCCAATTAAAAAACGCCGCAATCAGCATAAAAATCAGACTAACGACTGCAATTATTTTTGTTTTGGTCAATCCCCAGCTTCCTGGAAGGGTTCTTACGCCGGCCAGCTTGTCTGATTCGATATCGCGCAGATCGAAGGCCAACGCTATGGCAAAGATGAAGCACATCCGCTCAATAATCATGACCAGCATTGGCAGACTCGTAGTAAGATGTAATTCTGCCGCTGGTAGCAACACTGTCAGGCTGGTCCATACGGCAGTAAGCAGAAATATTTTAACAAAATGTACGTCTCGGAGCCGGCGGGCGCCGCCAAATAAGGGCAAAACATACGCGGCTGCCAGCGCGCAAGGCAGGAGCAGCCAGGTCCACATGGCAGCAATTTTAATAAAAAAGAAAAAAGAAACAATGGCCGAAAGGACTAACTCAATGTATAAAAACGGCTTGAGATAAGCAGTAGCCTTCCATCTGTCGTGGCGAAAAGTCGTTTTCGCCGATTTGGCCAGCCCTATTAACCGGTGCAAGGTGTACAAGAAAAGCGTAGCAAAAAAAAGGAACCCCATATAAGGGGTACAGCTCCAACGTCCGCTGAGCAGCCATAATGTTTGGCCCGCCAAAGCGACTGCTCCCAGCGCAATCAGGACATTGCCGTACAACAAGGCATCCAGCAATATCTTGACGGCCCGCATCAGAAATATTTAAAGTTGTGGCTGTTTTCTATTTTTAATAGCGTTTCATAAATCAATTTGATCACATTGTTGACGTCCTCTTTGTGTGCCATTTCGACTGTGGTGTGCATATACCTGAGCGGCAGCGAAATAAGTGCCGACGGTACGCCGCCGTTGGAATAGGCAAAGGCGTCGGTATCGGTTCCGGTTCGCCTCGAAGCGGCTTCGCGTTGTACAGGAATTCCCTTTTCTTCGGCAGTAGCGATGATAAGCGACAGCAGTTTGTTGTGAACGGCAGGCGCGTAGGTTACCGAAGGCCCGGCGCCGCTTTTAACATCGCCGTGTTTCTTGGAACTCACGAGCGGGGTATGGGTATCGTGGGTAACGTCAGTGACAATAGCCACGTTGGGTTTGATAGTTTGGGCAATCATTTCTGCGCCGCGAAGTCCTACCTCTTCCTGAACGGAATTGACGACGTACAGGGTATAAGGCAGTTGGACCTTGTTTTCATGGATCAGCCGCGCCACCTCTGCAATACAAAAGCCGCCGATGCGGTTGTCAAGTGCCCGCCCCACATAATAGCGGTCGTTGAGAATGATCATCTCATCTTCGTAGGTGATAACGCAGCCCACATGGATGCCCATTTTCATTACCTCTTCTTTGTCTTTAGCGCCTACGTCGATGAATATATTTTCTAGTTTGGGCGCCAGATTGGCATCTTCGCCATGACGGGTGTGAATGGCCGGCCATCCGAAAACGCCCTTCACCAAGCCGTTTTTGGTATGAATATTGACGCGTTTGGACGGGGCGATCATGTGATCTGAACCGCCATTGCGGATGACATTGATGAATCCGTCTTCGGAAATGTAGTGGACAAACCAGGAGATTTCGTCCGCATGTCCTTCTATGACTACTTTATAATCATGCCCCGGATTGATCACCCCGTACACGCTTCCGTAATTATCAACGTGCCAGTTGGAAATATAGGGCTTAATGTAGTCGAGCCATAGTTGCTGACCAGCGGATTCAAAACCTGTCGGAGAAGCATTATTGATATAACTACGCAGAAATTCTTCTGACTTGGGTGTAATCACCGACATATACAGCGTTTGTATGTGTTAGATTATTCGGCCAAAGATAATAATTTATTTGGCTTCGTATGTAGCGAGCCAATTTTCGCTCCAACGGCTCGGATCTTTACTCCAATCGCCAAGCGTATCAAGGCTTTCAGTGTCGAGATAATTGGTTGAAACGGCAGCCTTGAGTAGTGTTTGAAAGTCGCTCAAGGCATGGCATGGGCACTGTGCCGATTGGAATGCTCGTTCAGCGGCAGGAAGGCCATAGGTAAAAACGGCAAGCACGCCGGCAATGGTTGCACCTGCCTCTTTCAGCGCTTCCACGGCCTTGAGGCTGCTGCCGCCGGTAGATATCAGGTCTTCAATGACCAATACCCGGGCGTCTTTGGGCAATTCACCCTCAATCTGATTTTGGCGGCCATGCGATTTGGCTTTTTCGCGCACATACACGAAAGGCAATTGCAGCCTGTCGGCCAAAATAGCGCCATGCGGTATACCCGCAGTAGCCACTCCGGCAATAACTTCAATATGATGATAGTAATGGCGAACGGCCTCGAGAAATCCGTCAATGAGCAAGTTGCGAACAACGGGGTGGGAGAGGGCTACCCGGTTGTCGCAATATATTGGCGATCGCATACCCGAAGCCCAGGTAAATGGGTTTTGGGGACTCAATTTTATTGCCTTAATTTGCAGCAATTGTTGCGCGACGTTCAGGGCTATTGTTGGGTCCATTTTTGTGTACGTTTTTCATAGACCTCGCAAATGTACAAAGTATATATTAACGACACACCTCTTTATCTGTGTACTGCCGGTGATTTGGCATTTTTACCCGCCGCTTCTCCTTCTGTGATGGTAGCCCGGTATCCGGGCAAAGCCAAGTATCTGCTGAATTATGCCGATTTGATGGAAAAATCCCAACGCTATGATCACGTTATAGTGTATAGTGACGATCTGCCCAAACTTTGGGAGGATTTTCGGTCGCAGTACTCCTATATTCCCGCTGCCGGCGGATTGGTTTTTAACGCCAAAGGCCAGGCGCTGTTGATTTACCGCCGCAATTCCTGGGATTTGCCTAAGGGTAAAGTTGACGAGGGGGAATCTATCGCTGATGCCGCCGTGCGCGAAGTTATGGAAGAAACCGGCCTGCAAAATGTGGAACGCTTGCAGGAACTGGGTACCACGTTTCATACTTATCGCGAGAAAAGGGAAAAACGCGTTCTGAAAGAGACATTTTGGTTTGTTATGAAAACCAGCGATGAAGCTTTGGTACCCCAGCAGGAAGAGGACATTGAGCAGGCAATATGGACCGATCTCGGCAGTTTTTT
The DNA here is from genome assembly GCA_036741235.1 of Saprospiraceae bacterium. GTDB lineage: Bacteria > Bacteroidota > Bacteroidia > Chitinophagales > Saprospiraceae > JABWBR01. The sequence goes on along the minus strand of DAINSQ010000068.1, from coordinate 19,026 downwards.
AGCCGGTCAACACCATATGTACCGCAGTATTCGCCAGGTGCTTACCAATTATCTTGCCGAGTTTCACTGACGTTTCGACTTGGGTTTGATATCCAGCATTAGCGATACCACATGTGAGTAACGGTTTTGCTGATCGCCCAGATCGGTATAGGCGTAGTCAACCTGCAAGCTGCTAATGCGGAAACCTATGCCCATACTTGGACGGGCAGTAGTATTTTCCTTTCCGTCAAAATCTGTTTCCTGTTGAAATTGGTTGATGCCCAGGCGCAGAAACAAAAAACGCTTGAAGTCGGCCTCCAGGCCGAAAGCGGGGTCTATGCTGAATGGTTCGGCGGAAACCAGTGTATTGCGCCGGCCGTCGGTGGTGACGATCAGGTTTAATTCGGGGCGCAGCCCGATTTTATTGAGCTGGAATTGGTAGCCGGCGCCCAGGATCAGTTGGGGCTTGGTGATTTCCACGCTGCTGATGGGGATTTCATTGTCGGTGAGCTCAAGGGTCTCTTTTTCTTCTTCTGTAAAATTAAAAGCCCAGGCGTTAAAGGTTGTGCTGATATCTTTGGCCACCAGTCCTAATTGCCAGCGATTGATATGATATTGCAAACCCAGGTCCAGGCCAAACCCCCAGGCTGTTGCAAAAGGGCCAATGCGCCGGTGCACTACCTTAACGTTGCCGCCCAGGCGTAAATCGCCTTTTGCCGATTTGAGTTTTTGGGCATAACTCAGCAGCATAGCATAGTCGGCAGAGGAAAAAGTGCTGAGGTTATCGTAATTAATAGTGCCGTCATCTTCATACAGGGTAAGCGTATTGGGAATCTGGTCGATACCGAAGCGAATAAGCGATACGCCCAGCCTTCGTTCTTTGTTGGCAAGCGGCAGGGTAATACCGAGGTAGTCAAATTTGCCAACTCCGCCAAACCATTCGGCGTGCATAGCGCCCACTTGAAGCCCTTGATCGGGGGAAAGGGCCGCCAGCCCCGCCGGGTTCCAGGCGCCGGCGGTAACATTGGTCACACCTGCCACTACGGCATTGCCCAGCGCCTGAGCCTGGGCGCCGACGCCTATCGACAGGAATTCATTGCTGTATTTCTGGGCCGAAATGGCTGTTGCTACACAGAGCGCGCAAGCAATCGCGATGCCCCGCATTCGGTATGGGTTTGTAAACAGAAACATAGGCTGTTCAAATTTGTAAGTCTAACGCTAATTAGGCATCCAAAGTCTTTGCTAACTATAATTTTACCCCCTTTTGGTCAATTTGGCGACTTTGCCTCTTCTTCCTGCAGTCGGATATCCCTGTTGATGGCTATACTGGCATTGAGTTCAAACCCGACCAATAAGATCAATGAATTCAGTTGCATCCATAGCATAACGATAATGACTGTGGCAATCGACCCGTAAAACTGGGAATAGGTATCAAACCGGCCTAACTCATCGATATAAAATGAAAAAGCTACCGACGACAGAATAGACAGGGTGCTGGCCAGGGTAGCTCCCGGCGATAAAAACGGGAAACGCTTGTGGGTAGCAGCTCCATAGCGATAGATAAAGGAAATACCCATATAAAAAAGCAGGATGATCACTATCCACCTCAGCAAATCGATAGCGCCGGTACTGAGTCCGGCAAGTTTGATGTAATCGGAAAGCAGGTTGATCAGAAAACTTCCGAGTATGATCAGCACTACAGAAGCGATAAGCAGCCCGCCAAGCATGCCTGTGAGGACTACTGCCACAATTCTTTTTTTGATGATCCCTCGTTGGCGGAAGGTAGTTTTGTAAGACTTCTCGAAACTTTGCATCATGGCTAGCATACCATTGGAAGAAAAGTAAATAGCCATAACAAAGCCAAAAGAAAGCAGGCCTACACGGGGGTTGCTGGTAATATCCTTAATAAACTCAAATAATGTATTACCGGCTTGCCCCGGCATGATCTTCTGGATTTCAGTCTGTAGTATGGTATTAAAGTTTTCGCCTTCCGGCAAATACTGTAAGAGGTATTGTTGCAAAAAGGGAAGTAAGGTGAACAAAGTTAACAATGAAGGAAACAACGATAAAAAAAAGCTGAAGGCGATAGAATTGGCGCGCATCGACAGGTCGAGGCGACGGGTTTCATTCATCACAAACACAACAACATGGTAAAGCGGCACACCGTAAAAGCCTGGCAGGGAATGTTGCTTTGACCAGTCTATTGCCTTCAACACCAGCGGATGTTTGTAGGCGTCGTGCTGGATTTTTTTTACGTCGGGTATTTTTAGTTTATACTTCAAAATGCGGCTTGAGTTTGTCTAGCAAATAAGCGGGAGCGTTGATGGTTTGCTTTGTTCGCATATCAACGAAGCAAAGTCTGACGCTACCGCCGTTAATCAGTTTTCCGTTTTCGTTGACAATATCCACATAAAAGGTAATATACCGGTCGGGCAATTGTTTTAGGGTGGTGCGGATAGTGAGCAATTCATCGTACAGCGCCGGCCTTACAAAGCGCATTTGCAGGGAAGTGACGGGCATCATAACTCCCATTTTATCCTCCATTTCTTTGTAGGTAAGTCCAATAGACCGTAGCATTTCCACGCGCCCGATTTCGTAGTATTGCGCATAATTGCCGTAGTAGAGATAGCCCATCTGGTCGGTTTCTCCATAGCGCACGCGCTTTTGATAGTGGTGAGTCAACATACAAGGCGAAAGATAAAATGTGAATATCTGAAAAAAGTAGCGAGCACGGGTCTAAATTTGGGGTAAAAAAAAAGTCATCCTGGTTTTTAACCCGAATGACTTTGAATCTGGGTGGCTAATCGGGCTCGAACCGACGACCTTCGGAACCACAATCCGACGCTCTAACCTGCTGAGCTATAACCACCATTTTGTATTTGGAAAGCAACCATGTCATCGCTGTTGTTATGTCACGATTGACGCCTTTCCAATAAAGCGATGCAAAAATAAATAAGTTCCCTCAAACGATCAATATTCGTTCAAAAAATATTGCCCGAAAAAATGGGCAAAGCGCTTAACTTTGTATAAAAAGCCTGTTATGACAAACAAAATCAACATACTGATTGCGGCGGTAGGCTTGTTGTTTACAGCTGCCTGCGGCCCTGACAAGCCTGCTGAGAATGATTCCCGGATATCGGTGGGCGTCGAGGCGCCGCTCAACCTGCAATTGATATGCGAGATGGTTAGAGAAAGCGAAGAAGACCCTCGTTCGGCAGTATATGCTTTGGTTGGCGACAGCAAAGTCAAGCTGGCAGAAATTGCAGCCTGCGATGTCATTCCCGGCGATCAGTACGGCCAATATCAGATTCCTGCAAACGCCATCATGGCTGTCGGTGGTTGGTGGGCCGGCTTCGGCGATTACATCTACGCCAGCCGATCGGGTGAAAATATCGAAATTTTCATGGGCGAAATGGGCGAATCAGAAAACGAAACGGGCGTACAATACCGGCGCATTGCTCAGTATACGCAAGGGCAGTTCCTGTTTGACCAAGAGGCGCAATAGTTAGTTTTTCTCCCAGAATTTCCACCATTGGCTATCGCCTCTGCCTTTTTTTGGCGGCCAGGGGCGCTTGATAATTACGTAGCGCAGCGAGATGCCCGTTTGAGGGTAAAATGTGGATTCGCCGCCTTTAATATTGATGGCGGGTTTGAAATCGTAGGATATATTGAATCGGCCCAGACTTAATTCCAGCCCGGCTATCAGCGAGATCCCCCATGGATTGGTATAGTCTTCAACCGGCGTGCCTTCAACAGAGGTTGGAGGGTTGCCCCATCCTTTGTGAAAACCGCCACCGGCATAAAAGTTGAGCCTGCGGGTGAGGAACGGCATATGCTGTTCGCCCATCAGGGTAATAATGGCTTCTTCGCGTTGCAGGCTGGATTGTACGATCATCTCGATGGAGGTGCGTTTGGCAACCCGCTGTTGGATGGTTATTCCCCAATCGGTGCCAAGGCGCATGCCCATAGCGGTGTTGTACGATTGCGCCTGGGCGCAGACGATGCTTCCAAAAAGGAGCAATAAGGTAAGGTGCAGATAGGTTGCTGTTTTCATAAGCCCCAAAACGTTGGGGAACAGCGCAAAATTTTAGCGGCGATGAATTTTTTTTTATCGCCGCTAAAATTCATTATTCGAAGAAGTTGTCGTATTGGTTTTTGTGGCCGGGCTCGCGTATCGGCTCTTTGATAGGAGCGTCGAGGTCGAGCACATCATCGTCGCTATTGGCCTGCAGCAGGAGCGTATCCTTTTCTTTGCCCAAAATCAAAGAAACGCCTTCTTTCTCCCATTGTTCCAGCATTTTGAGTCCTTCTTCTTCGAAGATACCGTTTTGGAGATCGACGGAGTTCATAAATCCGGCAGACATTTCCATGAAGCGCTCCATTTCGCCGACCTTGCTGGCTACGTCGTCGGCGATGGCTTCCATAGCCATGTCGAACATAGCGCGTTTGTCGGGGTCGCCGCTAATGATACTCATAGCCGAGCGCATGGCGCTATGGCTGGCGTGAATCACCTTGCGCTCCTGTTCTTTTACCTCTACCTGGTCTTTGATATCCTCCATAAGGATCTGCGAGTTTTCGTACATCTTGGTCAGCACCCGGTAGAGGATCTCCATTTTCCGGTATAAATCTTCGAGTCGGATATTGGACTCCTGCAATCTGCCTGCGCGCCTCGATTTGAGGATCATAATGGCCTGCTTGTTCGATTCTTTTGCTTTGCTGGCCAGTTGAAGGTTGCTCTGGATTTCTTTTTTATTGTTGTGGATCATCTCGCCGAGCTTGTGCATTTGCCCGCGAAGTTGGCTGATCTGCTTGTTCATTTTGCGCAGATTGTTCTGCAATTCTTCCACATACGACTTCAGGATGCCGATGGGGTCGAGTTGCACAAAGATGCCAGTGATCCAGCGCATCACGCTTTTATAGGCATAAAATACCAAATTGCGCATCTTGGGATCCAACACTACATAAACCAGGGCGCCCAACGCCATGAGCATGAGGGCCAGGTTGAGCGTATTTTGTGCCAGTGCAATCAATGCCGGAAGGGCCGAATAAAGCAGAAAACCGCCCCCCAATACCAATCCAGCCAGAAAAAGCATACCCGTGACGCCTTCCGGCCTTTGCCAGAAGGTTTTCGGTTTCATATCGCTACCTTGCATGTCCATTATGAGTTATTTCGTTTGTTTTAGATGAAGAAATAGGGCTGAAACTAGCCCTTGCCGCTCTTCCACCAGGTATAGCCCAGATAGGCCGCGCCGGCAATGATAACGATCAGCGCGAGATTAAACAAAAACGGCAACAGTTTGACGCCGATGATGAGGGCCAGTGCAATCACTGCAAAGCCGATCAGTCTTTTTTTCATTTGTGCATCCATGATGTTCGCTTTTTATTTAAATAATAACACGAATATGCGTTACTTATTTGAGATAGCGCTTCATATTTTCGACATCACGGGCTATCTGTTCCACCAATGCATTATAACTGGCAACAAAATTGTTTTTGGTGGTTTCAACTTTGACGACGGCGTCTTCGATTTCTTTCTTCAACGCGCCTGCTTTTTGCTTGTGGGCTTCAATTTCTTTGTTCAATTGCTCTATTTGAGCCATTTTGGCGCGGGCGGCCTCTTCCAGTTGTTTGATTTCGTTTTCTTTGTTGCCAATTTGCTTTTCCCGCTGAGCGTTATGAGCCTGGTTGAATTTTTGTTCTTCCTGTTTGATTATGTTGAGGTAATGTTCAGCAGTTTGGACGAGCGTCTGGGCGTTGGCGCCCAGCGTCTGGGCCATGGCATAGGCCGATTGGAAACGTGTGGGTTCGTCCATAGGCATTTTTTCGAGCGATCGCAAGGATTGCTTGAATTCGAGGTAGTCAAAACCGCCCAGGTTGTTGTCTTGCATGGCTTTGAACAAAACCTCCAGGAATTGCTGGTTGACCTGGCCGGGGCCGGCAGCCGCCGGAGTTTTTTCCGGAGTAACAGGCGTAGCCGGCATCGTTTTTTGTTCGCCTTTGGGCTGCTGTTCGCCTTCTTCTTCGATGATGAAGAGCGATTTTAAATTCTTGAGCATGGATAATGCTAATTGATATTACCCGCAATATTACGCATATTTTCGCGCAAAGCGGCAATTAGAAGCCGTCCAGTTTTTTACTTATCTTATAGCAGCGAAATTTACCTACTTTTGCGCAGCCAACGTTTTGTCGTATTATGACGTTTGATATTACGATTCCTGTTCTCAACGAAGCGGCCACACTGGCCCGCCAGGTGGGCCTGTTGCACGCTTTCCTGTCTGCCCATTTCCCTCAACGCGATCAATGGCGGATCGTTATAGCCGATAATGGCTCTACCGACGCTACGTTTAGCATCGCCGAATCGCTGTGCAGCGAATTATCCGGCGTACAGGTGGTGAAAGTGCCCCGAAAAGGAGTGGGCCTCGCGCTCAAAACGTCCTGGGCGCAGTCAGATGCCGATATCGTAGGTTATATGGACCTCGACCTGGCTACTGATCTGCAGCATTTTCTCGAAACTTACGATGCCATAGCTCATCAGGATTTCGACCTGGTATACGCCACCCGCCTGCACCCCCGCTCGCGCGTTATTGGCAGAACGCTGAAACGGGAAATTAGCTCAAGGGTGTTCAACTGGTTGCTCAAATTGTACCTGGGCGTTCGCTTTTCCGACGGGATGTGCGGGTTTAAATTTCTCAAACGCTCGGTTTATCCCCAACTCTACGATGCCGGGGCCCAAAATGACGGCTGGTTTTTTTCTACCGAGTTGTTGACTACTGCGGAGTGGCTGGGATTTAACTTGTACGAGCTGCCGGTAACATGGACCGACGATACCTCCAGCAGCAGGGTTAAAATTATTCCGCTCGCCAAAAGATATTTGCGCGACATGTATTGGTTGAAACAGAAAAAACAAGCCAGGTTATGAACCGCCAAACGCCGGGATTAATATTGGGCACTGCAATGTGGGGGTGGACTATGGACGAGGCGACTTGCTTTGCCGTGCTCGACGATTTTTACGCAGCGGGATTCCGCGAGGTGGACGGCGCCACCAATTACCCTATCAATAAACAACCGGCCGATTTTCGCCGGGCGGAAAAGATACTTTGCGAGTGGATCAAAGCTCACGGCGTCAATGATTTGCGCGTCATGATGAAGGTAGGTAGCCTCAATAATATGCGCAGCCCCGACAACGATTTGCAGAAGAGCTTTTTATTGATGTGCCTCGATGATTATGGCGCCATGTTGGGATCCAATCTCGATATGTTGATGATACACTGGGACAACAGGGACGATGAAGCGCAAATACAATCGACCCTGGAGGCATTGGCCATCACCCGCGATTCGGGCCTTCGGGTTGGGTTGTCCGGTATCCGCAGGCCCGACATCTATGCCGCTATCAATGCCCGGTTTCAACTGGATTTTTATATTCAAATAAAACACAATCTGTTGCAATCTGATTACGATAGATATAAACCGTTTCACGGCAATCAGCGTTTCCTGGCCTACGGCATCAACGCAGGCGGGGTCAAGTTGGATTCAACAAGATACAACCAGCACAGCTCGCTGAGCGTTAGGGGGGGGGATACCTCTAATCAATCGCCGATTATTGAGGCCTTGCGCCAATGGTTGGATAGCGGGCCGACTCCGCCCTTTGCCGATTTTAATCAAAGCAGCATGGCTTACGTCTATCACAGTCCCGATATTGCCGGCCTGCTGATCGGCCCTTCACAAATCGAACAGCTCCGCGATTCAATAGTTTTTTACAATACGCTGCAAAATATTGATTATCAAGATGCGTATCATTATTTAATTCAACTAAAAAAGCAATATGCCGAAACGAGGTGAACACTATGACTTTGTGATCATCGGAGGAGGGATTTTCGGCGTATATGCGGCCTTGTACCTCGCTGAGCAACGCTATAACGTTTGTTTGATTGAAAAAGAGCGCGTGTTGCTCAAAAAAGCCTCGATAGTCAATCAGGCAAGGTTGCACAGCGGCTACCACTATCCTCGAAGCGTGGCAACTGCCATTATGTCTAACGACAACAAAGAGCGGTTTACTGCCGACCATCGGGATTTCATCAATTTTGAATTTGAGCAATATTACGCCATTGATCGCTACGGTTCATTTACCGACGCCAACCAGTTTTCCAGGTTCTGCGAGTTCATTGGGATTCCTTGCCGAGAGATTGAACGTCACCCGCTGTTCAATCACGATCGTATAGAGGCGCTATTTCTCACAACGGAGTACTCTTTTGATCCCATACTCATCGCCGAATATTACCGGCAAAAAATACAAGCGGAACGCAGGGTGGCTATCAAGATGCAGACGAAAGTGGCGGCAGTTGACGCCAGGGGCGATAGTTGGGCGCTGCGCTTGCAGCTACCCGATGGCTGTATAGAAAATATTACAGCTTCACAAGCCATTAACGCTACCTATTCGGGGAGCAATGCCGTAAACCGGCAATTTGGCGCTTCGGACATTGAACTTATGCATGAAATATCAGAGATGGCGTTTGTCACTTCGCCTCAGGTACAACAGGCAGGGCTCACTATCATGGACGGCCCGTTTGCCTCGTTGATGCCCTACGGCCTGTCGGGGCTGCTGTCATTGTCGTCGGTAGCATATACCCACCACAAAGTATCGTATGACAACCTGCCTGTTTTCGATTGTCAGCAGGAGCACCCTGAATGCAGACCCGACTTTACCGCTATTTGCAATTATTGTGCGCACAGGCCTTCCTCCAACTATCGCAAAATGTTGGACCAAATCGGACATTATTTTAATCCTGGTGTTGAGTTTTCCTATTTTTCATCTTATTTCACCATCAAATCCAAATTAAAAGCCAGCCATATCGACGACGGCAGGCCCACAGAGATTTCCATGCTGCGTGAAAATCCGCGATTTTATTGCATCTTTGCCGGCAAAATCAATTCTATCTACGAAATAGAAAAGGTGATTACCGCTTAAGTAAATCCTGACCTATATGCCCAATAACAAGTTACAGGTGTCCTCTGAAATCGGACCATTAAAACGAGTGATCGTACACCGGCCTGACGACGGCATTTCGCGCATATCTCCCAAGCGCGCCGAAGAGCTCCTTTTTGACGATATTGTTTACCTGTCTTATATGCAGGAAGAGCACGACGTTTTTACATCGGTGCTCAGGCGTTTTCTCGGCGAAGAGAATGTACTTGAGACCGAAGTATTGCTGCAACAGGCCCTCGGAGAAGACCCTGAGAGCAAAAAGGAGATGATCGAGATGATTGTCGACTACGAAGAGTTGCCTACCAGTTTTAAGGAAACTTTTCAGCAAATGTCAGACGAAGAGTTGGCCCATGTATTGATTACGGGTTACTATGCCCGGGAAGATTATATTCTTTTTGACCCTATTCCCAATTTTATTTTCACCCGGGATATCGCCGTGGTGATTAACGATCACATCGTGGTGACCAAAGCGGCAAAAGAAGCCCGGTTCCGGGAAAATTTCATTACCCGCTTTATTATTTGGGCGCATCCGATTTTTAGAGAAACCAAAGACAAGGGGCGTATTATCAATCTCAATAAAGTTGATCTGTTCCCCCCCTCAAAACGCGGCGAGATGATCTCCGTGGAAGGCGGCGACGTGATGGTCATCAATAAAGATTATGTGTTGATAGGCTGTAGCGAACGCACTACGGAACACGGCGTGCGAAGCCTCGCCAAGGTGCTTCTCGACAAAGGAGTGGTGAAAAATGTGGTGCAGGTGAATATTCCCCAGGATCGCTCCTACATGCACATCGATACGATTTTTACTCAAATCAACCACTACGATTTTGTGGCCTTCAAACCTATTATTATCGATGGGCTCAGCTCGACGGTGGAAGTGATGAGCGCCGAAGGACCTTCCAGGTTTTATCCTTCTGTCAAAGACTTTCTGCTTTCCGAAATCAGTCCCAAAATCAAATTTATTCTCAGCGGCAAAGGCGAATCGCCTTATCAGGAGCGCGAACAATGGACGGACGGCTGCAATCTGGTTGCTATCAAACCCGGGGTCGCCCTTACTTACGACCGCAACCCCAAAACGGAAGAAGCATTCGAAGAGGCAGGGTATCGCGTGGTAGATGCCCGCGATTTGCTCAAAGCGTTTGAAGACGGCATTATCGACCCGGGAGAGGTCAAAAATACCATTATTACGTTGCCTTCCCACGAGTTGTCGCGAGCCCGCGGCGGATCGCACTGCATGACCTGTCCAATTGAGCGGGTTTAGTATCGTTAACGATCAGAACGGGTAGCCGAAACCGAGGTTGAGGGTCATGTCCTTGGGTTGCCACTTGCTGAAATCAGTCCAATAGTCGGCTTCGCTGACGGCCCCGCCGTTGATGCGCGGGAAAGAATTGCGCAATTTGATACCCAGGTCGGTGCGGAAGATAAAATAAGTAAAGTCTATACGCACTCCAAAACCGCCGCCCACGGCTATTTGTTTGTAAAACGGATCGTTTTTGCAGTAGGGATCGTCGCAGTCGGTATAGGTTCTTGTTTTGAGCAAAAACTGAGAACCGATACGGCTGGTATCCCTTCTTAGCGTCCAGATATTACCTCCATCGACAAATAAGGCGCCTTTAATACGCCAAAATATATCAAAGCGGTATTCAGCATTAAATTCCAGCTTCAGGTCGCCGGTTTGGTATAGGCGAATATTATTTCGCTGGTCGCGCGACAGGGGGTCTTCGTAGCCTCCGGGGCCCAAACCGCGGGGCGCCCACGCCCTGATGCTATTGGGGCCGCCCACATAGAATTGCTTGACATAGGGTACGTCGCTGGTAAACCCGAAGGGGCGGGTTATGCCGGCATTCAGGCGAAGCGCAATGCTGTTTTTGGGGTTGTATTGCCGGTAGAATCGCACATCGCCTTCAATTTTGGCGTATTGGGAAAACTGGCTTTTTCCGAGTCGAAAGGTAGTGGGTTGGAGCGCAAATTCATTATACAATGCATTGATACCCCAAATTTCAGCGCCCGAAAGTTCAATAAATGCGCCTGCATAATACGATTCGCCATAGCGAGTAGGGCGGCTGTTGTAAACGAAGTTGAGGTCACGGAAAAGCAAGCTTACGAAAAACTGTTGACCGAAACTGTTTTTCAAAAATGGATTTAGTGTCAGGAGGGTATCGAAATCGGGTGCGGTGATCGGCTTCAGAAAATCGACGCCGACATGGTTGATGATATAGCGCTTGGTGGGCGATCGCTGGAAATCATAGCCGTAGGCCCCATTGAAAAGATTATACTGGTACCAATCCAGTACGAGAATATAGTTGTAACTGGTGGTTATGCGTGTTGCCGCATTTTCTCGAAGCGCCTGATAAAAGTCGCCAGACAGCAGGCGGCGTTTTTTGCCCAGGGGCACTTCGCGGAGGCCTTTCCAAAAGCCCAGATAATCGCGGAATTTAGGGAAATACAAGTCGGTTTGGATGCGTAAATCAACCGTATTCCAGAATCTGTCGTCGGTAAAGCGGGGGTTGATCTCAACGCCTGCAGAGAGGTTGGTGACCAATAGCTCGGCGCCGCGGAAGAGATTGCGGTTGCGCAGGCTCGGGTTCAGCGTGAATCCAATGAGGTTGCCCACCCCGCTGGAGCCGCTGCGGTTGGTGTAGTTCACCTCAAAGTCGGCGCCGATTTCCATTTTGGCGTTGGGGGTTAACTCGATGAAAAACAAGAGTTCGTCGAGTTTTGTGCTGTCAACTTCTTGTCTTATGCGCACAAACTTGTAGGTGCCCAGTGCAGTAAGCTGTTTGTTGGTTTTATCGAATAAATCCTGGGAAAATACCTGGCCCTTTTTTAATAAAACGGCATCGAGTAGCAACTGCGGTTTGACATGAAAATCGTTGTTTCGAATCCGGAACGTGTATCCATTGATCACCGAGTCGCGCAATTCTCCGCTGATTTGTAGTGGGTTGTAATTTGGGTAGATAATTACATCGCCTACGCGATATGCCCTATGGGCGTCTGCATTAAACGGGGGGTCGACTTCGAGGTAAAGGTTGGCGCTATTGGGGCGTTGGAAGGTATCAATTTCCAGCGGTTCGTTAAAAAAGTTGGAGTAGAAGTAAGCATAGCCGTTGTTTCTCAAAAAACGTGTGATTCGGTCTTTTTCCTGTTCGTACAGCTTTAGATCCATGCCAACGCCTTTTTTCAGAATAGTTTGCTTTTTGGCTATTTGAAGCAGGCGGTGAATGGCGGAGTCTCTGCTGGAATAACTTACGCTGTCAACGGCATATCGTTTATGAGGCGTGATATAGTAGGTGACGTAAGTTTTTTTGCCTTTCACCAAATCTTCGGCGAATACGTCGGCCTGGTAGTAGCCTTTGTATTGCATAAAATACCGCATGGCGTCAGCGGTATTTTTCGTCAGTTTTTCATCGTAAATAGTGGGTTGTTCGGCAATAACCCGGCGTTGGAACCTGTCAATGGCGGTCGTATCGCCCGGGTCTGAAGTAGCCAGCCAGAACCATTCGCGGGGAAAGCCGAAAAAGCGGGTATTGGGTTTTTGTTTGTAAAGCGTGGAGAGTTCGTATTGAAGGGTTCGTTTACCTTCTATCTTGTCTTTTCCCAGAAATTTTATGTCATTGCTTTTGAGCAGCAGTTCATCGTCTTTTAAATATCGGGACACATTGCACGAGCTAAGGCAAAGCAGGAGGCAAGAACAATAGAGCAGCCGGTTGAGTCGGACAGTGTATGCCGTCATAATGTTTGCAAATGGCAATTTCCAAAAATACGATCAAGTTTGTAAAATCCCTGCAACTGAAAAAGTTTAGGCAAAAGTATGACATTTTCGTGGTTGAGGGAGATAAAATGGCTCGCGAGATGCTTTCCCAATCGGCTATTGTTATTGATCAGCTTTTTTGCATAGAAGCCTGGGCTACGGCAAACGCCGGTTTGTTGCGCAATCGCAACGATATTGAGATGACGATTGTACTGGAACGAGAGCTGGCGCAGCTTTCGTCGCTTAGCACGCCCAATCAGGTTTTGTTGCTGGCGCAAATTCCCAAATTCAAGTGGCCTGAACCTGCCGAATTCACCAGAGCGCTGTATATCGACGGCATTCAGGATCCCGGTAATATGGGCACTATTCTTCGAATTGCCGATTGGTTCGGTATTCCCTGTGTTTTTTGTGCCGAAGATTGCGTGGATGTGTTTAATCCAAAGGTCGTGCAGGCATCAATGGGCGCTTTTTTGCGAGTGCAAACGACGGAGATTGCTTTGCAGGAATTGCACAATAAATATGAATCAACTCAGGTGATTGGCGCTTTTATGCATGGCGGCAGCGCTTTTGAGTTCGAATGGCCCGCTAATGGAATACTGGTAATTGGCAATGAGGGGGCTGGAATACGCCCAGGTCATGAATCGCTCATCAATTGGCGGGTGAGCATACCTAAAGGGCCGGGCGCCGGCGCTGAATCGCTGAATGCCGCCGTGGCGACGGGTATATTGTGCGGAACGTGGGTGAGGGTGAGAGGGTGAGATTTTACTCGACCCTGCTCGACCCTGCCTAACTTGTTATTACAACAGCCGTTGCAATTCCGCTTCGATTTGTTCTGCTCCGCGGACGCCTACGGCTGCGATATTGCCATTGCGATCAATCAGGAAAGCTTTGGGAATGCCGCGAACGCCGTATATGGCAGCGGGTGCTGAATCCCATTTTTTGAGGTCGCTCACGTGGAATTCCCAGGAAAGGCCATCCTGCTGGATAGCATCCACCCATTTTTGCTTGGATTGCGACATCATTGCATCAATCTGGGTTTGGTTGCCGATAGAAGCCATGCTGCGGGAATCCAATCCGTCGAGAGAGACGCTAAAGACTGTAAAGCCCTGACTTTTGTATTTTTCGTAAACCTTTACCACATTGGGATTCTCGCGGCGGCAGGGGCCGCACCAGCTTGCCCAGAAGTCGAGCAGTACCACTTTGCCTTTGAGTTCCGACAAAGCGTATTCTTTTCCTTTGGGATCCTTCATGCGGATATCGGGAGCGGGTTGGCCCACCTTGATGAGTTCCTGGGCTTGCTGCGCCAGCAATTGGGTTTCGAGCGTTTGCAGGTATTTGCCGTATTCAATAGCAAATTCCGACTGTTGGTCGAGGCGTTGCAGGGCTTTTTTCTGGATATCCAGGAATTGTGCGCTGCCGCCAAGCGTTGACGCCGCGACAAAAGCGCCCAGAGTGGGGTTGGAGGTTGTGTCGACAAACTTGGAGATATCCTGCGCTCCAAAACGTTGCTGGGCTACGCCGCTCATGACGTTGGCGAGCGATTGCGAAGAAGCAGAGCCGCTGATCTTTACATCGAAAGTCTGAAGCGTATTCAAGTCGCCTTCTATGGTCACTTTTTTCTCAGAGCCGTCGAGTACCAGGCTGATTCGTTTTGCGCCTATACGCAGGTTGTAAACGCCGGCCTGAAGACCTTCGGGGAAATCAAGGGAAAAATGCCCGTTGGCGTCCATAGTAGTATTCCCCAGGATATTGCTGGCCTTTCCGATCATCAAATAATCGAGAAAAACCTGCATGTCGGTTTGCGCATTGCTGAGGGTGCCTTCTATGACCGTTCCTTTCTGCTGAGCGCATTGCCAGGTCAACAGGGCTGTTGCTGCGATGAGGAATGCGTAAACTAATTTTTTCATGTTCAAAAAAGGATTGATTATCAGATTTTTATTGCATTAATGGCTCATAATCTCGTTCAGGAAATTGAAATAATGTTGTTTCCATGAGTCGATTGAACCAAAATTTTCTTCGTCTATAATTAGTTGATGGGCAATCACTTCACCCAATCTGGTAAAGGAAACATTATTAGCGTTGAGATGGTTGACCAGTTCGTCTTCGTTATCAGGATTAACGCTGACGACCACCCTGCTTTGGCTTTCGCCGAACAGGTAAGCGTCTTTTCTGAAATTGGCGTCTGTTTCAACGTCAAAACCCAATCCACCGGCCATTGCGCTTTCGAGCAGGGTAAGGAAAAGGCCGCCCTCGGAAATATCGTGAGCAGAAGCAATGCAACGTTTGTCGATCAGGCTGCTAATAACCTGTTGCACCTGGTATTCCTCATTCAGATCGAAATACGGCGCAGGAGAGTAGGTAATGCCGTGAACATGGCGCAGGTATTCGGAGCTGCCCAGGTCGTTGTACGGCGTGCCGATCATATATATTTGATCGCCGACGTTTTTGAAAGACAAAGTCATGGCCATCCCGATGTCGTCCAGAACGCCCAGCATACCGATTGTGGGGGTGGGATACACCGGTTCGGTTTTATCTTTCAATACGGTCTGGTTATAGAAGCTAACGTTGCCGCCGGTGACCGGCGTGTTGAATTTGCGACAAGCTTCGCCCATGCCTTTAATGGCGTGGACGAATTGCCAATATACTTCCGGATTGTACGGATTGCCAAAATTCAGGCAGTTGGTAATTGCCACCGGTTTCCCGCCTGAACATACGATATTGCGGGCTGCTTCGGCCACTGCTATCATGGCGCCTGCGTAGGGATCGGCATAGACATAGGCCGAATTGCAGTCGGTAGTGAGCGCCAGCGCCGTTTTGGTATTCTTTACCCGCACGATGGCTGCGTCTGAGGGGTGATTGGTGGTTACCGTATTGGTGCGTACCATTGAATCGTATTGCTCGTAAACCCAGCGTTTGGATACCAGGTTGGGAGAAGTGAGCAGTTGGCGAGCAGTGGCTTCCCAATTGGCAGGCGCGGGAACCTGAGATAGCGAGAATTTTTCGATCTGGGCCAGGTAGGCAGGTTTGGTATATTCGCGTTTGTAAACCGGCGCGCCGCCGCCCAGTACAAGCGATTCAGCGGGAACATCGGCAACTTTTTCGCCTTCGAAGAAAAATTCAAGTCGACCCCCGTTTACTACCTCTCCGATTTGGGCGCACTGTAAATCCCATTTGTCAAAGACATCGAGCAGCAGTTGTTCTTGTCCTTTTTTACAAACAATAAGCATACGCTCCTGGCTTTCTGACAACAGGATTTCGAAGGGGCGCATATTCGATTGCCGGGTAGGCACTTTGCTGAGGTCGATGCGCATGCCTACGCGGCCTTTGGCGCTCATCTCCGAGGTGGAACAGGTGATACCCGCAGCGCCCATATCTTGCATACCGACAACGGCGCCGGTTTGAATGGCTTCGAGGGAAGCTTCCAGCAGTAGTTTCTCCTGGAAGGGGTCGCCAACCTGTACGGAGGGCAAATCTTCTGCAGAGTCTTCAGTAAGATCGGCGGAAGCGAACGTAGCGCCGTGGATGCCGTCTTTGCCGGTGGCGGAGCCCACGATAAATACGGGGTTACCTTCGCCTTCTGCGATGGCAGAGACGGTTTTACCTACCTCGACGATACCGGCAGACATAGCGTTGACCAGGATATTCTGGTTGTAACAGTCGTAAAAATAGACTTCGCCGCCCACGGTAGGCACCCCGAAGCAGTTGCCGTAATCGCCGATGCCGTGGACTACGCCCCGCACCAGTTGCCGGGTGTGATTGAGTTCAGGATTGCCGAAACGCAGCGAATTGAGGGCGGCAATGGGGCGCGCGCCCATCGTGAAAATATCGCGGTGAATACCGCCAACACCGGTGGCAGCGCCCTGATATGGTTCGATAGCGGAAGGGTGATTGTGCGATTCAATTTTGAAAGCGCAGGCCAGTCCGTTGCCAATATCTACGAGTCCGGCGTTTTCTTCGCCGGCGCCCACCAGCAGGCGCTCTCCGTCGCGGGGCAGGGTTTTCAGCCAGAGAATAGAATTTTTGTAGGAGCAGTGTTCCGACCACATCACGGAGAAGATGCTCAACTCGGTGAAATTGGGCATTCGGCCCATAATTTGTTGTATGCGTTGGAACTCTTCAGGCGTCAGGCCCAGTTGCTGCGCTATTTCAATAGTCACTTGCGGTTCTACGGCGTGCATGCGCTTTTTTTTTGCGCCACAAAGATAGGGGCGTTTACCGATATAACCCACCAAATTTTTCGCCGATTTTTAAGACTGCCGGACTACCTGATCAGGTAGTTGATAAAAAAGAACAAGACGAGGTAAACCCACAGTAAATCCAGAAAATGCCAGTATATGGTCAACAATCGGAGGCGCAGCCTTTTTTCCGGGTCGGAAAAATAAACCAGAACGCTTACCGGTTCTTTCATATAGCGATGCGCATTATATAAAAAAACGACCAGAAAAGGCAATCCGCCGATGACGTGCAGGAAGTGTAGAATGGAGATCAAATAAAGATATGACGAAGAGTTGTCGGTATTAATAGTGATTTGTTGCTCCAGCAAAGTACGCCAGCCTACCCATTGCAGGCTCAAAAACAACAAGGACAGCAACACCGTAAAAAGGAGAGAACGTTGATATTGAACAGTGTTGTCAGCCAAATAGGCTTTGCGGGCCCTGATCATCATGGCGCTTCCCGCCAACAGAATGGCCGTATTGAATAAAAAAATATTGGGAAGCCGGATCGGCGGCAAGTTGCTCTGTACGCGGGTGTATACAAAGGCTGCGCTCAGGCTGGCAAATATGGCGGAGAGCCCCACAATGGCCAGCACCATCAGAATATTATGCGGGTGGAAGGCGAAGTTGGCGTATTCGCTCGCATGGCCCTCTTCATTCATTTGCAGCTTGTTCTCTTCCATGTATCGTTTTTTTATGAGTAGGGCGGTTGTTGCGGCAACGATCGCTGCAATATTTCACCGCTTCCCAGTTTTTTTTCCATTTTTTGCGCCAGCGGAAGGGCCTGCCGCAAGTCTGACAGGTTTTTTCGGGTAAATCGCATTTTTTTAGGCGCACAGGCATAGATTATACTCAAAATAAAGTGATTTGAGAGATAGCCGTGGATCGATTATTGAAGGCTTAAACAAGGTTGACGCCGGAATGTTTTATCTTGTGCCCGGTTTTAATACGGCGAATATGCCCATATGTCGTCAATGCGGTTCTGCGGCGCCTGATAATGCCCGCTTTTGTCCTTTCTGTGGTGCGCAGTTGCGCTTGCAGCAGGAGGAACCGTCTTTTGTCGACGACAAGGGGGATGTAGAAGCGCAACTCATCGCCCTGTTTTTTGATGCGCTGAAAAAGGAGGCGGCGGCTACGTTTCCGGGAATTTCATTTCAAGTGTTATCTGAAAAGCTATATGCTTCCGGCTTTCGCGATATGCTGCACCGGCGTTTGAACCAGGTAGCCGAACAAATCAGGGAGAAAAAGGAAGCCTGGACGTCGCGCCCAGCTGCTCAAAAAAGTCATTTGAATTGGTTGTTCGACGAACTGATCGATTATTTTTTTATTCGCTATGCCAACGATTTATTGCCCTTTACGCTTCCACAGGCTGTTTTGAAATACCAGCAATATACGCTGCCGGCTATCGACAGATACACTCTGGTGATGGATTATCTGGATTGGCAGGGCGAAGAAGAAACCGTTTACACCGATTTTCTGGTAATGCCCGTTGACCACCTGAAAAACGCCGGCCGCTATTTTCTGTTTCCGGAGAAAAACGAGCGTATCTATTTTATTTGCGACCAGAGTATCCTTGGAGGCTGTACGGAGGGTTTCGCCATGACAGAGCGGGGTTTGTACTGGAAAGCGCCGCTTGCAAAAGCTAAAAGATGCCTGTTTGCCGAATTCAATACGCTGGAGCTTTCCAAAGAATGGCTCACTATTAATGATTCGTTTTTTAATGCCGGTCCAACGCTCAATTACAAGGTGTATAAATTGATGAACAAGATGTACCAATTGATACATCTTGTTTCGTCTTGAAGCACGGCCGTTTTCCTGGGTTGTTGGTTTACCAGGTTTATGTTTAAGGAATAAATGCCAGGCTTGCATGGTTGCACAGTAGCTCTCCCACACCCCCGTCTCCTGAAATGGGCGATCCTCCCGCGCGCAGTCCAAATAGTCAAATAGTCTAACCAAGAGGGCACTAAGTACCACAAAGGTTTGGACCTGCCGGTCTAAAGTCCTACAGTCCTGTTTCAACTCCGCTCAACGACCGGCAGAGGTCGCACGGTCGCCTGCCCGGGATCGGTCGTTTCGACTCCGCTCAACGACCGGCAG
Organism: Saprospiraceae bacterium; assembly: GCA_036741235.1. Classification (GTDB taxonomy): domain Bacteria; phylum Bacteroidota; class Bacteroidia; order Chitinophagales; family Saprospiraceae; genus JABWBR01. The sequence continues at coordinate 2 of DAINSQ010000068.1, read as the reverse complement.
AG
>DAINSQ010000067.1:19505-24783 GCA_036741235.1 Saprospiraceae bacterium | reverse complement strand
GTTTTAGCAAAGCAACCATTCACAAATACATCAACCTGGACGAGATAGACATATTTCCGGTTAGTGTAACCCTGTTCTTTACTTTCCCCGATCGCTTTTTGGAATATTTGCCGGATGTGTACGAAGCTTATGCCAAAATTTTCGGCTGGACCACACACGCTGATTTCAGTGATTTGCAAGACATACAAGATGAAGTATCGTAAAAATGAGTGTCTTGTAATATTTTCTCAAACCACTTTATTTTGAATTTACTTTCTGATATATGGTAGCCATCGTAACCGGCGCCGCCAGCGGTATCGGCAAGCACTTTGCCGGCGAACTGGCTGCTAGCAATTTTCAGTTGGCACTCGCCGACGTGAATGAGGCGGGATTGACCGCCGCTTTTGACAGGAGCCCCGACAGGCTTTTATTTCCGCTCGACGTGCGCAACCCCGATCAATGGCGGGCATTGATCGCGGCCACCCTGGAGCGATTTGGGCGCATCGACTATCTTTTTAATATCGCAGGTATCATCCAGCCAGGCTTTATTGCCGAAACTGACATAAAATGGATTGACCGCCACATGGATATTAACGCCAAAGGGGTGATGTACGGAACCAAACTGGTAAGCGAGGTAATGATACAACAAGGGGCCGGGCATATCGTTAACATCGCTTCGCTGGCTGGCGTAGCGCCCATAAAAGGTATTAGCCTGTATTCCGCGTCCAAATACGCCGTTCGCGGTTTTTCGCTGGCGGCAGGTTATGAATTGCGCCCCCACGGCGTATTCGTCACCGTTGTCTGCCCCGATTTGGTAGACACGCCTATGCTCGACTTGCAGCTCCACTACCCCAAAGAGGCCGCACTTACTTTTTCGGGCCCCCAAAAGCCGCTGCTTGTTGAGGACATTTCGCGCATACTGTGGCGGGCGATGAAAAACAAGCCGCTGGAAGTGTTATACCCGGCAACCCGCGGCTGGCTGGCCCGCCTGGGCAACTTACTGCCGGCCCTGGGCGGTTTCCTCGACGCCCGCCTGACGCGCAAAGGGCAAATCCAGGCAAAACGGCTGTCGCAACTCAAATCTCTTCATCAACATCCCCGTCCATAGGGGGACGGTGGCGCCATGCCATAAAAAACGGGATACCGCTAAGGATCAACAACAGCCCGATACCGGCCTCGCCGGGGCGGTTATACAACGTGATAACTACCAAAGCCAGACAGAATAGCACAAACAAGGCAGGCACCAGCGGATAGCCGGGCGTGCGATAGGTGGCGGGAGCGCCGCCGTTGCGCTTGCGCAGAATAAATACCCCGTATGCGCACAACCCATAAAAAATAAACGAGGCAAAAATCAGCATATCGGTGAGTTGGTCAAAGCTACCGGAGATAATTAACACAGAAGCCCAAACGCCCTGCATGACAAGGGCGTTGCCAGGCGTGCGATAGCGGGCATGCACCGTGCCGGCCCGCTGGAAAAATTCGCCGCGCCGCGCCATAGCGTAATACAGTCGCGCAGCCAGCAATATGGTAGTATTGGTGCAGCCAAAAGTAGAAATACAGATCAGTATCGCCAGCAGCATCGTGCCGCCGCCGCCCATAACCCGTTCGATCATAGCTATAGCCGCTACTTTATTTTGTGATTCGTGAACACTGATCAACTCGTCGACAGGCAGTACATACAGGTAAGCAAAATTGACCGTCACATAAATGGCAATCACCGCCAGCATCCCGAAAAACAAAGCCAGCGGAAGATTACGGTGCGGATTTTTTATTTCGCCACCCAGAAAAGTCAGGGTAATCCAACCCTCATAAGCCCAGAAAGCACTCAACATAGCTGAAAAAAAGGCCGCCGTATAACCAAATGAATTATTGAATATCTTAGGGAACTCAGCGGTAGCAGTGCGTATATTTTCAAGCGACCCTTCTGCAGAAAATAATCCCAGCAATACCAATATCACCAGGCAGATCACCACGGTTGTCGTAGCCCAATGGCTCAGCGTACTGGCGTGCCCCAGACCGCGGTAATTGACTGCCGTGAGGGCGGCTACCAACCCTATTGCAAGAGCTTTTACCCCCAAATTGGCAAAGGGCGTAATAAACCCCAATATCGACCACTCTGCCAGTGGGCCGCTCAGTTCGGGCAAGGGGGCAATCGCGTTGACAGATTCGGCAAATACGTAGGCTATTGATGCTACCGAAGCCGTGCGGATCACAGCAAAATTGCTCCAGCCGTAAAAAAATGCGATCGATTTGCCGTAAATCTCGCGCAGGAAAACATAAGCCCCACCGGAACCCGCAATCTGCCCCGATACTTCTGCTACCGACAAAGCTCCCGCCAGCGATACGATGCCCGCCGCAACCCAGGCCAGCAATACCCATAAAGGCGCTTGCAAGTCGGCAGACATAGGCGCCACTTTTTTAAATACGCCGGAACCGATAATTGAGCTTACAGTAAGCACACAGGCCATGAACAGGCCGATAGTGCGCGCTAGTTTGACGGAGTTGTCCTGCTGCATGAGTCGTTAGGTGTTCATTTATCAAACCAAGGTATTAATTATTGCGGGTTCATTGATGCTTTCAATTCAATTTTGTGAACCTGCAATTCAACCGCCCATATCGACAGTTCACAGGAATTCGCTGGCATGGGGTCAAATACTGCCGCATGTTTGCAGCAGGATCATATTATTTTTTCAAAAAACTTACACCCATGTTACCAGAAATACTTACTGCCCTTTTTAAAAAGCACGCTATCGGACAGCAGCGGATTTCGATATTAATTTTCTTGCTCATTGCGGCTTTCGCCCAAATGGCACAGGCACAAACCGCCGGTCAGAACGTAAAAGGCCTGGTGTTTGACCGCCAGTCGGAAACTCCGCTCATCGGAGTAGCCGTTGAATTGATCAGCGTTGAGCCGTTGCGCGGTGAAACCAGCGACGAAAACGGCCAATTTTTACTCGGCAATGTGCCGGTTGGTCGCCATACGCTGCGATTCAGCTACCTGGGTTATGAAACAGTCACCTTGCCCAACGTAGTAGTAACGGCAGGCAAGGAAGTCTACCTCGAAGTCAAACTCGAAGAGTCGGTAGTTGATATGCAGGAAGTAGTCGTTACGGCCACAGTAGAAAAAGACAAAGCCAACAACGACCTGGCCACTATCAGCGCGCGCACTTTCAGTCTGGAAGAAGTAACCCGGTATTCCGGCGGTCGCAACGACGTAGCGCGGCTGGCCGGCAACTTCGCCGGCGTATCGGTGGCCGACGACTCGCGCAACGACATCGTCATACGTGGCAACTCGCCCACCGGCGTATTGTGGCGCCTGGAAGGCATCCCCATTCCCAACCCCAATCACTTTGCCACTCTGGGCACCACAGGCGGGCCCGTAAGCGCGCTGAATCCCAACTTGCTGGCCAACTCTGACTTCCTCACCTCTGCGTTTCCCGCCGAATACGGCAACGCGCTGGCCGGCGTTTTTGACATCGGATTTCGCAGCGGCAACAAAGACAACTTTGAATATACCCTGCAGATGGCGGCATTCAGCGGCCTCGAAGCAATGGCAGAGGGCCCCCTCAACGCCAAAAAAACAGCCTCGTTTGTTGCCAGCTACCGTCATTCCTTTGTGCAATTGGCCGATGCTGCAGGTATCCCCGTAGGCACCAACGCTACCCCAAACTACCGGGATTTGTCGTTCAAACTAGACTTCGCCAACAGCAAGGCGGGCAAATTCTCGCTGTTCGGCCTTGGCGGTACCAGCAATATAGACTTCCTGGGCAACGAAATCGATGAAACCGACCTTTTCGCCAATCCCAACGAAAATGCCTTCGCCAAATCGCGGCTCGCTATTGCAGGCATTCGCCACAATATTCTGGTGGGCAAAGACGGCTACATTCGCACAGTAGCTTCGGCTTCTACCGCACAAACCGACTTCGATCAGGATAATATCGTAGGTGATAACCAACTGTTACCCGTGACGCGAGTGCGAGACATAACCAATACTTATGCGCTTTCTTCTTTTTGGAATAAAAAATTCAACGCCAAATTTACCTTGCGAACCGGTTTTATCGCCCAGCACATGGCCCTTGACACCCGTGTAGACGACCGCGACAACCGCCCCGATAACGACGGCGACGGCGAACCCGACTGGGCTACCGTGCGAGACTTCAACGGCGGCATGAATCTCGCCGAGCTCTATACCCAGGGGCAATACCGCCTCAACAGGCAGTGGACACTTAACGCCGGCCTGCATGGCCAATATCTCGACTTCAATAACTCTTATGCCGTTGAACCTCGCCTGGCGCTCAACTGGCAATTTACGCCCGGCCATACGCTCAACCTGGGCTACGGATTGCACCACCAAATGCAACCTCTACCCATATTTTTCTTCAAAAGCGAAACCAGTCCGGGTGTTTTTGAAGCCACCAACAAAAATCTCGACTTCACCCGCAGCAATCACTTTGTACTGGGCTACGATAGCCGACTGGCTCCCGACTGGCGGCTGAAAACTGAAGTGTATTATCAACTCATCGACAATGTGCCGGTAGAACAAACCCCCAGCAGTTTCTCCCTGCTCAACGCAGGCGCCAACTTTGTCTTCCCGGAAAAAGGATCGCTGGTCAATGCGGGCACAGGCGTCAATTACGGCCTCGAACTAACCATTGAAAAATTCTTCAGCAAAGGTTACTACGGTTTGTTAACAGCGTCGGTGTTTGATGCCTCCTATGAAGGCAGCGACGGCATACAGCGATCTACCGCATTTGACAATGGTTACGTAGTAAACGTGCTGGCCGGCAAAGAAATCAAAATTGGTCGCGACAAACGCAACGCCCTCACCTTCGACGTAAAATTCACCACCGCCGGCGGTCGCCCCTACACGCCCGTCAACCTCGAAGCTTCACAGGCTGCTGGCGAGGAAGTATTGCTCGAAGACCAGGCCTTTAGTCTCCGCTACGACGACTACCTGCGCCTTGACTTCAAATTCGGCTTTCAACTCAACAGCAAAAAGCGCAAATTCTCCCAGCAATTTTTTATAGACTTACAGAATATCACCAATAATGAGAATATCTTCGCCAAACGCTATAACCCCGTCACCAACCAGGTAAACGACGTATTGCAATCGGGCTTTTTCCCCGATATTATGTATAGGGTGCAGTTTTAGTCAGTTCTCCGTTGGCTGTTCTCCGTTGTCGGCTTTTTGGCAGATAACGGAGAACAGACGGCAGATAACAGTAAGGACATGAAGGCCTATAGAGCAAAAATAAAAGATGTACTCGGGTTTGACGATACGGTTTTGCTGCTCGTCGGC
>DAINSQ010000067.1:0-19495 GCA_036741235.1 Saprospiraceae bacterium | reverse complement strand
ATTGCAATCGGGCTTTTTCCCGGATATCATGTATAGGGTGCAGTTTTAGTCAGTTCTCTGTTGCCGGTTCTCTAACGAATAACGGAGAACCGACAACAGACAACAGTAAGGATATGAAAGCCTACAAGGCAAAAATAAAAGATGTACTCGGGTTTGACGATACGGTTTTGCTGCTCGTCGGCATACCTATTGTATCCTTTTTGGTGCCGCTGCTTTTTTTACGGGCAACGCTTGCCGAGGGTTTTACCCCCTACCTTCCCAAATGGGGCATCTCGCTTATGTATACCGTTACCTATTGGTTTTCTATCCGTTATTTATTCATTTTTATGCGCAGGCGTTTTCCGGAGCATGGCCAGGTTCGCAAACGCGTGATATATACGATAGCTACCGCAATAGTCGCTTACTTCATCTTGAACTTTTTTTTACATTTTTTTCATAAACACGACTATACAGAGGTAAGGGATTTTGATTACAACGTAGCCTCGCTTACCATTCTCGCTTTGGTTTCGGCGATTTACGAAAGCATATTTTTGTACGATCGCTGGCGGCGCTCCATTGTGGAAGCCGAGCAATTGCGGCGGGAGAATATGCAATCGCAATTAGAGGGGCTAAAAAACCAGGTCAATCCTCATTTTTTATTTAATAGCCTCAATACATTGGCTTACATCATTCCGGAAGATCCCCCAAAAGCCGTCAAGTTTGTTGAAAAACTATCCAAGGTTTATCGCTACATTCTCGAAATCAGAGACCGTCAGCTCATTCCGCTAGACGAAGAACTCGATTTTTTAAAGTCCTACGTTTTTTTGGTTCAGGAACGTTTTGGCGATAGCTTTCATATGCGCCTTGATATTCCTGGCCACTTGCACAAGCGGCAGATTGTGCCCCTGTCGTTGCAGATACTCATTGAAAATGCTATCAAGCACAACGTAATATCTTCCCAGATGCCCCTCACTGTCGAGATTTTTGTAGAAAACGATCATTGGCTCATTGTGCGCAATAATCTACAAAAGAAAAAACAGAAAATGCCCTCCACCCAGGTCGGTCTTCAAAATATCAAACACCGCTACTCTTTTTTTACCAATGACGAGGTAGTAGTAGAAGCTGGGCCCGAATTATTTACCGTTCGGATTCCTCTAATCAGCGAACAATGACGGGGTATTAATCCGTTTTTTCGCCGTCGTTCATACGCAGCATTTCCAGGAAATCGCGGGCCTTCACCACATTGAGGCGGCTATCGGGTTTTCTGGTGGGGCACTGTTCGAGTTGCGCGGCTTTGGCGGCATTGGCTTCAAGTTGAGTGGGCACGCCGGTGACCATATTCATGATCCATTCAGGGCGGCGGCGTTTGGTGATGCCGGCAAACCCCGAGGCTTTGATGCGCTCGGCAGTCAGCGCATGGCACGAAGCGCAAGACGAATCATAAATGGTTTTGCCGTGAGCGGCCATTGACCGTCGCACAGGAATAGTGAGGTTGACCCCTTTGATGAGAATGGGTTCCTTGCTATCGTTGTGAGCTTTTGGTTTGAGATCTTTCATGGCCTCTTCAGGCGTTTTCAGTTTGGATATATCGGGGGTAGCAGATTCAGAAGGACGTGAAGCCGGCTGCGACGGCAGGTTGGCATCACCCGACGAAGGCGCCTGGGTGGAGGTGGAGGTTTCGTCGTTTTGTTGATTTTCCCTGGAATCGCCGGCACAAGCCGACAACCAAATGGCCATTACAAAAAGCAGGAGCAGTCTCATCGCTTATTTTTTGGGAGCCAAATTACGGCATAAATCACTTGCCAGCGTATTCTTCTACAAAATACATATTAACAGCGCCGCTGTTTTCAGTGAATTGCCCGTGATAAGCACAGTGGAAATGGTTTTTTACCAATTGGTAGGTCGCTTCCGAAATATTTACCTTCCCTACATCTCCATATGTTTCCATGCGGGATGCAATATTCACAGTGTCGCCCCATATATCGTATGCAAATTTTTTGATGCCCACAATACCGGCTACAACAGGCCCGGTATGAATGCCGATGCGCGCCTCGAAATAGGGCTTCTGCTGTATTTTTTTTTCTTCTGCAAGAGCCGCCATAAATTGCTGAATTTCCAGCGCCGCTTCTATTATTTGTATAGCCTCGTTATCGTGCCCTTCGCCTATACCCCCGACGCACAAGTAAGCATCGCCGACGGTTTTGATTTTTTCGAGGCCATGTTTGTCGATGATCTCATCGAAGGTGCGAAAGCAGAAGTCAATTTCGTCAACCAGTTCTTCGGGCTCAAGTTGTTCGGAGATACGCGAGAAACCTTTGAAATCGGAAAACATCACCGTCACCATCTCATGCCTTTTGGCCTTGGCAAACCCGAATTGCTTGAGTTCCTCAGCCGTTTCAACCGGCAGGATATTGAGTAGCAGTTCTTCGGATTTGTGTTTTTCGACTTCCAATTCGGCCGTACGCGCTTTTACGAGTTGCTCGAGTTCCTGTTCGTGTTTTTGGATGGTATAGATGCGATAGCGCAAGATGCCCCATATGATGCCGGCCCCGGCCAGTCCGCATATTAAGCGAAACCACCAGGTTCGATAATAGGCTTCATGGATCACAATTCGCAGGGCCAACTCATTGCTATTCCACTCGTCGCGGCCCGCGCGGGCTTTCACCCTGAAAGTATAGGCGCCGGCGGGAATGTTGGTATAACGCACAGTATTGATAGTGGACGGGAGCGACCAGTTTTTTTCGTAGCCTTCCAGCATATAGCTAAACTGGGTTTGCAACGGGTGCCTGTAGTCGGCCATGGCAAAGCTAAAGGCAAACATTTGATCGCGGTGGCTGAGCGACAAGAGGTGGTTGTTGCCAATGCCGTAATTGCGCACCAGCAGACTGTCGCCGCTAAACATCGAAAAATTGGTAAGCAGCAAAGGCGATTCTACCTGCACCTTTTTGCGTTGTGTAAATCGATCGCTGGGGTAAAAGGCATTGACGCCGTTGAGCCCGCCGAAATACATACGCCCGTCGCGCGATTTGTAAAAAGAGATGCGGTTAAACTCGTTGGCCGACAAGCCGTCGTGGGCAAAAAAATTGGAGCAGTTTTCTTTTTTAAGGTGGAAACGGCACAAGCCGTTGTCGGTACTCACCCACAGACAGGAGTCGCCTTCGGGCAACATGCCGTTGATGAAATTGTTTGGAAGGCCGTTTTCAGTGGTATACACTTTCATTTTGCCGTCGGCGAGATGCAGCTTGTGGAGGCCGTCGGCGGTGCCAATCCAGAGGTTTCCCTGGTTGTCTTCGTAAATGGCATTGACCTGCTTGTGCCGCAGTTGGCCGCGGCCTTCTTCCAGGTGCTTCATCCGCCCTTTTTTGGGGTCTATCCGCCACAAGCCGTTATTGAGGGTGCCCACCCATACATGGCCGCCAGTCTTGCCCTGATATACATAGCTGATGCGCCCGTCAAGACTATCCCACTTGCCTTGATAGTCGCTGTATTTTGTCAGTTTTTGGGTGGCCGGCTGGTAGTTGAACAAGGCATACTCGCAGCCAAACCACATTACCCCCTCATTATCAATCGCCACTGCCCCCAGATCGCTGTGCGGTATGTTAAATACGGTATCTACCCGCAATGTGCGCAAATCAATACGCCAACCGTTGCCGGTCCACAACGCGCCATCGTGATATAATAACCCGAAAGGATAATTAAAATAATCATTGGACGGGAACAGCGGACGCAGGGAATTGATACGCGGATCCAGCACATGAATGGAGTTGTAGTAGGAGATGTATATCCGCCCCTGGTCGTCTTCAGTAATGCCGCGGGTACTACAATATACGTTGCTGCAATATTCGCTGCCGCCGCTGAGATAATGGGAAAACAGGTTGTTGGATTGCACGATTTTTACGGCGCCAAAATCGGAGGCGACCCATACAACGCCCGAACGGTCTTTGAATATCTGCCGGTAGGTACATATATTTTTTACAATTTGGCGGATCGGATCGTCGTAGTCTACCATCTGTCCGCTGAGGGCATCGTAATACCAAAGCGTGCCGGCGCCGCCAACCCAGAGGTTCCCTTCCGGCTCTACAAACAAGGCGCCTGCCTGGGCAATGCGGGGCAGCCGTTTATTAACAGGATGGGGCACAGGGCTGCTATTGCCGTCAACTAGTGAAAATACATGGCCGTTAGCTAGCAAAATCCAGAGTATGCCGTTGCGTTCCTGTAATTGTACAATTCGCGATTGCGAGCGGTCTTTGCCTCGAAAGGGGAGTTCTATTTTGCCAGACAAGCGCCCGTCGGGATGCATTTTCCACAACTCGTTTTCAAAAGCGCCGACATACAGCATACTGCCCAGGCGGGCCATCGGCCGCCGGGCGTAGGCGCCATCCAATTCCAACATAGCCTGTGCCGTGCCTCCTGGCCTCGTACGCAGCAGCGTATTGCCGCCCGATTTTTCATTGTAGATGGCACTCCACATGGCGCCGTCGCGATCGAGAAACAAACTATGGGGAACCATCGCCTCACGCCGCACTTTTTCATCAGTTTTTAATCGAACGCTATGTGTGCTGCCATCTGCCGGATTCATGATCGACAAAAAATCGGGGTTGGCCAGCCATAGCCGATTATCGCCGTCAACTAACATATCCGTGATGGCATCAAACGGAATGCGATGTTGCGGCGAGCGGCTGTGGTATTGAACAAATTCGTAGCCGTCAAAGCGATTGAGCCCGTTGATGGTGGCTATCCAAATAAATCCCAGGGCATCTTGCTGAATTTTAAAAACGTTTCGGTGACTGAGGCCGTCTTCAAAATCGTATACCTTAATCTGGTATTGATCGTTTTGCGCGCCGGCCAAACCGCCATACAGCCACACCATCAGCACGGTCAGTATGCATTTGGCGACATAGGACAATTTTGCGAATGGGACGGGCGCTGTTTTCATATCCCTACAAAGATACTTAGCGCGCGAATATCACCGCGGTATTGACCAGGAAAATATGAATCGCCCTCAATGTCAATGCCAATAACAGCCGTAGATCAGTTTTTCTTTTTCTTCGACTTGGAATTATTGTCTTCCAGCTTGAACCGCAACGGCATATTAAACGTCACCCTAACCGGCTTCCCACTTTGCAAACCCGGATGCCAGAGTATGTTTTGGTTGCGCATCTCCCTGACGGCGTCCAAAGCCGCTTCGTCGATTTCAGCACTGACACTGCGAATCACTTGCTCGTTGCTAATGCTGCCGTCTTTTTCTACTACAAAATTGACAATTACCGTGCCTTCAATATTATTGGTTCGTGCTACTTCCGGATACTTCAAGTTAGAATAAAGAAACTCCAGCATTTTTCTATCAGCGCACTTCTTTCTCTCTTCAGGGTTTTCTATTGAGTCGCATCCAGGGAACATGGGCATGACTTCTACTACTCGCATCTCCTCACTTGATTGACTCCATACTCCATTTGCGGAAATTAATGCCAGGCAAAAAACGATGATGGTTTTCATAAGTTGTTTTTTTTGATGTTAATACCCAATTCAGGAAAACATTACCCGTAAAAATAAAAATATTGCTAGTTTTCATCCTGAATAAAAAAAAACGGCCTTCTGACAAATAGCAACATCATGATAATTAAGACAATGGAAATATTGGGAGCCGACATCAGGCAGTCAACTATCGGCTACAAGGAATCGCCTCCTCGCCCCCTCACCCCCTCCTCCCTCCCTCTCCTCTCGATCGCCATCTGGGCCCTAACGGCATTTCCCCTGCGTGCCCAATACCACCAACCCGTTTTCCCCGCTTTACAGGGCGACGAGCTGCTGGAGCAGGTCATTACCGTATACAAACCGCTGTCGGTGCTGCCCTTTGCGCAATCGCGCGACACCCTTTTCTCACGGGTATATGGACAAAACGATAGCCTGTCTTGCGTTTACACCGGGTTTACCATCTACCTCGACCCGGCGCTCGACCCTACTACGGCGGCATTCATGAACGGCGGCCCCAATGGGCTAAACACCGAACACACCTACCCAAGGGGCAAAGGCGCCGATGTGGGCAATGCCGAAGCCGACATGCACCACCTCTATGCCACCCGCATAGATGTAAATGCTGCTCGCGCCGACCTGGCCTTCGGAGAAATCCCGGATAATGAAACCGAAAAGTGGTTTTACCAGGGGGTAATGACCGGCAATATTCCCCAAAATAATATTGACTTGTATAGTGAAGTCAACGACACGCGTTTTGAGCCGCGCGAAGACCACAAAGGCAATGTGGCCCGGGCTATGTTTTATTTTTATACGATGTACCGCATGCAGGCCGACCAGGCCGACAACCAATACTTTCCTGAGCAACGCGCCGACCTTTGCCAATGGCACGCCCTTGATCCTGTGGATGAAGCGGAATGGATGCGCACCCATCTTATTGCGCCTTACCAAAACGGCAAGCGCAATCCCTTTGTGTTGGACTGTACCCTGGCCGAACGCATTTACTGCCCTGAACTGTCGGGTTTGGTATGCATGCCGGTAGCTGTCGATGAACCCGCAGCCGTTTACTTTCAATTGGGGCAAAATGAGCCCAATCCGTTTGAAAGCATTACGTACATTCCCTATGAGCTCTACGAGGGGGGCCATGCCCGCCTGGAAGTGTGGAATGCTACGGGGCAATTGACTACTCTGCTGGTTGATGAAGTCCAGTCGCCCGGCGCCTACCGGGCCGTATTGCCTGCATGGTTGCTGCAAGGGCCGGGGTTGTACCGCTACCGGCTGATGCTGATCCATTCGGGTGGAGTTGCAGTTCACACCAAAAGTCTAATTCGCAGCAAATAGCTTATTTTGTAATAAAACAATCATGATGCATCGCAAACAACTTCTAATCGCCATCGTCGCCTTGTCTTTTGTGGCAGTAAACAGCAGTGTCGCACAGCCAAAAAACAATGCCAGGCAATCCAACGATACCCAGATCAAAGTCCGGCTCGACAAGCTGGCTGAAGCTATCGAACCCAAAGTAATCGCCTGGCGCCGCGATTTTCACGAATTTCCCGAATTGTCGAACCGCGAGTTTCGCACCTCGAAAGTCATTGCAGAACACCTCGAAAACCTGAAACTCGACGAAGTGCGCAGGGGTGTGGGCAAAACCGGCGTAGTAGGCATCCTCAAAGGCGGATTGCCCGGCCCGGTGGTGGCCCTGCGCGCCGATATGGATGGTCTGCCTATCACCGAAAATACCGGCTTGCCGTTTGCGTCAAAAGCCAAAGCCGAATACAACGGCCATGAGGTAGGCGTCATGCACGCCTGCGGCCACGATAGCCACGTGGCTATACTCATGGGCGTTGCCGAAGTGCTGTCGCAAGTGCGCCAACAACTGCGCGGCACCGTCGTCTTTATCTTCCAACCCGCCGAAGAAGGCCCGCCAGCCGGCGAACGCGGCGGCGCCGAACTGATGGTCGACGAAGGCGTTCTCGAAAACCCCAAAGTGGAGGTCATTTTCGGCCTGCATATCAATTCTATGACGCCGGCAGGAGTGATCAGGTATCGCGCCGGCGGCGTGATGGCCAGCGCAGACCACCTGTATATAAAAGTCAACGGCAAAGGCGTGCACGCCTCGCGTCCCTGGGGCGGCAACGACCCCATCACCGCTGCGGGATATATCATTACCGGCTTGCAGACCGTGGTGAGCCGTATGACGCCCATCACTGATTCCCCTGTTGTGGTGTCAATCGGAAGTATTGAAGGCGGCAACCGGGGCAATATTATCCCCGATTTTGTGGAAATGCGGGGCACCATTCGCACCCTCGACCCCGAGGTGCAAAAAGAAGTACACGAAAATATCAGGAAAGTAGTAACGAACATAGCCGAAAGCCAGGGCACGACGGCTGATGTGGTGATAACAAAGGCAACGCCCATCACCTTTAACAACCCCGAACTCACCCGCAAAATGCTGCCGACACTGGAGGCCGTTGCCGGCGAGGAAAATGTGAAAGTCACCCTGCCCATTACCGGAGCGGAAGATTTTGCAGAATACCAGCTCAAAATTCCCGGCTTGTTCTTTTTCCTGGGCGGCATGGCTAAAGATATGCCTATAGAAAAAGCGCCCGAGCATCATACCGCCGGCTTTATGCTGGATGAAAGCGGCTTTACGCTTGGCGTGAAGGCTTTCTGCCATTTGGTGGTTGATTATGCCGAAAAACCGTAATTCTTGTTACGGGCCGCCGTATACAAACGGCGGCCCGTAAAAGCTGTCAACGCCTGCACAAAGACCTTTTTCAATTATTAGCCCAGGCCTTTTCTCCTTTTTTATAATCAATACACCCCTCATACTTACCGGGGATCATCTCGTAGCGCAGCACCTGCGTATAACCCTGCTCCGAAGTGAAAAAGCCCATCAATGTAAGCTGCTGGAACAACGTAAAATAATGCGGAATAAAATCGCCCCTTTGTTGAGCATTGTATGCTTTGGCCTCTGCAACAATTGCTGTCAATAGCGCCGCCTGTTGAGCAGGCTCAAGCCCGGTAAATGCCTTGTCGTATTGAGCCTTGGCCGCAGCGGTAACGGCCGTTAATCCGGATTTTACTACCTCCTGCTCGGCCGGTTCATAGCAAAACGTTACGAATTCGGCCATAAAAGCGCCGGTTTGGGCGTCTTTGGCGCCCGGAGTTGAAGTTCGGGGAATAATGATCTCGGCAATATCGTCAAGCAAGGCCACATCGGCGGCACTGAATAGCCCGGGTGGATCGCCTTCGGAGCTGCAACCCGTCAGGAAAAAATCGGCGCCGATCACAGAAGCCCCGGTTAATACGGCAATATGCTTGAGTAATTCTCTTCGGGTCATAGTCGATTTATTGATTGTTGATTTCACTAGTTTTTTCCCAAATTACAACATACGGCAAAAATGCAGATCGCGCAATTTATTATTTGAGATATATATTTTTATTTTGAAAATGAATAATTAATTAGAATATTTCACTGCTATTTGTTTATTTTTACATTGAAATTACTATTCCCTTTCACCTAAATCAAAACAAAATGGATACCAAAAAATTTGCACTCGGAACATTGGCTGGAGGCGTTGCCTTTTTCCTTCTGGGATGGGTCTTTTATGGCATGTTATTTATGAAATTTTTTGAAGCCAACACCGGTACGGCTACTAATGTGAATAAAGTGGAGATGGACTGGCTCTTCCTGATCCTGGGCAATTTATTCACCGGCGCTTTGTATACCTATATTTTCCTTCGCTGGGCCGGCATTAATACCGTTATGGGCGGCCTGAAGGCCGGAGCTACTATCGGGCTATTGTTTGCCGGGGGCGTTGATTTTATGATGTACGGCACTACAAATATCAGTAACCTTACCTCAACTTTTGCAGACATAGTCATATGGGTTGTCATGGGCGCACTGGGCGGTGCAGCCATAGGCTGGACACTGGGCATGGGCGATAAAAGTTAACAGATCAAAAACCAACCATCTTTAAACATAATCCATCGCCGGCGCGGGCTACAGCCTGGCCGGCGTTTTCATGTTAAAAAATCGTCAATTAACGCTTACCCTGCTATAAGTCATTTCTTTTTTGTGTGCCGGTACAGATATTTATCTTTAAAATATGCATTTGTCATGACAACGCCCATTACTGCCCTACGGCAGCAGATGCCCTGTATCCCCCCGAATCTGGAGGAGCTCACCGAAAAAGTACTCCAATTGCGCAATGAAGTATTATTGGCAGAAAAAACATACGGCGGTCTGGACCACCTGCATCCGCATTATCGCAATAGCGCCCGCAACCTGCTTCAATACCTGGCCCTGCGCTTACACGAAGTGCGCCCCCTGCAATACGAGTTATCGGAATGGGCCTTATCATCATTGGGCCGCGCCGAGCGCAAGGTGCATGCCACGCTTGATACGCTATTGCGCATTATGCACGAGTTGTTGAATAAACCCTGGGACCCCGGCGAAAAGCCGGCGGTCTGCTTTGAAGACGGCCGCCGTCTGCTCGAGGAAAATACCGAAGCGCTGCTGGGCGAAACACCCAGCGGTCGCCGCGTGCGTATCATGGTAACGATGCCCACCGAAGCGGCCGATAACTACCGGTTGGCGCTTCAACTACTGCAAAACGGTATGAATTGCGCCCGTATAAATTGCGCACATGATAACCCGGCAGTGTGGGGAAAAATTATTGCCAATATTCGGCGTGCCGAAGAGATTTCCGGCTTGAAATGCCGCATCCTGATGGATTTGGGCGGCCCCAAATTGAGAACCGGGCCGCTTGAACCCGGCCCCGCCGTACTCAAATTACGCCCCCGGCGCGACGAGTGGGGGCAAGTGCTGGCTCCGGCCAGGTTGTGGCTTTTCGATAAAGAAAAAGCCCCCATCCTCCCCGATAATATTCCCGCCTTGCCGGTTGACGGCCAATGGCTGGCTAAATGCCGCCAGGCAGATACTATTGCGCTCAGAGATGCCCGGCACGCCAAACGCAAAATGAAAATTGTCGACGTGGCAGACGGCGCCTGCCTGGTTGAACTATACAAAACCATTTATCTTAAAGAGGGCATCGAACTGTGCCTGGAACACAAACACAAAGCTCATCACGCCAAACTATCCGAAGTACCCAACCGCGAACAGCCCATAGCCCTGAAGGCAGGGGATATACTGCTGCTCACCCGCAACAATACGCCAGGCCGCCCGGCAGTGACCGACGAAACTGGAAAGGTACTCCAACACGCCGTTATCGGCTGCTCAATCCCCGAAGTACTCGACGACGTTCAACCTGGCGAACCCATTTGGTTCGACGACGGCAAAATCGGGGGGCTGATCGAGCGCATAGAAGCCGGCCACGTGCAGGTTCGCATCACCCACGCTAAAATCGGCGGCGAAAAACTGCGCAGCGAAAAAGGCATTAACTTGCCCGAAACCAACCTCCGGCTTTCCGCACTTACCCCTGAAGACGTGGAAGACTTGAAATTTGTAGTCAAAAATGCCGACATGGTAGGACTATCGTTTGCCAACAATGCCAACGATGTGAACCAGGTCATCGCCGAAATGCAAAAACTGAGCAACCGCATTCCCGGCGTAGTGATAAAAGTTGAGACCCGCCAGGGGTTTGATAATCTGCCGGAGATGATCCTCACCGCCATGCGCACCCCCGTTTGCGGCGTAATGATCGCCCGCGGCGATTTGGCTATCGAATGTGGATTTGGCCGATTGGCAGAATTGCAAGAACAAATATTATGGGTTTGCGAAGCCGCCCACGTACCAGTAATCTGGGCTACCCAGGTGCTCGAAGGACTTACCAAGCAGGGGTTGCCTACTCGCGCTGAAGTGACCGACGCAGCCATGGGCCAGCGCGCCGAATGTATTATGCTCAATAAAGGCGATCACGTGGTGGAAGCTACTCATGCGCTCGACGATATTTTGCGGCGTATGCAGGACCACCAAACCAAAAAGCGCACCACGATGCGCAAATTGCACCTCGCTGAGAAGTTTTTTGCAAAAACTACCGGTACTCACCAGTTGCCGGCATACGATAAGGCTTCGCCCGAGATATCCCGGAGGTAGTCGTACTTAAGACGCGTGATTTGCTTGATGTGAAGATAATCATGCGCCAGCCAGTTGGATAGAAACAGGTGGGCACTCATAGCCCCCAATTTGGGGTGCAGGCAGGCATTATCCCACGCCGGCGATTGTAGTGATCGCAGCCATTGTACCGAGTTTTTACGCTCGATTAGAAAAGCAGTCAGTTTTTCCTCATATGACTGGCCGAGGTATTGCCGCGCACTTACCCAACCTGCCGGATCGATAGGCGGTAAGGGTTGCTCAGGCTGCTCAAGCACATGCCGCAACCGGGCGCGAAAATCTTCGCGCTCTTCATCATATAAATGGCAAATTATTTCGAGAAGGCACCATTTTTCAGGAGCTTGCTTCCAACGGTATACGTCAGCAGAAAGCCCCTCCAGTAAAACACTAAACACCCTGCCATTGCTATCAAGTTGCTCAAAAACGTGGTGGTACATAGTTGGAGGCTTTAAACTGTCAGGTATTTTGAGCAATTTACTCATCCTGTCGATTTTTTTTGCAATACTGACAAAAATCAATAGCGAGAACGGACTTCTTTACTGGCTTTGCTTTTTCTTTTTTGTTAAATTGCAACAATGGCTGGTGATGGCCATGGCAATAAAAAACGGACACCATGAAAAAGATATGGATATTTGGCCTGCTTGCACTAATGCTGGCCGGCTGCAAAAAAGACGCCATCGACAAATTGTCTTACAAAATGGGTGAACCTTTCCAATTGGCTATCGGCCAAACCGCTGAAAATAGCGCAGGCGCTCCTACAATTGTACTAAAAGATATCGTTGACAGCCGCTGCCCCGCCGAGGTCGACTGTTTCTGGGCTGGAGAAGTCAAGGCGGTCATGGAAGTCAATGGCGTCAGCCTTACGCTCGGATTGAGCCCCAATCCCGCCGTTAGCGCCTTCGGAAGTATGGACGGCTACATGCTCCAACTGCGCAAAGTGACGCCCTATCCCGTTACGGCCAATAACATTCCGCCTAAGGATTATCGAGCTGAACTGATAGTAGTGGAAGAGAGATAGTGCATGCTGGGAGATGGTCTTTTTTTACCGTCAACTCACAACTCGCGTAGTATCTTCGGCGCCTTAAATCGCGGACCGTAACGCTGTTCAAAATACTTGCAACGGCCAAGAAAACGCGTTGTGCCATAATTGCTGATAAATTGTATGACTCCGCCGCTGGTAGCGGGGAACCCCCATCCGTGTATGCTGCCGAGGTTGGCGCCGGGTATGGACAGTATGACTTTCTCCTGCATACACCATACCGCCTCTATGACCTGCGCGAATAGAAAGCGTTCTATCAATTCGTCATGGTTAGCGTTTGGCGCTTGCCCAGGAAAATAGTTGGCGAGTTCAGGCCATAAAACCCGGTCGTCGTTTTCAGTATAATCGTAAAACCCGGCTTTTTTAATACGCCCGGGGCGCTGTAATTCATTGAGCATCATTTCCAGCGCAGGCACTGCGGGATGTTGAATGTAGCGGGCGCCGTAGTGTTCTGCCGCTTGTTTTTCGTAGTGCAATACAAGAGGCAGGCTCAGATCGTCAGCCAATGCCAGGGCGCTTTTGGGCATACCTGCCTTTCTGCACAGGTGTTCGATTAGCGCCGGCGGATAGCCTTCTTTGAGCATCGTCACCCCTTCCAGCAAATAGGTATTCTGAACGCGGGCCACATAAAATCCCCAGTCGTCTTTTACTACTATCGGTATTTTTCCTATGGCGGTTACAAAGTCAAAAGCCCTGGCTACCGTTTCATCAGAGGTTTTAGCGCCGCGAACAATTTCCACCAGGGGTACTTCTTCGGCAGGGTGAAAAAAATGCAAACCGAGATAATGCGCAGGTCTTGCCGATGAGGCCGCCAATTTTGAGATGGGTATCGATATGGTGTTGGTGCCAAATATCGAATACTCATCCATGTGTAATTCGGCTTCTTTGGTCACCTTTTGTTTAACCATCTGATTTTCAAATACGGCCTCAATAACAAGATCGCAAGTAGAAAAATCATGCGAGTGGTCGGTAGTAGTAACGCGCAGGAGCATGGCTTCGCGTTCGGCGGCAGTGTAAATGCCGGCACTTACCTGGCGGTTGAGGTAATTGCGCACATAGTCGCGCCCCCGCTCGGCCACCAACCGGGAAATATCTTTCAGGACAACCTCCAATCCATGCGTCAAACAAGCAAGCGCAATACCCGAGCCCATTTGTCCCGCCCCAATAATGCCCACCTTGCGTGGGCGGAATCGACCAAAACCTTTTGGCCTGTTGATCCCAGAGCGAATGCTGTTAAAATCAAACCAAAAAGCTTTGATCATATTTTTGCAAGCCCGGCTTCGCAGCAGGCCGGTGTAGTAACGGCTCTCAATGCGACATGCCGTATCGAAATCTACTTTTGAGCCTTCATAAAGCACGCTGAGTATAGCCTGACGGGCTGGGTGAGGAGGCACTGCAGCGGCTTGTTCGGCACTGTTCTGCCTGAACCACGCGGCAATATCAGGGTCGCGGGCCGAACCGCCGGGTATGGAGCGGCCCTCCTGATCCCAGGGCCGGCGCCCTTCGCGAGTTTTTAGCAGCCAGGCTTTGGCCTTTTCGAGCATCTCCCTACGGTTTTTGGCCAACTCGTCAACTATACCCGCATGCAACGCTTCGTGCGGGTTATATTGCATTCCGCCGGAAAGAACGGGGTAGGCTTTTTCTATACCCAACAACCACATGAGCCTTATACTGCCGCCGGCGCCGGGCATGAGCCCTACCTGTACCTCGGGAAGCCCCACCCGGATACCCTGATTGTCGATGATGATTCGATGGTGACAAGCCAGCGCTACTTCAAAGCCGGCGCCAAGCGCATCGCCGTTAATGGCGGCAACGACGGGCACGCCCGGGCTTTCCAGGTCGCGCAGGAATTTTTTCATTTTTTCGCAAAAGCGAAATATTTCTTCCGGTTCTTCAGCACGGTATAAGTATTCCAGATCGCCGCCTGCCAGAAAAGATTTTTTTGCCGAGGTGAGTATGACGCCCCGCAGTGCCCCACGGGCTTTTTCGTGTTTGAGGTGTTCGATGACAGGCACAAAGACGTCGCCGATTTCGTGGTTGATGACATTGGCGCTGCGCTCGCTCATGTCCATGATGAGCGTAACAATATTATCGGTATCTTTCTGGTACCTGATCATGACTCGAAGTTAGGACTTTTGCGCAGCAAAACACTCAACTCATACACATCGCGATATGAATTGTACAATGGCGTAGGCGCCAGCCGTATCACATTGGGTTCCCGCCAATCGCAAATGACGCCGTTGCCGGAAAGATAATCAAATAAATTCCTGCCATGAGGCCCGGTTAAAATAGACAATTGACAGCCCCGCGCTGCGGGATCGGCTGGCGTAATAATGCGATAATGATGCCCCTCTGCATTCAATTGCCCGATAAGGTATTCGAGATAACCGGTAAGCTGAATGCTCTTGGTTCGCAAGGTGGGCATACCCGCTTCGACAAAAATATCGAGACTCACTTTGTGGGCGGCAAAGCTGAATATCTGGGCGTTGCTGAGCTGCCAACCGGCAGCGCCTTGCATGGGGTGAAATCCCTTTTCCATCAAAAAACGCCGTTTTTCGTCGTGGCCCCACCAGCCGGCAAACCGGGGCAACAAGGGGTTGGCGCCGTGGCGCTCGTGTACGAAAACACCGCTGGGGCCGCCCGGACCTGAGTTGAGGTATTTATAGCTGCACCAAACGGCAAAATCAACTTCCCAATCGTGTAATTGCAACGGCACATTGCCGGCGGCATGCGCCAGATCGAATCCCACCATGGCGCCTGCTCGATGACCGGCTTCGGTAATGGCAGGCATATCGTACCACTGCCCGGTGTAATAATTAACGCCGCCAAACATTACCAGGGCAGTTTGCGGCCCGTGCTGGGCAATGGCGTCGAGAATATCAGCTGTGCGCAAAGTCTCTTCGCCCGGGCGCGGCGTAACTTCTATGATCGCTGTTTCTGGGTCATAACCGTGCCAACGCACCTGGCTTTCCACCGCATATTGGTCGGAAGGAAATGCCCCCGCCTCCATGATGATTTTGAAGCGCTCGCGGGTGGGGCGGTAAAAACTCACCATCATGAGGTGCAAATTGGCGGTGAGCGTGTTCATAACCACTACTTCATCTTCCTTGGCGCCGGCAATGTGGGCGCTCTGAGGCTGCAAAAACTTGTGGTAATCCATCCAGGGCATTTCCCCCATAAAATGCCCCTCAACACCGTATTCGCGCCAGTGTTGCACTTCGCGGGTAAGGGCAGCCATTACGCCCTCGGGCTGTAAACCCAGTGAATTGCCACAAAAATAAAGGACGTCTTTTCCCTCGTGTTGCGGAAAATAAAACCGCCTCCTGAAATGACGCAATTCGTCCATCTCATCTTGTGCCAGGGCAAAAGCCGGCGTAGGTTCGTAGTACATGCGTTGTCATATTTGCGCCCCAAAGTTAGTAAA
The DNA here is from genome assembly GCA_036741235.1 of Saprospiraceae bacterium. GTDB lineage: Bacteria > Bacteroidota > Bacteroidia > Chitinophagales > Saprospiraceae > JABWBR01. The sequence continues at coordinate 3,502 of DAINSQ010000067.1, read as the reverse complement.
AACCCAAAACCGCCCCTTCGCATAGTTGCAAAGTCGGTAACTGATAAAAATTTCATGCCCCATTTCCCAACCCAATTGTAGCGAAGGCCTTAATTTTCCATCCTATTTGTTTTTGCAACCAAAAACTCCCAATATGCTAGTGAAAACGTATGCCAGTGCGGTACACGGAGTGGATGCCCGCACTATCGCCGTAGAAGTTCATGCCGGCGGCACGCCCATCTTAACGGGACAATTTTATTTTCTGGTTGGATTGCCCGACAATGCTATGAAAGAGGGTTTTCAACGCATTGAAGCGGCCCTCAAATCGTCGGGTTACCACATGTACCGAGTCAAAACGGTGGTTAACCTGGCCCCCGCCGACTTGCGCAAGGAAGGCGCAGCCTACGACCTGCCCATCGCCCTGGCCTATATCAGCGCTACCAATCAGGTCGATCTGCCGGAATTGGACCGCTACGTGATCCTGGGCGAACTTTCACTCGACGGCAGCCTGAGACCCATAAAAGGCGCCTTGCCTATCGCTATTCAGGCGCGAAAGGAAAATTTCAAAGGCATTATCCTGCCCCGACAAAATGCCCGAGAGGCTGCTATTGTGAACAACCTGGAAGTCTACGGCGTCGACAACCTGAAAGAGGCCGTGAAATTCCTCAGCGGAGCTATTAAGCTGGAGCCCATCGTAGTAGACGCTCGTGAGGAATTTGTAAGCAGCCGCAATCACTACGACGTCGATTTCTCGGATGTGAAAGGCCAGGAAAATATCAAACGAGCGCTGGAAATTGCCGCTGCCGGAGGCCACAATGTGATCCTGATAGGCCCTCCCGGCGCCGGCAAGACGATGCTGGCGCGCCGGCTGCCTACTATCCTGCCGCCGCTGACACTGAACGAGGCCCTCGAAACGACCAAAATTCACTCGGTTGCCGGACTCCTGCCCGTCAATGCTTCGCTGATCACGACCCGGCCGTTTCGGTCGCCGCACCATACCATCAGCGATGTAGCCTTGGTAGGCGGCGGCACCAACCCCCACCCCGGCGAAATCTCGTTGTCGCACAACGGCGTGTTGTTCCTCGATGAATTACCCGAATTTAAACGCGGCGCCCTCGAAGTCCTGAGGCAACCTATGGAAGAACGCCGGGTGACGATCTCCCGGGCAAAAACAACGGTCGATTATCCGGCTGGATTTACATTGATCGCCTCGATGAACCCCTGCCCCTGCGGTTATTACAACCACCCGGAAAAGGATTGTGTATGCGGCGCCGGCGTAGTAAAAAAATACCTGAACAAAATATCGGGGCCGCTACTCGACCGCATCGACCTGCACGTAGAAGTGACGCCGGTAAGCTACGACGAGCTGTCGAGTTTCAACCGGCCCGCCGAGTCCAGCCACGATATCGCCCAACGCGTGGTGAAGGCCCGGGAACTCCAGGCTGCGCGCTTCGAGTCGCACCCCCATCTGCATTGCAATGCGCAAATGCCCGGTAAAATGGTACTCGAGGTTTGTCAGGTGAACCCCACCGGGCTTGCGCTCGTAAAAAAAGCCATGGAGCGCCTCCAATTGTCTGCCCGCGCTTTCGACCGCATCCTTAAAGTCTCGAGGACAATCGCAGATCTGGCCGATAGCCCCAATATAGAGATTGAACACCTGGCTGAAGCGATTCACTTCAGAAGCCTTGACAGAGAAGATTGGGTAGGCGTTTGAGAGAAAATATGGACTTGCCCTAAAGCCCTTTCCTCAATCTTGCAACCGGCAGGTTCATCTGTTCGCGGTATTTGGCTACGGTACGGCGGGCAATCTGGTAGCCCTTTTTTTGCAGCGCCGCTGTGAGTTGCTCGTCGGAGAGGGGTTTGCGTTTGTTTTCGGCTTCTATCAGGTCGCGCAGGATTTTCTTGACTTCGAGCGTGGAGACCTCGTCGCCTTCTTCGGTTTGCAGCGACTCGGAGAAAAAGTCCTTGAGCAGGCGGGTGCCGAACTCTGTTTGCACATATTTGCTATTGGTCACACGGGAGATTGTAGAAATATCCAGGCCCGTGATATCGGCAATATCCTGAAGGATCATAGGTCGAAGGCGCTTGGGATCGCCGGTAAGGAAAAAGTCGTATTGGTATTCCATTATGGCGTGCATCGTGCTGTACAGCGTATGCTGCCGCTGTTTGATGGCATCGATAAACCATTTCGCCGAGTCGATTTTTTGTTTGATAAATAATACAGCCTCTTTTTCGGTACGGGTGGCCGTACGGCCGCGCAGGTTGGCCTTGTAAGAGCGCAACATATCGCGATATTGGTCGCTGATGCGCAAATCGGGGGCATTGCGCGAGTTGAGGGTCAATTCCAACTCGCCGTCGCTATTGGTGATGATGAAATCGGGCACGACGTATTGATTCGACTGGCTGCCGGCGCCCCCCGAGTAACCGCTGGCGGGCTTCGGATTGAGTCGAACGATCTCGTCAATCGCGGCCTTGAGGTCTTCTTCCGTTATATTGAGTTGGCGAATAAGTTTGTCGTAATGCTTTTTGGTAAATTCATCAAAATAATCCTGCATAATCGACCGGGCCAGTCGCAGCGCAGCCACGTGCTCGTCATGGAGTTGTTCGGCCTGCTCCAGCTTATTGTCGAGTTGTATGCAAAGACATTCCTGTAAATCGCGGGCGCCGATGCCGGGCGGATCGAAACGCTGAATTTTTTTGAGCACGGCCAGCACTTCGGCTTCACTAACGAAAGTATTCTGCAAAAACATCAGGTCGTCAATAACAGCGTTGATCTCGCGGCGCAGGTAGCCGTCGTCGTCGATACTGCCAATGAGTTGCAGGGCAATAGTGCGTTCTTTTTCGTCTTTAAATGCCAGGAGGCCGAGTTGTTGTTCGAGAAAATCGTGGAAGCTGTTTTCTACGGCTATGGGCATCTGCCTGTCTTCCTCCTCAACATAGCTATCGCCCTTGACCTTATAGCTCGGATCATCATCCTCGATATACTCGTTGAGGTAATCGCCCAGGTCGTAAGGATCTTCGCGGTAGGTATCCTCTTCGTCAGCGCCTTCGGGGGCGTATTCGCCTTCTTCCTGATAGTTGTTGTCTTCTGCAGGCTCGTATTCGGGGTAGTCATCCGCGTCGCTGCTGTCGGCTTCTTCCAATGCCGGGTTGATCTCTATCTCCTCCTTGATGCGCTGCTCCAGCAACGCAGTCGGTATCTGCAACAGTTTCATGAGCTGAATCTGTTGCGGCGACAGCTTCTGGAGCATTTTCTGGCTTATGGTCTGCTTTAGCATTGCGCTGTTCTCTGTTATCCGTTGTAAGTTCTATGTTGTAGGTTTTGGGGGTGTGTCTTTATTAACAAAACTCTGTATCACTCCGTTTTACTCCGTTTAACTCTGTGGGTAAAAAAAGGTTGTCAGTTCACTGTTCACAAACCCGGTTTGGCGTTTTTTTCGCAAGTTAAGGTTAATATTGGGGCCGGTCAAGTAATTCGCAGCAAAATGTATGCCAAATTTTTATAATACATTTTAGCTATTCT
>DAINSQ010000066.1:0-24841 GCA_036741235.1 Saprospiraceae bacterium | reverse complement strand
ATTTTGTTTATGTTTGGTTTTATTTTTTTTTATCTTTTTCTTAAAATATTAATGATTAATTATATGAGGATGTAGAGCTGCTGGTATATAGTGCCGGGACCAAGGTTGAGGTCGCGGGTTCGAATCTCGTCATCCGCTCAAGAAAAAAGCGCCGAAAGGCGCTTTTTTTGTTTATATTTGTTCGGGTTTGCCAAAGGGCTTACCATTCATGTCTACAAGCCCGGGTGGTGGAAAGGTAGACACGCAGGACTTAAAATCCTGTGACCATCGCGGTCGTGCGGGTTCAAGTCCCGCTCCGGGCACCAAAAGGCGTCTTTTCAACGGGCTTGGCCCCTTGGGAAGACGCCTTTTTTATTGCTGTTGGGGGCAAATGCGCCAATTGTCGATAATATCGGCAGACAAGTCTTATACTTTTTGACAAGATCGGCGACAGGGCGTATCTTCGCCATACCAATACGAACCGATATGGATACAAACCGCCGAAATAACCTGCGAGCCCGAATCAATAGATCGCCTGTGAAGGCGCGATCGCAGAAGTTGCTGTCGCAACTAAAATTTCAGCGCATCATCCGCTTTCCCAAAATGATGTTGTGGGCGATGTTTATGGAGGGGGTCGAAACCAAGCAGATGATCCATACGTTTGTTCGCGAAGGCCGGGGCAAACTTATTATGTCTTCAGCCGATAAAAGACCTACCCCCGAAGAATTACAGCAAGCCAAAGCTCAACTCAAGGATATTCCCAAGTTTCTCCCGTTTTTTGTGATTATCGTGGCGCCGGTGCCCGGCGTGACGGAGAGCTACGTGTTTCTCGCGATTACCCTTGAGAAATGGCTGGGCCACAAGATCAGCCTGCTGCCCAGCCATTTCCGCGCGCTCTTTGGTGAGGGAGAGAGGGAGGGAGAGAGGGAGTGAGGGAGTTCTGTCGGTTGTGGGTCGCACAGTCCCCAAAAATCGCCCCCTCTCCCCCTCGCCAAGTCGCCCCCTCCCGCACACAGTCCAACAGTCTAACCTACTTCGGCATCTTTTTCGCTTGTATTTTGAAATCGGGATAGCTAATCTGTAGCGTCACATTTCTGGACGTGGATTCTTTAAATTGAAGTGTACAAGGCGTATTGGGCGATTGGAAAGTGGCGTTCCCCTGGAATTCGTATATCTTATCGGGGAGCTTCATATCCCGGACATTATTGAGGCGTTCGCCTTCCCAGATAAACATGCGGTAAATTGCGCCCCGCTCAAGGTGTAGTTTGGCAAAAGTGAGCTGCAAGCCCAGGCGGGAGCGATTGACGGTACCCATGACAAACAAGGACTGGAATTTGCCGAATTCATCCTGGATTGATTTCCAGTAGGGCGCCGCGCGTTCGCGCACGTCTGCTTCGCTTTCTCCAAATGCCTCCGCCAGCGGGCCGTATTGGTTCTGAAAAATGGCTTCTAAAATCGTCTGGGTGCGAATATTGGCCGCTTCTGTCACGGCAGGGTTTTCGTTGCCTTCCGCTGTCAGTGCCAGCATGGCGTCGCGGTTGTCAAAGAAGGCCTGGAGTTGATCATTTTCATCGAATACCACGTCGAAAGTTTGCCCGGAAGGCAACTGGTAGGCGCCGGTCCATCGACTGAGTTGTGCCGGGTCGGCTTCAACAATGTTGCCCGACAGGTAGCCGAAGAGGCGTTGTGCGATGTCGTCGGAGATTTTATTGTTGGCATTGCTCGATACGATGATACAGCGGCCCAGCGCCGGGAAAAAGCCCATAAAGGCGTTGTAAACGCCGTTGCCGCCGTTGTGCTGTATCATTTTGCCGTCGGGGGTATCCATGGCTACCCAGCCGTAGCCGTAGTAGCTGTCCAACTCGCCTTCGCGGTTGTGCGGGGCAAAAAAGGCCTCAAGCGATGTTTTGGAGAGTACTTTGTCGCTTTGCAGGGCCAGAAACCATTTGTACATATCGTGAACGGTAGACAAAATACCGCCATTGGCGCGCAAATGCCAGCCGGGGCCGTCGGGCAGCCACGGATGATCGAGGGCGGAACCCCAGCGCTTGCCGTCGCGATAACCCACGGCGAGTTGCTCTTTTTTGAAGGCTGGGCGGAGGTAACCGGTTTGGAGCATGCCGGCAGGTTCAAATAGATATTGATACAAATACTGCTCGTAGGATTGGCCGGAGATGTTTTCGATGATAATCCCCAAAATGCTGTAGCCCACATTGGAGTACTCGTAGCCCTTGCCCGGTTCAAATAGCAATTCGGACTGGAATGCGCGGTCGATGAAGGTTTTGGCGTCTATCAGCTCGTAGTCGTCGCCGATGGCCCCGCGAAAGCCTGCGCCGTGGGTCAGCAGTTGGTGCAGGGTGATGGCAGCCTTATCGGCAGGCGCCTGGGGGAAAAATTTGGAAAGCGGATCGGTGACTTTGAGTTTGCCCTGCATTTCCAGCTTGAGGATGGCGGCCCCGGTAAATTGTTTGGTGATAGAGCCTATGCTGAAAACGGTCGAGTCGCTTTCGCGGCGTCCAGCCTCGCGGTCGGCCATGCCGTAGCCCCTGGCGAGTATGAGCTGGTTGTTGTCGGCCGCCAGTACTGACCCGGAAAAGCCGGCTGCTTCGGCTCTTTTGAGGTAATTGTCGAGTTTGGCGGCCAGATTGGGCTGTGCCGTGCCGGTGCAGCACAATACTATGCAGCACAGGGTAGAGGTAAGGTAGTTGATCATAATTGTTATAGTCAGGTGATTAAATGTAATTAGTAGTTTATGATAAAATACTGTCGATCAACTGCAATTCTTCTGCGCTAAAATGGGCGTTTGACAGAGCTGCCACATTTTCGTCGAGTTGTTCGACCGAGCTGGCCCCGATGAGCACCGACGTGACTCTGGGGTCGCGCAATACCCAGGCCAGGGCCATTTGCGAAAGCTGTTGGCCCCGCTGATGGGCCAGGTGATTCAGTGCTTGTATTTTGGGCAATTTTTCCATGACTTGTTCTTCTTGTAGGTAGGTCATGGGTTTGCCGGCCCTGGAGTCGGCGGGAATGCCATGCAGGTATTTATCGGTGAGCAGCCCCTGCGCCAGTGGCGAAAAGGCGATACATCCCATGCCCTTGTCATACAAAGTGTCGAGCAATCCGTCTTCAACCCAGCGGTCAAACATGGAATATTTGGCCTGGTGTATCAGGCAAGGCGTTCCCAGTTGCCGGAGTATAGCTGCTGCTTCGGCAGCTTGGTCGGCAGGATAATTGGAAATACCCGCGTACAATGCCTTCCCCTGCCGCACGATCTGATCGAGCGCCATCATGGTTTCCTCGAGGGGCGTATGGGGGTCGGGCCGGTGGTGATAAAATAGGTCTACATAGTCCAGTTTCATGCGGCGAAGGCTTTGGTCGAGGCTGGCAATCAGGTATTTGCGCGAGCCGAAATTGCCATAGGGGCCGGGCCACATGTCGAAACCGGCCTTGGTGGCGATGAAGAGCTCGTCGCGGTATGGCTGAAAATCCAGTCGCATCATCGTACCGAAATTTTCTTCTGCCGATCCGAAAGGCGGGCCGTAGTTGTTGGCCAGATCGAAATGGGTGATGCCCAGGTCAAAAGCCCTGCGCAGTATTTTCCTGCCGTTTTCCAGCACATCGACGAATCCGAAATTGTGCCACAGGCCGAGCGAAACGGCAGGCAGCAAAATGCCGCTGCGACCGCAGCGGTTGTAGGTCATGTGATCATAACGTCGGTCGGAGGGCTGGTAAGCCGTCGGATTTGATTTATCGTGAATTCGCATGATCGGGAAAGTGGTAGTGATCGTTAACTGATAACGTATCAAAGTTAGTATAATTGCGGCATTAGTTTGGGGACACAGCATTGAATTTGGCTATGTCGCTGTTTTTTAAGATCATTATTATTATTTTTACCCAACAGTTTTTATTCTTTTTTTTGTCGCATAATTTTTTGATTATGAATAAAATGACGCGTAGAACTTTTACACAAACCGTAACATTGGCCGGCTTGTCTACCCTCGTGCCGGTTTCTCTGCTAAAGGGGCGCAAGCGCCATATCGGGGTTCAACTTTGGAGTGTGCGGGAAGACCTGAAAAAGGACCCGGAGGGTACCCTGAAGGCTATCAGAAAAATGGGCTACCGGGAGATTGAAGGTTTTGGCTTTGCCAATGGCAAATTCTGGGGCAAAACGCCGAAGGAATTCCGCCAATATCTGTCTGATAACGGCTTGTCAATGCCCAGCGCGCACGTAGGGCTCACTACGCAGCATTACGATAAGTCCAAAGGTATGCTTACCGATGAATGGAAGCAGGCTGTCGACGCCGCCGCTGTCATGGGGCAGCAGTTTGTCGTCAGCCCCTGGATGAACGACGACGAACGCCAGGGCGACAAACTTAAGATGCTGCTGGAAGCGATGAATAAAGCCGGCGAATATTGCAAGCAAGCGGGTATGCGTTTTGGCTACCACAACCACGATTTTGAGTTTAAAAAATCGGGCGACAAGCTCATTTACGAGCATATTCTCGACAATACGGATCCTCAACTGGTGGCCATGCAGCTCGATTTATATTGGGCTGTTTATGCCGGTCAAGATCCCATTGAGTGGATGAAAAAACACCCGGGTCGATTCTGTTCCTTCCATGTTAAAGATATGGCCAATACGCCCAAGCGGGAGACCGTCGAAGTAGGGGAGGGTACGATCAATTTTCAGCAAATTTTCGAATACGCGCCGGCCGCCGGCGTCACGCATTATATTGTAGAGCTCGAAGATTACAAGCGTACGCCCATGGAAGGCGTTGCGATAGCGTATAAAAATCTGAAAAAGCTAAAGTTTTAGTTGCAGCAAAAAAGCGGCCAGTTCTCTGCCGTTGAGTTCCTGCTGGGCCTGGTTGGGGTGGTAATCGCAGCCGAAGCCCAGCGGGCCTTGTTCGCTGAGGTTACAGCGATATAATGCTGTTGTGCCGTTGTGTTGCGCTGATTGCACGATTTGGTCCAGATAAGCCTTGTGCGTTGTGCCTGCCTGGCCGCTTAGCATAGGGCTCGATAGCAATACGAGAGCCGACTCAGGATACCACTCCCGCAATTGGGCTATAAATGCCAGAAAAGGTGTTGTGAAGGCCGTTTGGTCGGGAATACCTTTGGCGAAATCATTCGTGCCGAGATTGATGCAGATGATATCCGGCGTCCAGGTATTTATTGGCCATTTTTGTTTTTTTCCAAAAGGCAGCGTATACGGAAAATGATCGGGCATTAAACGCTTTTTTGCCGAATCGTAATTGCGATAAATGCCAATACCGGAAATGGCCACCACGTGAAAATCAGCCCGTAGCGCCTGGGCTGTGTAAGCCGCATAAGTTGACAAGGCATGTTCTGTTTCAGGTGAAAAATTGCAAGTGGCCGAGTCGCCCAATACGCCGTAACCGCAAGTAATGGAGTCGCCGATAAACAATATTTTTTTATCGGCGGTAGCCGGCGGCGGCAAGAGTTTTTTGCCTGAAGCAAGATATATTCCCTTAAAGGCGGCCGTGCCCCCAATGCTTGCTTCTGTGAGTTTGCGTATCACGAGCGTATGGGGCGTATCAGCCAATCCACTGGCGATGACGTGCCGAAAGTTGCTGCGCGATACTTCGAATGATTGCCAGGGGCCGCCATCGAGCGAATAGGCGAAATAACATTTGTACTTCATCCGCCGGGCCTCGGCGGTTGTGGGTATTGCGTCGAGCCATATTTCAAGGTCGGGCCCTTCAAATTGCAGGGCCATGCCGGCTGCGCTCCATGCACAACGGGGACTATGCGGCTGCGAATAATCCCAACGCCCGAGATAGGTAATACCGGGATTGTCAGGCCGTATCAAACTGCGCCCCGCCTCTTCCGGCAATAGTTTTGACGACATGCAGGCACTCAGCATTAAGGTGATTGTCAATATGCTTGGAATGATGACGAGTTGTTTGCTCATGCCCTTTCAACGCTAGTCCATCCATAATACAAAATCACCAAAAAGCAGGCTGCCGGCATCAGGAAGGCCGTTTGGTATTGAAAGCGGTCGGCCAGCAGGCCCAGTATCGGGGGCAACAACGCCCCGCCCACGATGGCCATAATGATCAGCGAAGAGCCGATTTTGACTTGTTCGCCCAGGTTTTTGGCGCCCAGGGCAAATATGGTTGGGAACATAATCGACATAAAGAAAAATACCCCGATCAGCGCAGTGACAGCCGTGAGGCCGCTTGTAAGAATTGCTGTCAAAATCAGCACAAAAGCGCTCGCGGCAAAAATGACGAGCAGTTTGTAGGGTTTGACAAACGACATGAGGAACGTGCCGATAAAACGGCCCAGCATGAACAGCAACATGCCGAAAGAAAGGTGGAAACCTGCCCACCTGGCGGCAGTCAGCTCGCCGCCGTCGCTGCCAGATATCCACAGGAAAAACGGTTTGAGCCATTCTACCGGCGCAAAATGGGTATCGGGGGCGAGCGATAGTTTGAAATCGATAAAATACCCCCATATACAGGCTTGGGCCCCAACATAGCAAAATTGCGCGATAACGGCGCCCACCAGATGGCGGTGGTTAAAAATCCCATCCCAACCCTGCTTGTCGGAATCGGATTCCTGAACGGGTTCGGGCATACGCGTGATCCAGAACAGGAAGGCGACCAGCAAAACTATGCAGGCCAGGCCTATGTATGGCAGTTGCACGGTTTGCGCCTCGGCCAGCCTGATGGCGTCGGCTTGTTCTACCGGCATGCGCAACAGGTCTTCTTTGGTATAGGAATGGTCTGAGAAGATAAGCACGCTGCCTAGTAGCGGTCCAAAAATGATACTCAGCCCGTTGAATGACTGTGCAAAATTAATGCGCTGTTCCGCCGAACCGCTATCGCCGAGTATGGATACATAAGGGTTGGCCGCGGTTTCCAGAAATGCCAATCCGCTTGCAATGGTGAAAAGCGCAAAAAGAAAAAAGCCGTAGGTGCGCACTTCGGCTGCCGGGTAAAATAGCAGCGCGCCGCCCGCATAAAGCAGCAGCCCCAGCAAAATACCCTTTTTAAAGCCGTATTTGTGCATAAACAATCCGGCGGGAATGGCAATACAGAAGTACCCCAGGTAAAAGGCAAAGTCGATCAGCCCGGCCTGCCAGCGCTTGAGGTCTAGCGCCAACTGAAAGTGGCTGATGAGGATGCCGTTGAGGCTGTTGGCCAAACCCCACAGGAAGAAAAGGCTGGTAACCAGCGCAAATGGTAATAAGTAGCGATTATGCATGTCTGTTGTCAATTACAATATTACTCCCTCACTCCCTCTCCAGCACCTCATCCAACACCTTAAGCCCTGCCGGGTCGGCAAAATAGCTGATATGATCGCAGGCTACCTGCACTTCGACCGGCGGGTATTTGCGTTTATCTTTGCCGGGGATTTGGCAAATGCTCAGGGTACTCACTGCAATATCATTAGCAAGTTTAAATAACAGGGTATCGAGGGCGCTATAATGGCCGCGCTGGCGGAAGCGGTTTAGCGCCCGCAGCAGGGCCAGTTTTTGTTTTTCATTAATGATAGCGGGAATAAGTTGCGTATTGCCGGCTATAACGGTATAGGGAATGCCGGGGTCGGTTCCGTCGTTGAGCGCTTTGAGGAACTCCGATTTGTCGGGGTCCATTTGCTGCAAGGTGACGAACAATTGTCGGGTCAACTTACCCAACAATGACAGCGGCAGCAAGTAAGGTTTCAGGAAAGCGGCGCCATTGACGGCTCTGGCCAGCAGCACGCTGGCTAGCTCGTATACGTCGGCCCAGGGCGAACCGGCGTTGGGCGTGCCTACCTGTACCAACCGCGTGACAATGGCGTTGCCGCCTTCTTTCTCGATCATCCAGCGGCTCACGAGGCCGCCCATGGAGTGGGCCACTATGGTGAGGTGTTTGCCATGACCTTCGCCGAGGCCCGCAGCTATTAACCTGCTTTTTAAATCCTTTGCAGTCTGCTCAATCGGCGTATTGAGATTTTCGTAGTCGAAAGTCAATACGAGATCATAGCGACTTAGCGCCGTATTGCCATTGTCGTCTTTGATGAGCGCCAGCGACGTGGGCATTAACGTGGTATCTCCGATGATGCCGTGAATAAACAAGATGATCTTGTTGGCGCCAGCCACCCTGGCTTTTACGGTAGCCGCATCAGTGATGTAGCTGAAGGCTGTTTCGTCGCGTTCTTTGTCTTCAGGTTTTGTAGTAAAATCGGCGACGGCCAGTTGGGGGTGCTGGTATTCATACCCCAATTTCGACAAAACGACTTTGTGGAAGAATATTTTGATAGAGCCGCCAAGGCTACGCGTGCCGGCGGGCGTTTCTTCGGGCAAGGTTTCGATATGAACCTCGCCTTCAGCGGTAGTGGCGCCGAGCGGGTAATAGGTCCCCGTTTCGGGATCAAAACCGAGGGGGATAATCAACTCCCTTTCACCGATTTGTTCCTGTAGACCGATCGTTAGCGGGTGGTCGGCATCAACCTGATCGGCGCCTTGTACTTCGTATAATTCGAGTACGCTCAGGGGCGGGGCGTCGTTGAGGCCGCGCGTCATGGCATAAGGCTCGGCTACTTCCTGGAATCCCCACAATTCGCTGAAATTCACGCCTGCGTCGAGCGAGCGTTCGGCTTCGGCGCGGGGTGTCAGGGCAATTTTTGCCGAAAGGCCTGCCGGCGGTTTGATACTGATTTTATCGAGCAGCGTAATTGTCTGTCCGGCGCTTATAGATTGTTGCTCCAGGGGGCGAACGACGGTCAGGGCGATTTCGCGGGTGAGCCAGTCGGGGATATTGGGATTGGCGGTATCGTCAAGTTCTCCTTCCTCGCGGCCGGCCCTGGCTTTGGCCGTTTCGAGTTCAAGCCCTTTTTGGTTGTAAAAATCGGTGTTGAGGTTGGGGTCGGTGCTGATAAACAGTTTGAAGTATTCCTTTTTTTCGGTGACGCCCCAGCTTTGGTAAGTTTTATCGACTGTAAGCGGTATCGTGCGGAAAACCTGGTTTTTGTATAAATCGGTAAGCCAGACTTCTTCGTTGGGTTTTAATTCCTGCCGGGCCAGAAAGCTGTTGTTGATGGCAAACTTGTCATTCAGGTTGAGTGCGCTCACATAAAGCGTGCGATTGCCTTTGTTGGCTATTTTAATTTGAACAGCCGGACGCACCCATTTTTGATCTATAAAATCGTAGCGGAAAACGGGGTTGTTGCGCCAATCCACTTCTTCTAGCGGTACGCTATCTTCCTCATTGCCATTTTGCAAAGAGCGATAAACGTGTATGCTGAATTCATCGCTACTGATCGTCGAGCGCGGGTTGGTCAGGTCTAGCAGATTGCGCCAGCGGGCTACTTTTTCTACATCACGCAGGAAAATCTCTGCGCTGTCGGTAGCATAACCTTCCACGCTTCGGAACAGCGAGCGTTCTTCGCAGGGCAGTGTCAGGCGGTACGATTGCTCGGCGGCCCTGATCCAGTAGGCGGCGCTGTCGGGGTCGTCGATGATGGACAGGAAGGGGGAGTCCAGTGTTTGGAGCGTCTTCTTCATCACGTCCACGCCGGCTTTTTCGCTATCGGGATCGAATGCCAGTACTAATTTTGGGATGGCAAATTTGGAAGCGCTTACCTTATAAGTTTTGTTGGCATCTTTGGTTTCCATGCCCGATACTTCCGAGCGGTTTTGCTCAACCCGGAAAACCTTTACCGGTGTGCCGTCTTCAAGTGCCACACTTCCGCCGCCGGCGGGTATGCCTTGTACGATGCCGGCGTCGAGCACCCATCGGCCCTGAGAGAAGACTACGTTGTAATAAGCCGACTGTGCGGGTGCGGCGCCGCCCAGAAAGCGCAGGCGCTGGTCGATGGGGTCGGTGCTGATGAGTTGCGGCGTTTGCTCGCGCACTTTGCCTTCTATGCGCAGGCGCAGCGAGCTTGCCAGGTCTTCATAGCTCATTTGATCGGCAGCTTGCTCCAGCAGGGCTACCAGGTTATAAGTGAAAATGCCGCGGGTTTGGCCGTTGATTTTGAGCTCTTTGGCGGTTTCTTTGTCTTTGGCGGCAGCCAGTTGTACATAGCGGCCGCGGGGAGGGCTCACTTCCAGTCGACCGTTGACTTCCGTTTTTTTATAGTCCTGATAGCCGTGATAGTCTTCCAATTTTGAGGGGGCGGGGCTTGCCTCGGCCATGCGGGGAGTACCGGTGAGTTCGCGGGTAATGGTGCCGGAGTGGCAGCAGTCGAATATGGCGATAAAATGGATGTTTTTCCCGTTGGTGGCTTTCCAGAGCAGGTACGACATTTCTTTGTCCATCAGGTCTTTGCCGCCTACCCGGCTATCGAAGCAGACCAGCGACTGGCACATGCCGCCGGGGTCGAGGTGTCTGAATTCGGGAGCTGCGGGCGACTGCGAGCCGTGGCCGCTGAAATACAGCAGGCATACGTCGCCGTCTTTGGCGGCGTCAAAATGGCTAAACGACTCAATGATACCTTTTTTTGTGGCTTCCCGGTCGGTCAGCGTTTTGAGATTGAGTTTGGTGGGGGTATCCGGTGTGAAACGTTGTTGAAGGTACCCTTTCAAAGCGTCGCGGTCGGCAATACAGCCGTTGAGCCGGTGTCGGGGAATGGGGTAATTGTTGATGGCAATGAGCAGTGCGTGCAACTGGGATGGCGCTTGGCTGGGCATAGGTGGTTGATTTTAAATTTTGGGAGTATGTTTTCGTAGCACAATTTCAGAAAAAATGCCTTCCATTGTATTTTTTTATAAAACAAAATAAACATGCCATACCCTTGCGAAAAGGATATGGCATGCGGATGGGGTGAATAACTTATTTTTACTGCTTGATCAACCGGCTTGTCGTCACTTTGTTGTCGGCTACCAGGCGCAGGATATAAAGGCCTTTGGGCAATGCGCCCAAGTCAAATTGGAACTGATGCGGCCCGGCGCCGAGATCCGATTGGCTTAGTTTGTCGACGTATTGGCCCGTTGCATTGAGCAAATCGATAGTCGTTACGGACTGTGTTGCCAAATCAAACGACACATTCAACACGCCGTTCGTCGGGTTGGGTTGTGCCAGCAGGTTGAAGAAATCGGGTTTTACCACTTCTTTGGTACCCACAATGCCGAGTTCTTCCAGCGGAACGCTTACATAGCTGATATAATTTAACTCGGAGGGGTCCAGGTCGCCGCGCACCACAAGCCCGGGACGGAAATCGTATTGGAATACCAGTCGCAGGCTATCGGATACATCCCTGACAATACTGGGGAATACCGCTTCTACGAAATCCGTCAGGTCGGGTTCGGTCATGATATCTGCGTTGATCAGGTCGTAGGGTTCCGACCAGGTTTCGCCGAGGTCGGAAGACACCGTGATAAACAGGTGCCGGTAGTGTTGTTCGTCTTCGGTGTTGAAGAATTGCTCGCCTTCCATAACAGCCGAATACACCACGTAAATATTGCCGCTTGCGTCAATGGCGGCGCTGGGTTGCGAAGCCAGGGAAGTAAAGTAAAGCGCAATGTTGGCGATACCATTAATATCGAGCGTATCATTGCCGTTGAGGTCAGGGGCGCTGGCGGCTACAATGGCATTATTATCGCCGCGGGTTTCATTCCAGTAGGCCAGGCCGTTGGTGGCGGGGAAATAAGACCATAGGGCATCCGTCGTATCCGCATCCTGAACGTACATTAGTCCGAAAAAACAGTGTACAAGTCCGGTTTCATCTACTATAACCGTGCCGGTTTCGTCGCTAGTCAGAATGGCGAGGGTATCGGGAGCGTCGGGGTCGTCAAAAATATCGGCGGTGGTATAGCCGTCGTCAATGTTATAACGTTCCAGCGGAAATTCGAGCACAGTGGAGGAAGTCCAGGTATCGCCGCCGTCGTCGGATTTAAAGATTCTCAGGTCGCTCCACTGGTGAAAAACGCCGATGGCTACCACGTCGCCGCGGGCGTCGATGTAATAATTGTCGGCACGGCCAAAGGCGTAGTTGGTACTGTCGAGGCCGGGAATGACGCCATCGGTGACATCCCAGGTCAGGCCGCCGTCTTGCGAACGGTAATAAAGGATATGCCCGTCGACGCCTTCATAGATAGCGCCGTTAAGGCTTGAGGGCGCGGTAATGGCAATAACATGGATAGTTTGATTGTCATCGCCGCCAACGGCTGCGCGCGGCCACAAAGTGCCGTTGGGGGTAGAAGTAGGAATGAGCGATTCCGCCCAGGCGCCGCCGTTAGCTCCTCTTGAGAGAACTTTGAGCCGGTAAGTATTGGTGTGCGATACAATAAACTCGCTGCCGTCGCCTTTGAAGATGTGATTGGGCCAGCCGGTGCGCTCCGATTCGAGGCGGGCGGCGGGCGGCTGCCCCCAGGTTGCACCGTTGTAGTTATTGTAACCCGAACCGCGGTCAGTCCAGCCGGAGGCCTGGTTGGAAGTACTCCAGGTACCCGCAATTTTGTTGCCGTATTCAGAGATTCGTTTGCAAACCGAACTATTGGATTGCAGGTCATAAGTGGTAGTGCCGATGATCACTTCGCGGTTGGGCGTGCGAGAGCCATTGGCATTGACGGGGAAAAGGGGGCGGGGAGCTTCCGTGCCCGGCTGGGCATCCCAAATGCCCGTTTCCAACTGATTGGTCATAACAGCGCTTTGGCGCAGGGCAGGCCTGACCTTCGGCGGCGTCTGTTGAGCCCACGAGGGGGCGCATATGCTTATGGCGGCCAACCCAAGTAGTAGTCGAGTTAATTTCATAGCAATTGGATTTTTATTTATGATGAAAAATGGATACTTACGGGAATTGAAAATAATAAATTGCATGATTTTTCAATAGTTTAATTACTTTTTTGTCAAAAATCCGGCATTCTCCCCGGTTCTGATAACATGGCAACACACGGAAGATTTCGCAATCCTGTAGAGGCTGTTTTAGTCGGCACACTGGAATTTTTTCGCAGGCAGACGAATATAAGGCCGTTGGCAGACAGCGACAGGCTGGACGGCCGCAACTGCCTGATCACCGGCGCCAGTTCAGGGGTAGGCTATGCCCTGGCGCTCGAACTGGCGCGTCGCGGCGCTCACCTTTTGCTGGCCTGTCGCAGCGGCATTCCGCAGGTAGGCGAGCAAATCAAAGCGCTCAGCGGCAATCCGAATATAGCCATGTTGCACGTCGACCTGGCCGACCTGGACTCGGTGCATCATCTCGCAGATACGCTGCGCGATAGCGGAGTAAAACTGGATGTGGTACACTGCAATGCCGGTGTGACGCCGCCCCGCGCCCGCAAAACGCCGCAGGGACTCGACGAGATGTTCACCGTCAATTACCTGTCGACCTATGTGTTATTGAACAGGCTGCTCTCAGACGGCGTTATTCCCAATGCCAATTTTGCCGGCAACCCACGGGCAGGCGCGCCGCGGCCCCGCATTATCATTACGTCTTCCGACTCCCATCGCAACGCCTCTGCCATCGACTTCGACGAACTGGGCGTTTATCGCGATTACGGCGTGCGCGGCAGTATCAACAACTATAGCTACTTTAAGCTGATTCTCAATACCTTCGCCACCGAATTGTCGCGCCGGCTGAAGACAGACGATCGTGTGGACGTGAGCGTATTTACGGTTTGCCCCGGGCCTGTCAATAGCAACATCATCCGTGATGCGCCGCCGCTGCTGCGGCGCTTCCTGCGCTTTATTTTTACTTTCTTTTTTCAAACGCCGGCCAAAGCCGCTCCCCCCCTGGTTTATCTGGCTTGCGCCCCCGAAATGGAAGGTCGTACAAATGTGTATCTGCACATGATGGCGGAAAAAAGAATGGATGAGAAGGTGTACGATGAGGAGGCGGGGAAGCGTTTATGGGAGAAGAGCGAAGGGGCATGCATTCATCCATAGCAAGAAAAATGATCTTATATCTGGCTGCGGGATACCTGGCCATAGTTTTGCTGGTATATCTGATGCACGAGCGCGTCGTTTTCCAGCCCGACGGGTTATTGTCCGATTATGCCTTTCAATTTGATCGGCCATTTGAAGAATTTTTTTTAGCGGATACATCTGCGCAATTACGGGTTAATGCCTTGTATTTTCCTGCGCCTGCTGAGTCGAAAGGCATCGTATTATACTTTCACGGCAACGCCGACAACCTGCAACGCTGGGGAAAACACGCCGGCGACTTTACGCGCCTGGGCTACAGCGTGCTGGCCGTTGATTACCCCGGTTACGGCAAAAGCCCGGGTAAACCCTCTGAAACCAATTGCTATCACAGCGCTGCCCTGGCCTTCGACTGGGCGCGCAAGCGATATGCCGCCGACAGCATTGTCATCTACGGGCGATCGCTGGGTACCGGTGTCGCCTCCTGGCTGGCAGCCCGGCAACCTGCGCAGCAACTGATACTGGAAACGCCCTATACCAGTATCCCCGATCTGTTTCGCTACCGGGCATTTCAGTTGTTATTGCCCATTCCGTTGAAAACCAATTTTCCGGTAAAAGATTATGTGAAAGCGGTAGATTATCCCGTTACTGTGTTTCATGGCACTAATGATTGGACCACCCCTTATCGCCTGGCGCTCCAACTTCGCGAGGTGGTGGGCAACGACCGTTTTATCACCATACAGGGTGCAGGGCACAAGAATTTAAGCGATTACGCCTTGTATCACGATAAATTGAAGCTGTTGCTCCATTAAATTCCCGAAAATTGATTTACCTTCCAGTCGATTTATACAATCGCCTATGGCCCTGTATTACACGCTATCTATGGTCGCGCTTGTTTATGCGTCGTTCGGCGTGTTTTTTTATTTTTTTCAGCACTACTTTTTTTTTCGTCCTGAAATCCTGCCGCACGAATTTCAATACCAATATCCCTTTGATTTTGAGGAAAAAACCTTCGACATGGAGGATGGGGGCCTCATCAATGCCGTCCATTTTCGGGTGCCCAACAGCCGCGGCGTGATATACTACCTCAAAGGCAATTCGCGCAGCATCAAAGGCTGGGGCAAGTTTGCGCGCGATTTTATGAGCAACGGCTACGATTTTTTTATGATGGATTACCGGGGCTTTGGAAAAAGCAGGGGCCGGCGCTCGGAGAGTATTTTGTACAGCGATGCCCAGATGTTGTACCGCGAACTCCTCAAATTGTATCCCGAACAATCCATTGTCGTATACGGCCGCTCTTTGGGTTCCGGCATTGCCGCCAGGGTGGCTTCCTGGAACCGCCCCCGCATGCTTATCCTCGATTCGCCTTATTACAGTTTCTACCATCAGATCAAGCGCTACGCTTTTATTTTGCCCCTGCGTTTGCTCTTGCGTTACCAGATCAGAACGGATTTTTATTTAAAAAAAATAGAATCGCCGGTGTTTATACTGCACGGCAATCGCGACAAGCTGATACCATACCGCCACAGCCAGATGCTTCAGCAAATTAATCCCGCATTGGTGCAATTGCTGACCATTGAAGGCGGCGGGCACAACAACCTGCCCGAATTCCCCGCCTACCACGAATACCTCTACGATTTGCTCAACGGCTTTTACGAACCCGTCAAACCTTCCGTATGATAACCAGAACGTTTGACATATTGCGCTTTCAACTGGATAAATACCCCCACTCGCGGGCCCTGGTGAGCCGCGAAAACGGGCGATGGGCGGAATACAGCACGCAAGACTGCGTAGCGCGCGCAGAGCAATACAGCCTGGCTTTGTTAGCCCTGGGCGTACAACCCGGCGACCGGGTGCTGATGATGCCCGGACTGGCGACGGCAAAATGGGTGTTGCTCGACCTGGCCATCCAGCAAATCGGCGCCGTGGCTACTCCCGTTCCCGAGTTTTCTTCAAATGCACAGTTGCGCTATATTTTAGATCAAACCGATACCCGGCTTTGTTTCTGCCTGTCGTTACCGGACGTAAAAGGCCGCAGCGAAACCCGTTTTTTGTTGCTCGAAGCCCCTGCCGACGACCCCGGCAGCTTCGACTACTGGCTCGAAAAAGGAAAAAATACCGATGCAGGTATCCTGGAGCAGCGCCGGGCCGCCGTACAACCCGGCGACCTTGCCGTTATCGTCTATACCTCAGGTTCAACCGGCATGCCCAAAGGCGTTATGCTGAGCCACAACAACCTGGTGAGCAACCTGCGCGCCTTGCTGCCGATATTGCCGCTCAACTACGAAAAAACGGGCCTGAGCCTGCTGCCTTTTAGTCACATTTTCGAGCGCATAGCCATTTATACCTACATTGCTTCCGGCGCCGGACTGGCTTTTTTGAGCGACCGGGATTATCTCGTGCAGGCATTTCAGGATATTCGCCCGCATTTTTTTACCGCTGTACCGCGTATCGTCGAAAAAATGTACGAGCAAATCCTGACCGCCCGCTCCAAAAAAGGATGGCTGGGCAAAAAAATTATCGACTGGGCGCTTCAACTCGGTCGCCAGTACCGTGAAAGGCCGGGATTGCGCTTTTTTTACCAGTTCCAGTTGCTGATGGCCAGGCTGCTGGTCTTCCGGCATTTTACCCGCCGTCTGGGCGGCAGGGTAGAAGGCATTGCGGTCGGCGCCGCCTGGCTGCGCCCCGAGTTGGGAAGGCTGCTCTCCGCAATGGGCATTCGCGTGCGGGAAGGTTACGGCATGACCGAAACTTCGCCGGTTATTTCGCTCAACCATTTTACGCCCGGCTTATACGCCTTTGGCACCGTGGGCCTGCCGCTGCCCGGCGTGGAAGTGCGTATCGACCAACCCGATGAAAACGGCGAAGGCGAAATACTGGTGCGCGGCCCCAATGTCATGATGGGCTATTACCGACAGCCGGAGGCCACTCGCGAAGCCATTGACGCCGAAGGCTGGTTTCGCACCGGCGATGTAGGGCGCTTTGTGCGCAAACGTTTCCTGCAAATTACCGACAGGAAAAAAGATATTTTCAAAACTTCGGCAGGCAAGTATATCACTCCGCTGACACTCGAAAACTATTTTCGCGAGTCGCCTTTTATTGAGCAAATAATGATCATCGGTTTTCAGCGGCCCTACCTGACCGCCCTCATCAAACCCAACTTCGAATGGCTCGAATTGTGGTGCCGCGAAAACAATATTCACTGGACCAGCCCGCAGTATATGGTGCACAATATCAAGGTAAAACAGAAAATCAGCGACGAAGTAGAAACGCTCAACGCCGGATTGCCCAATTTTCAAACTATCCGCAAGTTTCACCTGGTAGAGCAGGAATGGTCGGTAGAATCGGGCACCCTCACCTATACCCTGAAATTGGTGCGCTCCCGGATTCTGGAATTATACGCCAAACAAATCGAAACCTTGTATCAATCGTAAGTCGAACGATTAGCCGTTTATGCATATTCTTTTTTACCATCAACACACGCTGCAACATGAAAAATGTCTGTTTACTCTCTGGATGTTTATTAATAATGATTTTTTTTGTTAAAACAAATATCGTTGCTCAGAATAAAAATTACGAAGTGCAAATAGAGACGCTGCTTGCCAAAATGACGTTGGAGGAAAAGATCGGGCAGATGAATCTGTACAATGGGTTCTGGGAAGTGACCGGCCCGCCGCCGGCTGAGGGCTCCGCCAAAATCAAATACGAACACCTCGAAAAGGGTTGGGTGGGATCGATGCTCGGCGTCAGGGGAGTAGAGCAGGTGAGAAAAATCCAGGAACTGGCGGTTAAAAAATCCAGGCTGGGCATACCGCTACTCTTTGGCTTCGACGTTATTCACGGCTACAAAACCATTTCGCCGATCCCGCTTGCTGAAGCGGCGAGTTGGGATTTGGAGGCCATTGAAAAATCGGCGCGGGTGGCGGCTACTGAGGCTTCTGCTGTCGGTCTCAACTGGACTTTTGCGCCTATGGTCGATATTTCCAGGGATGCGCGCTGGGGCCGGGTAATGGAAGGCGCCGGCGAAGACCCGTATCTGGGGGCAAAAGTCGGCGTAGCCAGGGTAAAAGGATTTCAGGGCGACGACTTGTCGGCGCCCAATACCATTGCCGCCTGCGCCAAACACTTTGCCGCTTATGGCTTTGCGGAAGCGGGTAAAGAATACAATACGGTAGATATCGGCGCCTCAACGCTTTATAATGTGGTATTGCCGCCTTTCAAGGCTGCCGTAGATAATAATGTGCGCACCGTGATGAACGCGTTTAACATCCTGAACGGCGTACCGGCTACCGGCAATTCGCTGTTGCAGCGCGACATCCTGAAGGGCAACTGGAAATTCAACGGCTTTGTAGTGTCCGACTGGGACTCTGCCGGCGAGATGGTTGCTCACGGTTTTGCCCGCGATCGCAGCCATGCCGCCGAACTGGCAGCCAATGCAGGCTCCGACATGGACATGGAGTCTTCCGCCTTTATCGGCCACCTGAAGGCACTGGTAGAATCGGGAAAAGTAAAAATGGATGTAATCGACGATGCCGTGCGGCGGATATTACGGGTTAAATTTGAATTGGGCCTGTTTGACGATCCTTTTAAATATTGCGACCCCAAGCGGGAAAAAGAATTGCTTTATCACCCCGACCACCAGGCGGCGGTATTGGATATGGCCAAAAAGTCGATTGTATTGTTGAAAAATGACAATCAATTGTTGCCGCTCAACAAGAAGCAGCAAAAAATCGCCCTCATCGGCCCATTGGCTGCCGACAAGAACAGTCCGCTGGGCAGTTGGCGCCTCGCCTCCGACGACAATACCGCCGTGTCGGTGCTGGAAGGGCTTCAACAATACACCGATCAGGTCAAATACGCCAAAGGCGCAGAGCTGGTTGTAGGGCCGGCCCAATTTATCTACGAAACCAAAATAAACGAAACCGACACCGACGGTTTTGAAGAAGCCATCAAATTGGCTAAAGCCTCAGAGGTAGTCATCATGGTATTAGGCGAACACGGTTTTCAGAGCGGAGAGGGGAGAAGTCGTACCAAACTCGATTTGCCCGGCGTGCAACAGGCGCTGCTGGAAGCGGTTTACAATGTGAATCCGCGTATCGTACTGGTCTTGATGAACGGCCGCCCCCTGGCTCTTCCCTGGGCCGACGAACACATTCCTGCCATCGTGGAAGCCTGGCAACTGGGCAGCCAAAGCGGCAATGCCATAGCACAGGTATTGTTTGGCGACTACAACCCCAGCGGCAAATTGCCCATGACCTTTCCGCGAAGCGTGGGGCAGGTTCCTATTTACTACAATCACTTTAGCACAGGCCGTCCCAATCCCGTGCCTTTGGTATTTTGGGCACATTACATCGACGAAAGCAATCAACCCCTTTATCCATTCGGTTATGGGCTCAGCTACACGCAATTTGCGTATTCCAACCTCGAGTTTATACAAACCGATGCGGCTGGAAAGCAGCCCATTCGAGTAGTAGTCACTGTAAAAAATACGGGCAAAGTAGCAGGCGAAGAAGTCGTCCAATTATATATTCACGACAAAGTGGCGAGTATAGCACGACCGGTCAAAGAGCTCAAAGGCTTTCAAAAAATCAGCTTGCAACCCGGCGAATCAAAAATGGTAGAGTTTAAGCTCACCGAGGCCGAACTCGGCTTTTACAACAACGACGGCGTTTTTGTAGTAGAACCCGGTGAATTCGATATCATGGTGGGGACAAACTCGCAATCGGTGCTTGCTAAAAATTTGGTAATCAAATAATTGGGGTGTTATAAGCCTGGGTTGGATCTTTCAAAGCCGCCTGACTCAGGCTTATACGATTCCTGCGCCCATCAACAGTGCCAAAACAACGATAGCTGCTGCGACAAGATACTGCAAGAACTCCAGCGTCACTTTTTTCAGCATTCGGTTGCCGAGGTAAGCGCCTGCAAAAGCGGCTCCGACTGCTACCATTAGCAACGCTGCGTTGTCGATGAGGTGTTGGCCCACATAACGCGAGAAGTAAACCCCCAGGCGCGAAAAGTCGACCAGGCAGGCAATGACAACGCCGGTGGCTATAAACGCCTCCTTGGGAAGACCTAATTTGATAAGAAAAACGCTGCGCAGGGCCCCCTGGTGCCCCGACAAGCCGCCGAAAAAGCCGCTCAGCAATCCGCCAAGGGTTAGATATTGCTTGCCCAGCTGCCACCGTTGCAAGCTTGGCAATATTTCCATAAAGGCAAAAAATATCATCAATACGGCGATGATCAACTTGATGCCGGTAATATCGAAATGGCGATCTCCGATTTGATAGCTGTACAAAGGCGCGATTCCCGACAAGCGCAGTAACAACCAGGCGCCGAGCAGCGCCCCGGCAATGGCCGGCAAGCCGAAACGCAGTACTACCTCGCGCTGAGCATGCCGCCCCACCAAGGTTAATTTGAATAAATTATTAAGTAAATGCACGACCCCTGTAAGCGCTACGGCCATATCGACGGGAAAAAAAATGGCAAAAACGGGGAGCAATATGGTGCCCAATCCAAACCCCGAAAAAAAGGTGAGGATCGAAGCCACAAATGCGGTTAAAGCGATAATAAGGAAAGACATAGCAGGGATTGTCGGTTATCGGTTATGTACAGTCCGGCAAAGATAAAGAAACGGACGGCACAGCACCGACAACCGGCAACCGAAAAACTAATCGTATTTACCCCTTCCCGATCGGTCGATGATTGTCGAGCTGGCCTGTTGCGTGCCTTGCAGGGTGATATCGAGTATATTCACGTAAGCCGGGCGCGTAGCCATGTATACAATAGCGTCGGCCACATCGGCGGCGCTCAGCGGCTTAAAATCGCTGTATATATTGGCTTTTTCGGCATCGCCGTCGAAGCGCACCAGTGCGAATTCAGTTTCTTCTACATGAGCCGGGCTGACCTGGCTCACGCGCACATTGTGGGCGTGAAGGTCGATGCGCATGGCCGAGGTGAGCGCGTCAACGGCAAATTTCGTTGCGCAGTAAACGTTGCCTTTGGGATACACCTCTTTGCCGGCGGTAGAGCCTACATTGATCACGTGTCCGCTACCGCGAGCCACCATACCCGGCGTAACTGCGCGGGTAAGATACAGGAGTCCTTTGATATTGGTATCGATCATCTCTTCCCAGTGATCGAGGCTGCCTTCGTGAATGGGGCTGAGCCCTTTGGCTTTGCCTGCGTTGTTGACAAGTATGTCGATGTGGGCCCAATCGCCAGTCAGGCTTTCTATTGCTGCCTGAACGGCCTGCACGTTGCGAACGTCGAAACACAGTTTCTCGACCTCGGCGCCGAAGGCTTCCTGGAGTTCCTTTTGGGTTGCTTCGAGCCGCTCGTACCGGCGGCCGGTAATGATCACCCGGAAGCCCTCATCTGCAAATCTGGCAGCAGTAGCTTTTCCGATGCCTGAGGTAGCGCCGGTGACCAGCACGGTCTTGCCCTGGCCGGGTTTTGGCGCCGGCGGCTCGGGTTCGGGCTCGGGTTGTTTGGCTTCTTCTTCGCGAATGCGCAACAACTCTTCCAGTCGGGAAATAGTGTTTTTCAGCGCATCGATCACGTGGTGTTCTTCCAGGTTGATATTTGCGGCGGCAACCGGCATGGGAATTTCAGCGGGCGCTTCGTAGTAAAACGCCTGGTCGTTTTCCGGCGTTTTGAGTTCGGGGTTGTTGGCGGCGGCTTGCAAATAGGCGTCGTAGGCTTCCTGGAATTTGCCCTGGCGGTGGTAAAGCAGCGCGAGGTCGTACCAGGCAAAGGGATGCTGCGGCGTCAGTTCGAGCGTTTTGCGGAAGTATTTTGCCGCCTTTTTGGGCTTGTCGAGCGACTCGGCGAGCAGGACGGCGTATTGGTAGCAGGCGTCGCTGTTTCTGGGATTAGCTTTCAGCGCTTTTTTGAAAGCTTTGGCTGCCTGGGTTTGGCTTCCCGCCACGTGGTTGGCCAGTAAGGCGCCCAGTCGGAAGTAAATATCGGGGTAGGCCGGATTTTTCTCTGCCAGTTTTTCGTACAAGGACAAGGCTTGATCGAAACTACCGTCCATTTCCTTTAATTCTGCGAGCAGAAAAAAGGCGTTGTCATTGTCGGGGTCGACGTTCAACAGTTGGCGCAGTTGATCGGCGGCTGCCGACCGGTTGTCGGTTTTGTGTGCCAGCATCAAGGCGTAGTGGTAGCGCAGATCGACCACCTGCGGATGAGAAGCTACGGCATCTGCCATGCGATGCAGGGCTTCTTCCGTCCGGCCTTCATCGGCAGATTTCCAGCTTAGATTGATGAGTTCGTTGAGTTCGGGGGTGAGCTCTTGCGGGGAGGCCTGGCCTATCAACGCCTCCTCATCCAGTTCGTCTTCTTCTTCGTCCAGTTCGCCGATTTCATGGCTAATGGTTGCCGGTTCTTCCACATGCGCCTCGCCGGGGGTATTGAGCATTTCTTCTACAGGCGGCGCCTCTTCTACCAGTTGAACGGCATTCTCCTCCAGCGCCGGGGCGGGTTCGCCTGCCAGGTGATCGGCAGGGGTGGTAAATTCGACGGGCGTTTGGTTATCAAAACGCTCTTCCGGCATTGTTGGAACCTCCTGGACTTCCGGCGCAACTTCCACGACTGGCGCTACTGCCGGCATTTCGGGCTCCGGTTGGCGCATGCGCTCCTGGACGCGCAGGCGTTTGAACTGATCCCAGGCGGCGGGGGCAGACACAAAGCGGAAGAACGCCTCGTAATCATTGGCCTCCAGTTGCTCAAAGTTTAGATGCGGGATAGAGCGCAAAACGCGGAGAAACTCGCCGGCTTCGCTTGAAATATCGCGCATCACCTTCAGGTGTTCGTTGAAAACATCTTCGTCAATATCCTTGAGATGGCGTTTTTGCCTGCGCAGGTCGAGGTATTGATCCTGCCAGTAGTTGATATACTGAATAATATCGCTTACCCGGTCGAAATGGGTAATGACCTTCACCATTTTATTGGCGGTTTCGTCGTAAGCCTGGCCGTCGATGATAACGGGCAAAATCTGGTTGCGTTTATCCTGTAGCATTTGCAGCCCGCGGTGCATACACGACACCGTTTTGAGGAAATTATCGCTGACGATGAGAATAATGGGGCCCGTATAAGATCGAAGTTGGTCGGCAAGCGGCGTATCGGGTTGATTTTTATTGCCGTAAAAATGTTCGATACGGTCTATTACGCCGCTGAGTTGTTTTTCAAGCGCTTCGGCTACATTGTTATTTTCAATGCAATAAGCCAGCGCAATGGTTTTTACGTTCATAACATTTTTTTTGTGTGGCGTCGGTTGAGGCGTACTGGTTTAATGAAAGATGACTTTTGAGCGTATACTATATTAACGCAAAGTTGTTACAATTTTATTGGGAGATTTTAGCTTCCGGTTGTTGATTTGTCTTTTCGGGCAATTGGAAATCTGCATTGCGTCTGCCCGACCAAATAGTGCGCAGGCCGTTGCCCAGGCGCATGGAGCCTATCAAACCCTCGGGTTTTAATTTTGCTTCCAAAAGTAATGCCTGAACGCCGTCAAAACGCGACAGGTAGAGCTTGTCGGCTTGAATGGTACCTTCCAAATGTTGGTATTCACCCGATGCTGTAATTAAAGACCCGGTGAGGTAATTGCCTTGCTGTGTTAATTCAGCGACGGCCTTGTATGGGGCGTCGGTATCCAGCCCCAGGCTGATCTCCCATCGGCCGCTAACATCTTCAGTCGGCGTTTTGCGCAAGTTGGTAAATCGGTAGTTATCGCCGTGCCAGGCCACAAAATGAATGCGGAAGTTGGGTTGGGCGGGGTCGATCCAATCGCCTTCCATGAGATTCTCTTCAAAAATAGCCCTGATATAAGTATCTCCGGAAGGAAAACGGATGATAACCGTATCCTTTGCCGTGCGCCGGTCGCGCCCCATGATAATACTATCTATGCGAATCAGCTCGTCTGCATTTTTGATCTCAATGTGGAAGCGGTCCTTGCTGTCGTATTTTACTTCGAAGTTGAAAGGCAACTCGCCTTCCGTCACCTCATCAAAGGTCATATTGAGCTTTTCGGGCAGCGGAGCGCCTTTGGGATTGGGCGTCACGGGGTTGTTCTCGAGCTTCAGCACAGCCCGCCACGGGCCCGGCGGCAACCCCGAGTAGGTATTGTCTACTACCAGGCATTGCGTAAGCAGCAGTATAAAAACAACCGCCGGAAAAAAAAGCCTTATGAGTCGATAACGCTGCATGCGATTGGGGGCTTAAGTTTTTTCACCAATGAAGTAATGGTCTTTTTGCTTGAACAGCACGTTGAAAGTTGTCAAACTGCCGTAGATACGCGTAATGTATTGCTGCAGATTGATCTTTTCTTCATCGTCAATATTGCTGCTGTTGATGCGCTGTTCCATTACCCTTAACCTGTCACGTACCATAACAATTTTATGGAAAAAGGTTTCAATGGGAATTTCCTTTTCCTTCAGGTCGCTTTCTCCCGGTTTGAGGATCATCACGCCGTTTTTCCACCGATCGCCTAGCGGAACTTCTTCTGTGATATCTGAAAATGTACGCAGAATTTTAATCAGCGATTTTTCCGCATCAGAAAAACTTACGGTCTCTTCCGGCGCAACGGCATCGATAATTTCCCACTTATCGTATTCCTTGCCCACTGATTTGATGCCGTAAATCATAAAGCATACGTCATAAGCTGCACGGTGTAGCCTGATCACTACGCCGTCGCCGTATGCCGGGTGGCGCACCCGGGAGCCGATACCCAACAACTTGTCTTGATCGCTCATGGCCTTTTTTTGATTTGAATTCGAACGAATAAAAAAATGTTCTATTATGTCCTGGTGCTTGAAGCGGCCCCAAATTAAGGAAAAAATGTTAAAAAGATAAGGTTTAGCCGGGTTTAGTAACTTCTCTGTTCTCTGTTTATGGGTTTATGCGTTTATGGGTTTATGGTACACTCTTATTCATAAACCTATAAACTCTTAAACTTATAAACGAATCTATAACCTACAACTGAACAGTGATCATTTTTAGTGAAATTTTACTCAGCCATAAATTTCTTGTAATTTTTTTGTAATCAAATG
>DAINSQ010000065.1:3952-24901 GCA_036741235.1 Saprospiraceae bacterium | reverse complement strand
TTAATAAAATAGCAAATAAGTGAATTATATTTAAATTAAATAATATCTAAAACATGAATATAACGATTGATTCAATAAGGTATTGATAAGCGTTGTTCGTCTTCTGTGTTATCTTTTTCAAATTGGCGAATAAATTTCACGGATGCGCCGCCACCCACACTTCGCCGTCTTCAAAAACTTCTTTTTTCCAAATTGGAACGGTTTGTTTGAGCGTATCGATGAGATACTGGCAGGCTTCAAAGGCGGCCTGGCGGTGGGGGGTGGCTACGGCAATAACTACGGCAATGCCGTTGATATCGACGCGACCGGTGCGGTGGTGAATCGCAAGTTTGAGGGCGCCCCAGCGTTCGCGGGCGGTTTCGGCCAGCCGGGTCATCTCGGCGACGGCCATCGGGGGGTACGCCTCAAAATCGAGGTGCAACACTTTTTTTCCGGCGCTCTGATTGCGCACGGTGCCGATAAATACGGTTGTACCGCCCGCCGCACCGTCCTGGCAAAAAGCAATACAAGCCTGGGGATCGAGCGGAGTTTCGGAGAGTTGAATATCAAACATACAACGGGTATTTATCCGCCGGCTACAGGCGGTATCAGCGCGATTTCATCACTGGGCGATAGCAGGGTCTCGGGATTTGCATAACTTCTGTTTACCGCCAATCGCAGCGATGCCAGCGAGCGAAAATCAGGATATTGTTCTAACAACTGTTGTTGCAACTCGCCAACAGTCATGGGCCTGTCATACGGCCATTGCAGGACCGTCACACCGGTGATATCTTTGGCGATGCCGAACGTGAGTATGGATAGATGCATTATTCAGAAAAGAATTTGAAAACCAATATAAGCGACAAGCAGGGCCGTCACCTTTTTTACCGTTGCGGCATTCCACCACACGGCGCCCATCCGGGAGCCCAGTTGCCCCCCTGCCAATACGGCGGCCATCAGTAAAACAGTGAAAGTCCAGTCGATGTTGACAGGCGCGGTAGTCATTTGTCCGAGTATGCCGCTGATGGAGTTGACCAGGATGTAAAAACTGGCGGTAGCCGCAATGGCCTTGGGCTGGTCCCATCGCAATAAATGCAACATGGGCGCCAGGAATATGCCCCCACCTATGCCCAGCAATCCCGACAAGAAACCGATGCCGCCGCCTAATACGGCATTGTGCCAGGGGCGGTAGGCCGACAATACTTCCCGCTGCGATTCATTATTGAGCGCAGACGCCTGCCACCACATTGCAAACGCCGCAATAATGAGCGACACCCCGAGCATGGTGAAAAATACTTCTTCTTTGAGCCGGTATGCCCCGCCGGCAAAAGCGGCAGGAACGCTAAAAAGGACAATCGGCAAACTTTTTCGCAAATTTAAGTGCCCGTGCCGGTGAAAGGTGTAGGTACCTCCAGTTACAACAACTATATTGCATATCAAACTGGTTAGTCGAACCTGCGCTACGGGCAATTCATACCACGCCAGCAGGGCCAGGTAACTCGACCCGCCGCCAAACCCCACGGATGCATATAGCAGTGCAATCCCAAAGAAGAATAACAACAGCTCCCAATTTTCCATTTTGCAAAAATACGAATTTCTCTATTGCTCTGCAAAAAACAGCTTATGCTCCTCTTTATAATACTTTGTGCAGGCACATCGAGCCGAATGGGCGGGGCCAACAAGCTCCTGTTGCCATTGGGCGATAAGATGGTACTGGAGCACACCCTGTCTAATATATTGGCATCAGGGATAGCTCAAGTGTGCGCCGTAACCGGCCACGAGCAGGAAAAGATAACGGCGGTATTGCACAATTATGAAGTAGCAGTAGTCTACAACCCCGATTATCAAACGGGTATGACCACTTCGATTCAGGCGGGAATAAAAGCTGCCGGTATGAATGCTACAGGGTATTTTATCTGTCCGGGAGATATGCCTTTTTTGTCAGCATCGCTTATTCAGCAAATGATACGGCTTTTTGAAGCCCAGGAAGGTAAGGCTTGTATCATAGCGCCGGCCTTTCAGGGCAAACGCGGCCACCCGGTATTGTTCTCCCTCCATTTTCGCGATGCCATTCTTTCTCACCGGGATCCCGATGGTTGTAAAGCGATTATTCAACAACATTGGCAACAACTCCTTACTTTTGAAGCCGGCGACGACGGGGTGATCCGCGATATTGACACCCCTGAGGCATACGCCGCTGCAATCGAAAAAATAAAGACAAATGGCCGCTGAATGGTCACAAGAAGAATTATTGCGCTATAGCCGCCAATTGGCGCTGCCCGGCTTCGGCAAAACCGGGCAGGAGCGGCTGCGCAATAGCGCGGTGCTGGTAGTAGGCGCCGGCGGACTCGGCTGCCCGCTACTCATGTACCTGACCGCCGCCGGCGTTGGCCGCATCGGCATTATCGACCCCGATACCGTGGCACTCTCCAATCTGCACCGTCAGGTATTGTACACGGTTGAAGACCTCGGCAAACCGAAGGCGGAGGCCGCCGCCCGTCGACTCGCGGCCCTGAACCCGCAAGTAGATTTTGAGGTCTACACCGAGGCTTTTTTGCCCCACAACGCCCTCGATCTTGTGAGCCGCTACGACCTGGTGGCCGACGGCGCCGATAATTTCGCTACCCGCTATCTGGTGAATGACGCTTGTCTGCTTTCGCAAAAAATCAATGTCTACGCCGCTATTTACCGCATGGAAGGCCAGGTGGCCGTATTCAACTACCCGCTGCCCGATGGCAGTCGCAGCGCCAACTACCGCGATTTATTCCCCGAACCGCCGCCGCCCGAACTGGCGCCCGATTGCGAAGCCGGCGGGGTACTGGGCGTTTTGCCCGGCATTATTGGCAGCATGCAGGCCGGCGAAGTGATCAAAATACTGTGCGGCATTGGCACGCCCCTGGTTGACCAACTGATGATATGGGATATGGCTACGCACCGCCAAATGACGATGGCCATCCCAAAACAAAGCGGACCGGTCATCGAAAAATTGATTTTTTATGATCAACTTTGCGGGCCATTGACCACCAAATTAAAGTCGCCATACATGGAGCACGATATCACGCCCGCTACGCTAAAAACCTGGCAAGCAGAAAACCGCCCGTTCCAACTCATCGACATCCGCGAACCCTATGAATTTGATGAACTGGGTATCGGCGGCGAGAACATACCCATGTCTGAATTGCCCTTCCAACTCGACCGACTGCAAAGCGGCGGACCTATTGTGTTGGTGTGCAAAACCGGCTCGCGCAGCGAGCTGGCCGTGAAATTACTGGTCGATCAATACGGCCTGCAGGATGTGTCCAGATTGATAGGCGGTATTGAGGGATTTCTGGCGGATTGAATTTAATGCCTGCAATTGCAATGGTTGTGTAGCGTTAGGAAGCTCGTTTTTTCGTTGATCAAAACCCGCTTTTGGTTGAATACTTTTGCACAGGGATATTGATGAGCGCTTTTTTGCAAAAAAAGCAAAATATGCGCACTGTTCTTGAGCAAATAGGAATGCAATTCGGCCCGGGTATAGCCTGGTTGTTTATCGCCGTATTTATTTTTTTGCGTTATGCCGTTCCCGCTTCGCTTGTTTTTTTGCTGTTTTATAAATGGAAACGCAGGCAGTGGTTAGTATTTAAAATCCAGCAGAAATTTCCAAATCCATCGCAAATCAGGGCCGAAATTATTTATTCGGCTTTTACTTCGTTAATTTTCAGTGCCATGGCTATCG
Source organism: Saprospiraceae bacterium (assembly GCA_036741235.1). GTDB lineage: Bacteria > Bacteroidota > Bacteroidia > Chitinophagales > Saprospiraceae > JABWBR01. The sequence continues at coordinate 21,204 of DAINSQ010000065.1, read as the reverse complement.
GCGTTTATGCGCTGAGAAAATGGGGTTATGGCGAGTTGTATTTTAATGTGGCAGATTACGGCTGGAGCTATTTTTTATTTTCTATCGCTTTAATGTTGCTGGCGCACGATACCTATTTTTATTGGATGCACAGGTTAATGCACCATCCGGGTTTATTCCGCTATTTTCACCTGGTGCACCACCGCTCGTCAAATCCCACGCCTTACGCTTCTTTTTCTTTTCACCCCTTGGAGGCTGTGCTTGAATTTGCTATTGTTCCGTTGATGACGCTTGTCATCCCGGTACATACTACCGCATTTTTTTTATTTACGATGTGGAGTATTTTTTTTAATATTCTAGGACATTCCGGCTATGAAATTTCACCGGTCGGATTTACCAGGCATCCATTTTTTAAATGGTTTAATACCCCAACGCATCACAATATGCACCACCGCTATTCGAATTGCAATTATAGTTTGTATTTCAATTTTTGGGACCGCCTGATGCATACCAATCACCCGGATTATGATCGATATTTTGAGGAGGTGGTGGGGAGGAGGGAGAAGGCAGGAAAGCAGTTGAAAAATTGCTAAGCCGTCACCCGCAGCACGGCCTTCACCTGCCGGGCCTTGTCCATCGCCTCCGCCAGCGTAGCGCCCAGCACCGTCACATGGCCCATCTTGCGGAAAGGTTTTGTATGTGTTTTACCGTAAATGTGGATATTCACACCCTCCATGGCCAGGCAAGTCTCCAGACCTTCGTAGTTGGCGGGGCCGGCATAACCGGGTTCGCCCAGCAAGTTGAGCATCACCGCGGCGGTTTTCATGCGGGTGCTGCCCAGGGGCAAATTGAGCACGGCGCGCAGGTGCTGCTCGAATTGCGAAGTATAACAGCTTTCTATCGTGTGGTGGCCGCTGTTGTGCGGCCTCGGCGCTACTTCGTTGATCAACAATTCACCGCTTTTGGTCAGAAACAGTTCTACGGCCAGCAGTCCGCAAATGCCGTAGGCCTCGATGGTGCGGCGGGCGAGTTGTTCGGCTTCGGCGGCAACGCTATCCGCTATTGGCGCCGGACACAACAGCCACTCCACGAGGTTGGCGTCGGGGTTGAAGTCCATGGACACCACCGGGAAGGCGCTGATGTCGCCGTTTTCGTTGCGGGCTACGATAACCGACAGTTCTTTGTCGATGTCGACCAGCGGCTCAATGACGCAGGGGCCCGGCAATAGTTTGCCAAACTCGGCGGCAGCGCTGATAACCGCTACCCCGCGACCGTCGTAACCGGCTGTGCGCGATTTCTGAACAAAAGGGTAGGGGAGCGCCCCGCTGTCGATGGCGGCCTTCACCGCTTGCTCGTCGGCATACAACTCAAACGGCGCGCTGGGCAACCCCCGTTCGGCGTAAAACTGTTTTTGCAGTCCTTTGTCTTTGATGAGCTCAAGCTGCGCCGGCGAGGGATGCACTGTTTTGCCTTCTTTTTCGAGCTGCCGGAGCGCATCGGTATTCACGTGTTCAATTTCTACGGTGATCACGTCTGCCATCTGCCCGAAGCGATACACGTCTTCGTATCGGCGGAAATCGCCTTTGACAAAAGTAGTAGCATAAGGCGCCGCCGGAAAATCGCCGGCTTCGTCGAGTATCCAAATGGGAAGATGCCAGTTGCCTGCGCTCAATGCCAGCATTTTGCCGAGTTGGCCGCCGCCTAATATGCCTACGCGGGTTTGAAGAATCATATTGGATTGGATAAAAAATGCGAGGCAAAGGTAGCCAAGTTTGCGTATCTTAGCTAGCGCAAAAAAAGGAATTGTCATGTATACTATCCTCATCCGCAACGCCCGCCTGGTCAACAACGGGCTAATATCTGAAAAAGATATTTTTATCCGCAACGGCTTTATAGAACGCATCGACGGGCATATCAGCGTCGTGGCCGACCGCGAGATCGACGCCACCGGCCACTGGGTGATACCCGGCATTATCGACGATCAGGTGCATTTTCGGGAGCCCGGCCTTACACACAAGGCCTCGATTTATACCGAAGCGAAAGCCGCCGTGGCAGGCGGCGTCACGTCGTTTATGGAGATGCCCAACACTTCGCCGCCGGCAGTTACCCAGCAATTGCTGCAAGACAAATACGATATCGGCGCCCGGCATTCGCTGGCCAATTATTCGTTTTTTATGGGCACTACCAATGATAACCTCGACGAGGTGCTGCGCACCGACGCCCGAAATGTCTGCGGCATTAAGGTGTTTATGGGCTCAAGTACCGGCAATATGCTCGTAGATGATGTGCATGCGCTGGAAGGACTTTTTGCACAAACGCCTATGCTGATCGCCACCCACTGCGAAGACGAAGCCACGGTGAAGGCCAATGCAGCAGCCTACCGCGAGCGCTACGGCGATGATATACCGCCGGCCTGCCACCCCGAAATACGCAACGTGGAGGCCTGCCTGAAGTCGTCTTCGCTGGCCGTAGATCTGGCCAAACGCCACGGCACGCGACTGCATATCCTGCATATCAGTACCGCCGATGAACTGGCCCTGTTTTCCAATGAGCTGCCACTGGCCCAAAAGCGTATCACGGCAGAGGTGTGCGTCCACCACCTTTATTTCAACAGCGGCGACTACGAGCGCCTTGGGTTTGCCATTAAATGCAATCCGGCCATCAAATCAAAAGAACACCAGTCCGCCCTGCTGCCCGCATTGCTCGACAACCGCCTCGACATTGTAGCCACCGACCACGCGCCGCATACCTGGGAGGAAAAACAAAACAAGTATTTCCAGGCGCCCTCAGGGCTGCCCCTGGTGCAACACTCTCTGAACCTGATGCTGGAATTCTACAGAGAAGGGAAAATTAGTCTGGAGCGAATTGTAGAGAAGATGTGCCACGCGCCGGCTATCTGTTTCCGTATCGAAAAACGCGGCTTTATCGAGGAGGGCTTCTGGGCCGACCTTGCTATCGTCGACCCCGAGCGGGAATGGACGGTAGCCAAAGATAATCTCTACTACAAATGCGGCTGGTCGCCGCTGGAAGGGCATGTGTTTAAAGGCAAGGTGACGTCTACGATCGTCAGCGGCCACCTGGCTTATCATGAGGGCGAGTTTTTTGAAGAAAAAAAGGGAGAACGACTCGTTTTTGATGTGTAGGTTCTCTGAAGTTTTGATGATTTGCTGATGGCAAAACCTACAACCTACAACCTACAACCGATTTTTCTGCAAAAAAATGCGATCTTTGAAATCGCAACAACGTCATCACCTATGCACAAAATATGGCTACTCCTTGCCGGCCTGGCAAGTGCCGGGTTATTGCCGGCTCAAACCCCGATATCGGGCATCATCAATCACTATGCGGCGGTTACAGCCATAGATACCTGTACCAATACCCTGACGATCAGCGATGCTACGCATTTTGCGGCTGGGGCGTCTATACTCCTGATACAAATGCAGGGAGCGCTGATCAATACGTCCAATACAGCTGCGTTTGGCGATGTAACGGATTACCGCAGTAGCGGCTTTTACGAACGCGCAGGCATAGCGGCGGTGAACGGCAACGAGCTTGTCCTGGAAAATGCGTTATTACACGACTATCAAATAGAAGGCAAAGTCCAGGCGGTTACGTTGCCTGTTTATGAAGATGCAGTGGTAGTGGGCGAGTTGACGGCAGCGCCATGGGATGGCACTACAGGCGGAGTATTAGTCTTCGAAGCTGCCAACAGCCTCGCGCTAATGGCCAATATCGACGTAAGCGGCAAGGGCTTTCGGGGCGGCGTAGCCAATATCAGCGACAACAATGATTGCAGTTGGCTCATCAATATCAGCGGTTATTCTTACGGGCTTAACAACTGGCGCGGCGCTGCCAAAGGAGAGGGTATTGCCGCTTTTTTGCCTGGAGAGGAAGCCGGACGCGGCGCCCAGGCCAACGGCGGCGGCGGCGGCAACGACCACAACAGCGGCGGCGGCGGCGGCGCTAATGTGACAAGTGGCGGAACAGGCGGAGAAAATAATGAACCTACGACATTTGGATGCGACGGACAATTCCCCGGTCGCGGCGGCAAAGCCGCATTACTTCATCCCCAACGCCTCTTTATGGGCGGCGGCGGCGGCGCCGGCCACGAAAACAACGGATTGGGCGCCGATGGCGGCACTGGAGGCGGCATCGCGATTATTTTGACGCCGTCGATTGCCGGAAATGGATATGTTATTGATGCAAGCGGCCAATCTGCCGTTGCCAGTCTTGGCGACGGCGCGGGCGGCGGTGGCGGCGGCGGGACTATCGTGCTGAGCGCCTCGTCTGTTACCGGCTTTTTATCGCTGATCGCCAACGGCGGCAGCGGCGGTTTTGTCAATAACTTCGGCGAAAACCGTTGCCAGGGCCCCGGAGGCGGCGGCAGCGGAGGCCGGGTGGTATGCACGGTGAACCCCGCGTCAATATCGGTCATTGGCGGTCCCCCCGGAATTAGTTATAACTCCAGCGCTTGCTCCGACAGCCCCAACGGCGCACAGGCCGGCGCCAACGGATTTTCAGGAATCGGAATAATGTGGACGCCCCTCCTTCCGCAAGGCCAGCAGCCCAATAGCCCCCCGATGGTGCTGAGCCAACCCGATACCGTGACCGCTTGTGCCGGTCAATTTGCGCTATTGCCGGTTCAAGTGGCAGGCTTTGATCTGCAATTGCAATGGCAAGTCGACACAGGCGCAGGGTTTGTCAATATGAGCAATAGCCTGATTATAAATGGCGTGTACGATGATACGCTTGCCCTGATCAGCCTGAGCCTCACTCAAAGCGGTCTGAGATACCGGCTGGCTTTGCAAAGCGACTGCTTCGGGACGGTGTACTCCGATCCTATTGTTTTAATTGTGGAATCAACCGGCGCCCCGTCTTTTAGTTTTTTGACCAATGGACTAACAACCGCTTTCACTAATACTACGGCCTTCCCCGGTGTTTTTTCCTGGGATTTTGGCGATGGCAATACGAGCGCAGCTTTTTCACCCACGCATAATTACGCCACTGCCGGCAACTATACCGTCACCCTCACTGTGAATACGCCTTGTGGCAATACCTTCATTTCGCAGCAGGTTACGGTCGGCTTGCCGCCGCAGGCCCAGTTTACATCCGATAAAAGAGAGGGCTGTACGCCGTTTACCGCTCAGTTTTATAATACCTCTACCGGCGATTACGACGCCTTGAGCTGGTTTTTTCCCGGAGGCCAGCCGGCTACCTCTACGATTGATGAACCTGTAGTAAGTTACGAACTGGCGGGCGTACACGACGTATCCCTTATATTGTTTTCGCCTTTCGGCAATGATACCTTGTTTTGGGAAGACTATGTGACTGTATTCCCCCGCCCGCAAGTAGCATTCGACTACGCCATCGACGGTTACCAGGTGACATTTAACAACCTTTCCGTCAATGCCGATACCTACACCTGGGATTTTGGCGACGGCCAAAACAGCAATGAGGTTTCTCCGATACATGGCTATGCAGGCCCCGGCGCCTACGAAGTCACCCTGAATGCCGAAAATGCCCAGTGCGCCAATGCGGCGGGGCAGACGGTATTTATTACGCCGACAAATACTACCGAGGTGAATGGGTTCGGGTTGAAGGTATTTCCTAACCCCGCCACCAATGAAATCATCCTGGAGGCAGAGAAAATTCATGAATTTTATCTACAACGGCCATCCACCGCGGGCCCTTTTATTTTTACATTGTACGACGCCCTGGGGCGGCCGGTGGCGACGGCGGCGGGTGGTGGTGTAGAGAAAATTCATGAATTTTCTCTACACCACCCGCACCAGGTACGCATTGATATATCCGCCTTGCCGGCGGGGGTATATTTTTGGCATTTCTGCCCTGACGGCGCCGGCGTCGTAGAGACAAATCATGATTTGTCTCTACGACCACGGTGGACGGGAAAAATCGTGGTGGTGGATTGATAATTGATGTTGAATGTTGGATAATTAATTAAAAATCAAAAATTAATAATTAAAAATTAAACATCAAGCATCCAATATCCAATATTAAAAATCAAAAATCAAACATCAATACCCCCGATGCGGTTTGTCAATAATCTCAGAGTCTTCGGAGCTGTTGACCACCTTAAACCCGCATTTTTGGAGCGCCACAGAAAACAGGATAAAAACGGCGACAAGCAGGAAAATGAGTTGACCAACAGAACGTCGACGGGGTTGGGGAGTAGGGGAGGGGGTAAAATCTTTTCGCGCCATGGTCTTAAAAATCAAAACGCAGCCGTAGATTAATACGGCGCGAAGTCAGATAATTGGGAATAGCGTATTGCTGGTTAAATACAGTTTTGATCCACGTATTGCCGGCCTGGTTTTGCACCTGCATCAGGTTAAATACTTCGAGGCTGAGCCAGGAACTCCGGGAAAAGCGCAGGAAATGGTTGGGTTTGCGGTTGCGCCATGATTCGTCCCAAAGGGCCAGTGAAAAGCCGATATCTACCCGGTGGTAGGGTGAAAAGCGGTAAGTGTTGCGATAAATGCGATTGTTGCCCTGTAGCCCGAAAGGAAGGCCGGTGCCTACGGTAAAATTGAGGTGCATCTTGAAATTCTTGTTTTTCGGCAGGTAATCCTGGAAAAACATCGACAGCGTCATCAATTGATCGGTGGGGCGGGGCACGTCATCTACGGGAACGGCTTCTGTTTGCCCTATCTCGCGGCGCAGGTGTTGTATGCCCGTGAGTTGCTCGCGGGCGCGCAAGAACGACAGGTTGATCCAGGATTCGGCATCGGGCACGAATTCGCCGTTGAGGCGGAAGTCGATGCCTGTGACATAACCAGTGGCGTCATTGAAGCCGGAGTAGCGAATGCGCACGTTTTCGATCTCGTAAGAGACTAAATCCCAGAGCCTTTTGTAATAAGCCTCGGTAATAAAGCGGAACTTCTTGGGATTATTTTTACCCAAATAAAAATCATAGGTAAAACTGCCCACGATATGGGCTGATTTCTGCGATTGCAGCGAGGTATTCACTTGCCCGTCGAAGCCGCGCATTTCGCGGTAGAATGGCGGTTGGAAATACAGTCCGCCCGATAATTTATAGGAAATATCGCTTTTAGTGGCGAGGGGTTTGTACAGGATTTGGGCGCGGGGCGAAATAATCGCTTCGCCGTTGAGATCCCAGTAAGAAGCGCGAACGCCTGCCGACAGGCGCACCTCCGCTACGCTTTCGCGGCGCCAGGTGTAGGTATCCATCAGGTAAGCCGAAAAGCGATTGGAATTCAGGTTGTTGCGTGTTTTGAGTACATTGAAGAGCAACAATTGGGTGGTATCGTAGGGCAGCGAATAACCTGCCGAATCGAGGCGCTCCCATTCGTTGAGCCAGTCCTGAATTTGTTCGTTTTGGTATTTCACGCTCCACTGCAAAAAGTGGCTGCTGGTAATCTCTGAGTTGCTGTGCGGCATTTGGATTTCAATACCGCCTTTGTGTTCTATATTATTTAATTGGATATCGAGAAAATTCCTCACGTACTGGTGCTGGGTACCGGCGCCCAGTTCGGCCAGTACTTCGCCAAAATTGTCGCTACCCTGGTCGGACTCAATTTGCCGGAGGCTATACCTGCCGATGATGTCGATGCGCTCGTTTTCGTCGCTGCGGAAAGTAGAGGCGAGCAATTTGAGGAAATAAGGATTGCGCTTGCGTTCGGGCAGATAAGTCAGCGTTACGCCTCCCATACTAGTAGTAAAATCGTCGACCTCCTGTCCTTCAAAAACGCTGAACAGTTCGAGTGCAAAGTTGACCAGGCCCAGGCCTGTGCTGCGTTCTACGGGGCGAAAGCGGTACACGCTGCGGTTGTAATTGCCCATCACGCCGATTTGCAGGTCGCGGGAAAGGTCGTAGGTAATATAGGCCTGATAATCGCTGAAATTGGGCACATATTCGCCTGTGACGTCGAGCGTTCCCAGCAAGTAGCGGGTCGTTTTATAGCGGGCGCCCACCAGGTAGCGAAGGCGTTTGTAGTCGTCTTTGCCGGGTTTCAGGCTGCCTTCGATGTGTGCGGAGCCGCCCAGGAAGCTGAGTCCCACCGAGGCTCTTACGCTATCGGGGCGTTTGTATTTCACATCGAGTACCGACGACATCTTGTCGCCATAGCGGGCTTCGAAGCCGCCTGAAGAAAAAGACAGGCTTTGCAGCAGGTCAATATTGGCAAACGTGAGGCCTTCCTGTTGCCCGGCCCGTATCAACTGGGGGCGGTAGATTTCAAAATCGTTGACGTACACGAGGTTTTCGTCGTAGTTGCCGCCGCGCACGTTGTATTGCGAAGTCAGTTCGCCGCCGCTGCCGCTGCTGGCGCCGAGTGCCAGGTGGGGCAACACGCTTTCCAGGTTGCCGGTAGTAGTGGGCAGCAGCCGGAGTTTGGTCACATCTTCGCGGATCATGCCGGCGTCTTCGATTTTACTTTGGCGCACCACCACTTCGAGGTCCGATTCCATGGAGGCCAGCGATACGTCGACCTGACGAATGGTGCGGGCAGGCATGGCGTCGAGGGCGGCGGTCGTTTCTTTGTAGCCGATGCGCGTGAAGGTGATCTCTACCGGCTGGTTGGCAGGCACTTCTATACTGTAGCGACCGTTGGCGGCGGTTTCGACGGCGTTGGTGGTGTTTTTGACGTAGACGGTCACCAACTCGATAGGCGCGTTGTTTTCGGCATCGGTAACGATACCTGTCACTACTGCTTTTTCCGATTGGGAGAAAGCGGTGTTCAGGGCAAGCAGAAAGGTGAAAATGGCTAATGCGGCTATTGGTCGGACGCCTGGCAGGCGACTGACCGATAGTCCCGGTTTAGCGTTTATCAGCCGAAGTAAAGATGCGGTTCCAGTTGATTCCATTTCGGATATTCGCGTTTTTGGTTGAAAACCAGATAAACAAGGGTTTGCCCACGATATGATCTTCGGGCACAAAACCCCATACGCGGGAATCTTCGGAATTGTGGCGGTTGTCGCCCATCATCCAGTAGTAGTTCATTTTAAAAGTATACTGGGTAGCGGGTTGGCCGTTGATGTATATTTTGCCGTCTTTTTCCTCCAGTTTGTTGCCTTCGTAGTTGGCGATAATGCGCCGGTAGAGGGCGATATTCCGGGGGCTGATATCGACGGTGACGCCTTTTTTGGGCACATAGATGGGGCCGAAGTCGTCGATCGTCCAATTGGGGAAATTCACGGGGTCGTGGGGGAAGAGATTGCCGCGGGCGTTGCCTTCGGCGCCGTAATCAACGGGCACAATCATGATACTGGAGTCCATTTGCTGGACCTTTTGCTTTTGTTCGTCCGACAGGTACATCACCCTGATAAAAGGCGAGCGGGTAGGGCGGTTGTCTTCTTCGCTGATGCCCCATTTTTCGAAATTGCGTTGGTTGACCGATCCGTTGGGGAAGCTGACCGTGTAGGAATATTGCAGGTATTTCGGGTTTTTGGCGGGTTAGCCGTTGATATAGACTTGTCGGTCGCGGATTTCGAGGCTATCGCCGGCAATGGCGATACAGCGTTTGATGTAGTGGTCTTTTTTGTCGTTGGGGCGAACCACGAGGGGCGCTCTTCCCGACTTGATGGCCTGATAGTGGTATTCATTGCCCAGCATAACGGTGCCGCGCCTATAGTCGTTGATACTCCAGGTTCTTTCCGGGAAAACGTATACGCTATCGCCTTCCGGGTAATTGAATACCACGGGGTCGTTATTATCGATTTTTTCGAGTGCGGGCAGGCGTTTGTAGGGCAGGCTGGGTTTTGACAGATAAGACTCGCGGTTGATAACCGGCGTGCGGTTGTGCAACAGCGGAACCATCAGTACCGTTTGCGGCATGCGGATACCGTAGTGTGCCTTGCTCACAAACAAAAAGTCGCCCACCAGCAGCGATCCTTCCATAGAAGACGTGGGGATCACGTATGCTTCGATGAGGAACATGCGGATAAACGCCGCGGCAAAGACGGCAAAAACGATAGCCTCCACCCATTCGCGGATGGGGCCTTTTTTGTATGGATTTGCGGCTATTAGCTTTTGCAACTGCCGGCTATTGCCGGCTTGCTGGGCTTCGTGAATTTGCTGGGCGTAGGCGGCTTCTTTTTCGAGTGTAGGGCCGTCGTAGGCTTCTTCTTTTTTGTAGCCCAAATAAAAGAAAGCGAGTGGTGCGTAGATCACTGCGATGGCGCTATGCCAGAAGCGGTATTTTTTGAAAGAACGCACCATATCGACGCAAAGGCCGGCATAGATAAAAATATTCACGATAGGGAACAATAGCCAGGCGGCATATTGGGGCTTGCGGCCTACCAATCGGGACCAGACTACGAAATTCAGGCCGGGAACCAGTCCTTTCCAGCCGGCTTCACCGGCTTTTTCGAATACTTTCATCAGGCTGATACTCAGCAGAATGTAGGAAACGATGACAAAAATAAGAATACTCATTCCTTAGGTAGTTTTTTTCTTGCGCTGCAAAGATAAATGAAAATGTGAGGATGGGAACAGCCCCGTCGCTTATTGGTCAATGCTTGACGTTATAGGTACGAGATTATTCCAGTTTAAATTGTTTGATGAGGATGGCGCCGCTTTGGTTGAGGTTAGAACTAATGATAATCACCTGTTCGCGTTTGCCATCGTCTACCGATACTGCCACTGTATTGGGCACGATATCGCCGAGATCTTCGGCGTGGAGTACCAGTATATTATTTTCATCGGACAGCGACACCGGAATAACCACCTTGCGTTTGGACACGCGGTGGCTTTTCAGGATGCGTTTGCCGTTGAGGAAAATAGTGGCCACATCGCCGTCGACGGTGCCGTTGTCCCAGATTCGTAGTCGGATATTCGGGCTGCTCACTTCCACGACGTGGTCAATTTTTACCTCCCTGCCCGTTTCGGCGGTATAGGCGTCTTGTCGGGGCTGAGTAGCCGTTTTGATCGTTTGTGTCAAGACTGGTTTTTCTAGCGTGATGCGCCCGGGCGCGCAGGCGCCGGTTTCGGGGGTAAAACCTTCGATGACTCCCTGCCAGTCGCCTTCCAGCACGAAGCGGAGGCGTTCTTTACGCAGGTGCAGGCGCATATTTTTGATACACCATTTCCATTCGGGGTTAGAGCGTGAGTTGACGGCCAATTCGCGGATGTCGACGGCGCTGTCGGCGGCCAGCCACTGCCATTCCAGTTGATGGGAGGCATTGCCGCCGGGGCCGTCGGAGCTAATATTCGAAGCGCCCTTGTTGGGAGATTGCAGGTCAATTTCAAAATAAAAACCATAATCGCGGTCGGATTGGGAGAGGCGACCTTTCCAGGGGCCGGTGATTGTAAAAGGCGACTCCACCTGCAAGTCGGCGAGTTCTCCCGTATTTTTTTTGCCGAGTCGCATTTTGCCGGGTTTACAGCCGTCGGCCCGCCATTCTCCTTCAAGGAATACCGAGTCGGCGGAGGTACTAACGTAAAGCGTAGCGTATTTGAGGCACCATTTGGGCGAGGCAGGATCGGTTTGCTTCACTTCCTGGAGGGCCAGGGTGCTGCCGTCCCAGTATCCGCTGATTTGGAACCGGGCTTCAATTTTGCGATTGGTCGAATGGGCTGTGCCGGTGAGCACCTGGCCTTTTTGCTCTAATGTAACCGAATAGCTGAATCTGCTACCGGGCTGGTCTTGCCAAACGGCGCCGGTCCATTGCCCAGCCAGCCATTGCGCCGGGGCATTGATACCGCTCAGCATGCACAGCAGCAGTCCGACCATTGCCGGGTATATGTTACAGGTTCGTCTCATTTTTGCGAAAGCTTCATCAAATAAAACGTATTTTTTTATAAAAACAGCAGGAAATCAATTAAATAGCATTGAATGTACAACCTGCCACATTAATATGGGGTTGAATGTGGTATTATGTGAGTATATATTTGTGCAAAAATATTACAACACGCAACACTGCTTAAGTGCAGTTGATCAAGATAAACAAGAATAGGGGGACATTAACACGAATACGTTGATGCCAGAATCGTTGGCCCGATACCACAAAGTATCGGGCTTTTTTTATACAATAAAAGATACCTGCATAGCGTATTATTCGGTGAAAAGTGTTGGAAGGCGTCGTTTAAATCATTAACTTTGTCGTGCAGTGTACAATCAAGGATGTGGATTGTTCGCTTCCCAAGCGCACCCTCAAGGGGTACATCCTCTAACCGTCGTTTCTATCATAAACACAAAAAACAAGAAGATATTGCAAGTATGCCATGCGGCATGCTACGCCATAAAGATTGTACTTAAATCGGTTTTCGGTTGCCTGGCCATGTTTTGTGGCCGGGCAATCTTTTGTTGAGGGGTTATGAGGGGTTATGAGGGGTTATGCGACTGAAAGGAGTCCCGTACTGACCAAAGGGAAGTCGGGAAGGGGTTATGAGGGGGGATGAGGGGGGCGATTTGTCTATAATAACATATCATACGGCTATAAAAATAGTATTAACTTTGGCGATTTAGCGAACATTGCCCGACACACATCAATTGTTTGCGATGAAGAGCAAATACGTAGCAGCGGCTTTGGCCTTTTTTCTCGGCATTTTTGGCGTACATCGTTTTTACCTGGGTAAGCGCTTTTGGGGCGTAGTACACTTTCTACTCTTTTGGCTATGCTTTGTCATCACAGTAGAAGAAAATAACCCTTACATCATGTTGCCTGCCTTGTTGGGCTTCATCGATGCGGTCTTGTTGTTTGTAATGCCCCAGCTGGAATTTGACGAACGTTATAACCGCAAATATCTCAATTCCGACCGGGAGAATTGGGAGGCGGAGACCCGGCGTCGCAGTGCCCGGCGCCCTGCCCGGCGGGAGAAAGCCAGGCAGCCGGCAGATGCCAGTGAATTCAAGCGGGCGGGCATCGAAAAGTTTCGCGATTATGACTACGAGGGTGCGATTGATTATTTTGAGCAGGCCCTGGAGCTCCAGCCCTACGACCCGGCCACCCATTTCAATCTGGCATGTTGTTATTCCATTTTGGAAGACGCCGACCGCTCGTTTGAGCATCTCGAAAATGCGGTAGCAAACGGATTTAAAGATACCGACAAAATAAAAAACCACGACGCCTTGTCGTTTTTGCGTACGCGGTCCGGTTTTGACGTCTTTGTAGCCAACGGCTATAAACGGCCGGCGTCGGCTGAACCTGAGGAAAAGCCACTGTCATTGCCCGACCTGAATACGCCGGCCGACGATCTGCTCGATCAGATACTGAAGCTCGGAGAATTGCGGGATAAAGGCGTTTTGACAGATGAGGAATTTGCCTTGCAAAAGCGCAAAATACTGGGTGATTAATCAGGATAGATAATATGAGAGTGTTTTTATCGCTGCTACTGGCTTTTGTTATTGCAATTGCCGCAGCAGGTCAGGAAGCTATTGTATACCAGGTGCGATGCGCTGACCTGGCGCACCACGAGATCAAAATCGAGGTTACCTTTCCTGCGCTGCCCGACGCTCCGCTGGCGTTGCGCTTTCCGCAGTCCTCTCCCGGGCGTTACGCCCTTCACCAATTTGCCAAAAATGCCTACGACTTGTCGGCCACCGACAGCCAGGGGCGCAAGTTAGCCGTTTACAACACTGATGTGTCGGCATGGGAAATTGCCGGGCACGACGGCGAGGTGCATTTTTCTTATACCTTGTATGCCAACCGCGCCGACGGTACCTATGCAGGTGTAGACAACCGCAAGCTTCACCTAAACATGCCGGCGGTTTTTATATATGGCGAGGGATTGGAGCACCGGCCCATCCTGCTCCAATTTGACCTCAAAGACCACCCGGACTGGTCCGTTGCCACGCAACTCGAGCGCCTGTCGGATACGCAATTCCGGGCGCCCAACTACTATTATTTTTACGATAGCCCCACCCTGGCAGGCGATATCGACCGGCGGTCCTGGCAGAGCAGTTCCGACGGTCGCGATTATACCATTGAAGTAGCGATTATGCACGAGGGGACTGATGAGCAGCTCGACCGATACGTTGAAAACATCAAAGCGATTGTTGAGGAAGAAAAAGCTATTTTCGGGGAATTGCCGCGGTTTGATTTTGGAAAATATACCTTTCTGCTGAGCTTTAATCCCTGGGTTGACGGCGACGGCATGGAACACCGCAACTCTACGGTGTGTTCGGGAAAAGGCGCTTTATCCGATGATGGCAAAGCCATGACGGGCGTCATTGCCCACGAGTTTTTTCATGCCTGGAATGTCGAGCGACTACGCCCACGGTCACTGGAGCCTTTCGATTTTGCCGAACCCAATCTCGCTGATGAGCTGTGGTTTGCGGAGGGATTTACCTCCTACTACGACGATCTAGTGTTGTGCCGGGCAGGTATCACTTCGCAGGAAGACTACCTCAGCGGCCTCGCCGGTCCGGTGAATTCGGTATTGAACGGCCCGGGGCGCCGTCATCGCGGGCCCATCGACATGAGTCGCCACGCGCCCTTTGTGGATGCCGCCGTTTATATCGATCCCGTTAATTATGCCAATACCTTTATCAGTTATTATACCTACGGCCACGTAATTGCGCTTTGCCTCGATCTGAGCCTGCGCAACCGTTCAGGCGATTTGTCGCTTGATACTTACATGCGTTATCTCTGGGAGCGCTTTGGGCGTACGGAAATTCCCTACACCATCAAAGATCTGGAAAAAGCCCTGGCCGAACACACGCATGATCCTGAATTCGCAGCCGATTTTTTCGATAACTACATTCGCGGTAATCGGCTGCCCGATTTGAAAAAATTGCTGGCAGGAGCAGGCGTAGCGATGCAGCCCGAATCGCCGGGCGAGGTTGGCTTTTACGGTATTTCCTTTAAAAATACGGAAAAAGGGGCCCGCGTCGTATCAAGCGTATTGGAAACCAACCCCCTGTACCAGGCCGGTCTCGACGAGGGCGACCTGGTATTGTCGATTGACGGGCATCCTATCAACCAGGATAACCCATTTGATGATTATCCCTTTAAAGTGGGGCGGCGTTATACCATTCAATTTATTCAAAATGGCATTACCACCACCGGCGCCTTTACAGCAGTTGAAGACCCATCTATTAAGTTGAGTTTAGCGGAAAAAGCGGGGGAAAAGCTCAGCAAAGCAGAGCGGGAAAGAAGGGAAGGTTGGTTGTCGTCGAAGCGGTAGGGCTTTTGTTCCACGATACGCCTGAGGGTGGTTTAGCGCTTCGCTGTTTAGCTTGACCACGGTACGCCTGGGGTTTGTTTAGCGCTTCGCTGTTTAGTTTTTCGTGGCAAAACTACACCCTATCGCTAAACCAGCCACGGGAGGATCGTTGTACAGCTAAACTATCCGAATGCGTTCCTGAGCATAGCTAAACGAACCCGTGGCGTTCCTGAGTACAGCTAAACAAACCCGTGGCGTACCGTGGATATAGAGATTACAGCGATAAAAGAAATCCTATCGTAAAATTGGCATCCCAGTCGAACACAAACGTTTCGCAGTCGGTAGCGTCGCTGATCGCCTTATAGATATTGAGGCCCGCCTTTTGCTTATCGCCGTCGGCGGTATAATCGCCGGCTTCGGCCAGTACCGTAAAGCGCTCTTTGCCCTGGCGCGATTGCTTGGCCAGTTCGAATGGAATACCACCGATAATAAAGCAGGTTTGGCGATTGGCTGCGGGGATCTTCATTACCGCGCGCGACACATCGTTGTAAACCGTATTATCATTGATATTGCTCTGGAAATACTTGGATCCGAAAGATTCAATGCTATTGATCTTGCCGTTTTCCATCCAGGAAATCTTGGTATTGGCCGAGCCGATATCCACCACAAAGGCGTTGTCTTCAAAATCACGTGGAAGCACGCATTGCAGGGCAAGTTTACCTTCCTGTGCGGGGGTAACGGTATTGACCACATAGCCCATTGACTTGAGCCCGGCTTTGATTTTGCCCACTGCCTCCGATTTGGCGGCGCCAGAGCTCACCACAAAGTGAATATCTTTGGGGCTTACGCCGCGGTCGAGCATTTTGGAAATGTACTGTTTGAGGCCGATGCGCACATCGTCTTCGGTTGCCATATTTTCATAAACGAGGCTCACGCCGTATTCCGCTTTGTCGAGTTGCCAGTTTTTAGCGTTATCAACGCGAATGACAAAGGAGTTGAAACCTGACGCGCCGAGTTCAACAACGCCTTTGAGTTTGCCATTGACGGGCTCAGCGGGCGTGTAATCGAAGGAGCGTGTTGCGGGGCGGTTCTCGGAAGGCGCCGGCGCTGGTTCTTCTTCAGCCGTTGTGGGCGTTTGCGCTTCCTGTTGTTCCGTGGCGGGTTGGTTATCGCCCGTCGACTGCTGGAATTTGGGCGCCAGCATGCGGAAGCCGAAGTAAGCGGCAGCCACTACTGCTACGACTATCAGTAATCGGGAAAAATTGGTTAATCTCATATTGTTTTGGATTGTTTTTATTAAAATGCACCACAAAAATGCAAAAAATGGACATGCCGATCGCCATTTATCCGATAGAATACGACGAAAAGCCGGTCGTCAAACAGCTTTTTATCGACCAATGAAAAGGAATAGAGGAGGAACTATACGGCGACCCATTACTTGCAGGCGATTCAACTTAACATTGAGTTTTCATTAATCAATAATCATGAAATACCTTCTTTATTCGATCCCGTTGATTTTTTTATTTTTTTCATGCAAAAAAGAACAGGAAAGGGCGACAAGAGAAGCGGCTGCACCGGCAGTGTCGAGCATCGATAGCGCGGCAATTGTCCGGGCTTCCGTTGAAGCTGATTCTTTATTCAGGGTCGGGTTGCGGAGTTTGAAATCATATGATCAGCTTACCGTTCAACAATTGGAATTGAAAGTAGGGGCCATACAATCCTCCCGCTCGTGGCGTTTTGACCGGTACCCGGGCAATACCAGGGTAGAGGCGCCCGACAGCGGCTATGTTTTTCTTTGTGCAGATATACAGGTTAGTACCGTTCAGGAAAATCCGCTTTTGCCGGTTATTGGGTTGTACAAAATGGCGGGCCAATCATTTGAGATTGTTGATGCCATGACCTGGATGTTTTATGAGTGGAAAAACGAACAGTTCTATTTAGGAAATAAAAAAGACGACAGCAACCGACTTGGTCCGGGCCGCCGTGTGAGATTTTCACCCGGTATGGCCATTCCGGAGGCGGTGATGAATGACCAGGTACTTGTGTTGGCGGTATCGCCCGGCACTTGTGCCAGGCTGGCTGAGCGGCCCTTTGACAATCCGCCGTTGTATTACGATACCCAGACATGCCGGGTAAAAGGCAAACTTGGCCTGGAGGACTTACAGCAGGAATACAAGGTGTTGAAGGT
>DAINSQ010000065.1:0-3942 GCA_036741235.1 Saprospiraceae bacterium | reverse complement strand
GATGGGCCAAATTACACTGAAGCAAATGCGGGGTTACCATGCGGCGGCTTGACAATTTCAGGGTATTGGCTGTTGACAGGAGGCGCCAGCCCTTACCGGGTTTGCAGCGTTATGCTCCGGGTCAGATGCGCTGGTTTGGCAGTGGCAGGGAGGCGCTGCTGGCCTTGCTGATGGGGCATCCATTCAAGCGCCGGACTGTATTGTTGCCTGCAATGGTTCCGGAGGGGGTTTATTTCCCTTTTCAACGGCAAAATTGGCGCATTGTATACTATGACCTGGACGAGTATGGAAACCCGGATTTTGAGGGCGTAGCCGAGCGGGCAACTGCATTCGCACCGGATATGGCCGTTATCATTCATTTGTTTGGTATTGTGCGCGATACGGCCCGGTTAAAAAGTCTGTTGCCAGAAGACTGTTGTTTGGTAGAGGATTTTGCGCACAGTACCTTTTGCGACTGGCTGGCCGGCTATCAGAGTCCTGCTGATTTATGCTTGTTTTCTCCTCCTAAACTGTTGGGTGTTACTGACGGGTGTCTCATAATTGCCTTGCGCAGCGATCTGGTATTTTTCCCGCCCAGGCCTTGGTCTTGGTTGCGAAGCAGGCATTTATTTGCCAGGTTGGCCTCGTTGGCGCTTGGCGCTGCATCGCAATATTTGGGGAAATGGGACAGTCTGGATGTATTAGCCCGAAGTGCGACCTGGTTTTACAATCGTTCCTATCGCCTGTTGATGCGGTATTGTATTCATCCGCACACTTTTTCCCGAGTAGGCAGGTGGTTATTATCGCATACTGATCATCAGCGAGTCGCGGAACAGCGGATGCGGCAGGTTGAACTATACCATCAGTTGCTGCAAAATCCACTGCTGAAACCCATTCATTCCGTCGATTTGGGATGTATTCCATTGATCGGCTTTCCGGTTGTAACGCCCCATCGCCGGGAATTGGCGGCTTATTTACAGCAGTGGGGTATACGAGGAGCTGCTTATACTGATCGATGGTGGTTTTTGCCCGATGAGCAACGCGAAAATTATCCCCATGCCTGGTATTTACTCCAGACCCACTACGTATTGCCGGTCAACCAGAAATTGTCGCTCAGCGATATTCAACTGGTAATAAAGCGAGTGAATGAATTTGTAGTCTAATCTTTTCCAATTATCCATTTCCACGTCATACGCCCATACTCCGGCAGAAAAAGTGAAATCCAATACACGCCCGGTGGGATATTTTCTATAGGCAGCAGCGTAAGGCCTTGCATTTCAGTGCCGTGCCAGGGTATTTCCCAGCGGGATTGCCCCGTGGCGTTGTATAGGCTTAGCCGGCCTTCCAGTCCGGCCCGGTCAGTCTGATACTTCAGGTAGGCCGGGGCGCCGGCGGAGGCGGGGTTGGGAAATATCGACGCTACTAACGGCAGTGCCGGTTCTCCTGTACCGACAATAGTGGAAATGGTTACCGATGCATTTGAAGTACACCCCTGGGCGTCGGTTACTACCAGGCTATACGAGCCTGGGCCCAGTCCGGTTATAGTATCGCCTGTCTGGTTATTGCTCCACCACAACTCGTAAGGAGCAACGCCGCCGCTGACGGAGGCTGTCGCACTGCCGTCGTAGGCGCCGGGGCCGGTTTCGTCGGTAGCCGCTATAGTGATTTCAAGCGGTTCGGGTCGTACAATCATCGGGCTGATAGCGCCGGTACTCTGGTTGTAATACGTGCCCGACAGCGATTGCTGCAAGGTGACGGCGCGCACCATGTAGCGGGCGCTTAACACAGGAGAATCATCAGAGAACGACGTATCGGCGGTGGGCGAAAAAGAGATCCGTTCCCAGGATGCGCCGGGAGTGCCTGCCAGGCGATAGACATGATAGCCGGTAAGCGAGGTATCGGTAGCGGCTTGCCATTGCAACAAATTATTACTGCAATTGGCCGTAACGTTTAGTTGGTCAGGAGGGGAGGGATAGGACAGGCGCAGTGTGGGATCGCCCAGCAGGGCCACATGAATCATTCCATTGCCAAAGCCGCCGTCGGCATAATGGCCGCTAAGGCCGTTGTTAATAGTTATGCCTGCGCTCAAGCCGATATTTTCGCCCATGCCGAGGTGGTGGTAATACCAATTGGGGCGTCCCGACCAGGAACAGGACAGTATTCCGCCTTTATTCGCCAATGCGCCCATCATAAAATTGTTGTCGCTATCCCAATCGCCGTGATAGCTGCCGAAAAGCATAGAAAATACTACCTTAATACTATCGGCGGCAAAAGAAGCGGTAGTGCCCACTCCGCCTGCGCTTTGGTAGGAACCGCCTCCGCAGCCGTAGGCCATCAGAATCGGATCCGTATCAGTGTCGAGTTGAAAATCGCCTGCGGTGGTATTATTGGCGCCGAAGAGGTTATAACCTGCTTTCCAACCGTTGGATGCAAATGATTCGCCGTTGAAATAGCCGAAATTATCGTCGACCAGCATGCGTTGCAACGGGCGGTAGTGAGTTTGCCGGAAAGCGTGGTTTTTATCGAGGTAGCGTTCGTAAAGTGCAAGCAGATTTGATTCGCCAAACGTAGCGGGGTTGAGGCGGGTAAAATCAACCCGGCCTACCTGTAGTTCAAGCTGAGAAGGGATGGTTGATTGATCGAATTTGCCATCGCCGGGAATATTGCGGTTTTCGGGGCGGGCTGCCGAGGTTGTGTTAACCAGGTTGTCGGTCCAGTTACCATTGACATCTCCGTAATAAGCGTCGGCGGGCCAGGCGCCGCAGTGTTCGGAGTGGCCGTCGGGGCAGATATTGCCGGAATAGGGTACTGGGATGCGCCCCAGCAGAAAAACGGCCTTGACTTGAGATGGTGCGGCGTTGTAGGCGTTTACAATAGCCGTTTTAATAGTTGAAACGCTAACCGAGTCCGGGTTTACGCCAATCAGCTCGACGGTCCAGCCGTCACCCATGATGTCATTGTTCAGGCGCATCACTTTATCCCAGATGGGCGAGAGCGTTTCATCAGCGATCAGCAGTATTTTTCCGCGGTGGTCCACAACCGGCAGATCGATGCCTGCCAGCAGGTAGGCGTTGGCCTGGGCGGGCGTACCGCTGCGGATGAGGCCGTATTCATAACATACGCCAATGGATACAGCCTCGTCGGTAAAATTTGTAATGGTAGCATTTGTAAAAAGGTTATTCCAGGTAGTCGTTCCTTTTACCCGCTTTCGGAGTGTATATTGTGCATTGTCCATAGTCGGCCAACTGAGTCGGATGGAAGGAACATCGGCGTTGGTGACGACCTCTACGGCAATGACTTTATCTAATGGGCTTTGGCCTGTTGAGAGGAACGGCAATAGGCAGAATAAGGAGATTATAGCTACAATACGGCGCATAGGGTATAGATTTTGGAGTAAATATAAGTATTTATGGGTATGTGTCTTTATCAAACCACAAACTTGTCAACTCATTAAGTTCTCAACAAAAATCACCCTGCAAGCTGATATCCGTCAATGTACATAGCAGTGCGCCGGCTTACCTTGTTGAAAAAATAGCAAAGCCATGGACCATAACAAGCAACACATTTACGAGCAGCATGCCGAACACAAAGAGTGGATCAATCGTTTGGCATTTTATAAAGACGAAGTAGCCTTTTTGGAGAGGCGTTTACTGGAAATTGCCGGAAAATACACCAATCCCGAAATTTTGGCCACTTGTGATAGCCTTACCAACCGGCTTACGATACAGCGCAGTGAAATACACCGCCTGAAAGAAGCCATCAAAGGCAAAGAGGAGTTGCTCGAACACAGCGTATT
Source organism: Saprospiraceae bacterium (assembly GCA_036741235.1). Classification (GTDB taxonomy): domain Bacteria; phylum Bacteroidota; class Bacteroidia; order Chitinophagales; family Saprospiraceae; genus JABWBR01. The sequence goes on along the minus strand of DAINSQ010000065.1, from coordinate 167 downwards.
GGAAAACCCAACGGCCATAGACAGGCGTTTGTTCCCGGTTGAAGTACGGGAGCGGCAGGCCATGGAAAACTTTGAGGACATCTACCACGATTTGCGCAAGGAACTCGTGGCGTTTTTTGGAAAATATATGTAATTGATGTGCTGATGTGCTGATGTGCTGATGTGCT
>DAINSQ010000064.1:0-25078 GCA_036741235.1 Saprospiraceae bacterium | reverse complement strand
GCGCCGATAAAAACACATTACAATTAATTTTATTTAATATCTTTAGTCAAAATAATCAATTCGCATGATACGCCGGACAGTTAACGCCATATTGGCTATGCTGACAGCTACGCTGCTGCCGGGGCAATCGCTGCCCTGGGAAGCCGGTTTGTTGCTGGGCGGCGCCAACAGTGCCGGCGATATTGTAGATGCCCGATGGGGGCAATGGCGCAATATGCGGCCTGCTGCCGGCATATTTTTGCGCTACCAATTGCACGATCAATTTTCGGGGCGTTTTAACGCTATTTACGGGCGACTGAGCGGCAACGAATTCAACAGCGCAGATGAATGGAGGCGGCAGCGCGGATTTAGCTTCGCGACTGATATGGCGGAGTTTTCCCTGCAAGCCGAATGGCGCCCATTGGCGGCCTTTTGGGCTTCGCCCGGCGAATTGTCGCCTTACCTCTATGCCGGCGCCGGCCTATTGCTATTCAAGCCGCAACCCGATTTTTCGCGCAATAAATACGACGCCCTGCTCAAACCTATTGAAGAAGATCGATTAGCAAATTACCCCAAAACTCGCTTTCCCTGGTTGGCAGGTTTGGGGCTTGACTACCGGCCGGCCCACCGCCCCTGGATGCTGGGAGTGGAAGCCGGTATTCGCCGGCCCTACACCGATTATCTCGACGGCATCAGCCTGTCGGGCAATCCCCTCAAAAAAGACTGGTACGGATTGGTAATGCTAAGTGCCGGCTGGCGTTTTAGCCTGTCGAACGACGCCGACGGCGACGGCATTGCCGATGATGACGACGAATGCCCCAACGTAGCCGGCCTCGCCATATACAACGGCTGCCCCGATACCGACAAAGACAACATTGCCGACCCCTTCGACGAGTGCCCAATGCTGGCTGGATTGCCCGAGCTCAAAGGCTGCCCCGACACCGACGGCGACGGCCTGGCCGACCCCTATGACGAATGCCCAGAACAGGCCGGCGAAGCGAGCCGCAAGGGTTGCCCGATAGTAGATACCGATGGAGACGGCGTCGAAGACGCCCTCGACAAATGCCCCGATATTGCCGGCGCCATTGACCGCAAGGGGTGCCCCGAAATCGATACCGATCGCGACGGCGTTTTTGACGATGAAGACCGCTGCCCCGAAGTATACGGCCTTCCCATTTTCAACGGCTGCCCCGACACCGACGGCGACGGCATCGAAGACGCCAAAGACCATTGCCCCCACGTATTCGGCGTATTCGCCAACCGCGGCTGCCCTGAGGCCTACGATGCCGCCGAAGCCGCAGCCGACCTCAGCAGACAGTATCTCACTTTCGCTCCCGGCAAAGCCGATATCGATAAATTCAGCCTGCTTGACCGCATCGCCGAGTTTATGCGCGATAATCCCGACTACCAGCTACTCCTGGAAGGATTCGCCGACGCCATCGAAGCTCCTGAATCCAACGATCAGCTTTCCCGTCTTCGTGTGCTCAACTGCCTGCGCTATCTCGAACGCGAGGGCGTGGCAACTTCTCGTATGCGATACCTCAGCCACGGCGCCCGCTATGCTTTTAATGGCAATACAGATGAGGAACGGCAGTTTAACAGGCGCGTGGAGTTTAGGTTGGGGAAGGAGTGATTTTTCGGGACTAAAATACATGCGGTATAAGAACTAATTTATTCGCGATTAGCGGGTGATGCCCTGCCTGCCAGGCTCCTAAACCGCCACGTCAGCAAGACGGCGGCGAAGGCCAGGGCCACAATATCGGCGTACCAGATGCCGTCAACGCCGTAGCCGAGTGGGAACCCCCACACATAAGCAAGGGGTATCCAGATAACCCAGTATGCAGTGAAAGTAATCCAGGTGGGGAAGCGCACATCCTGGAGGCCGCGCAATAAGCCCGCCGCAATAGCCTGGGTTCCGTCAAAGACCTGAAAAATACCTGCAATGACCATGAGCCGGGCGCTTATGCCCAATACGACAGGTTCTTCAACGCCGTATAAGGTAGGCAATTCATGGCGAAAGGCAATCATCGCCAATGCAGAAAAAATCATGTAGGCCAAGCCTAAGGCCAGAGCGGAATAACCCGCCCTCTGCAAATTGGCGGGGTCTTTGGCGCCCAACGCATTGCCCACCCGGATGCTGGCGCCCACCGAAATGCCAAGCGTTATCATAAAGCTGATGGCCGCAATATTGAGTACCATCTGATGCGCGGCCCGCGCTGCCGTGGCTTCCTGCGGCAACCAGCCGATGAGAATGGCAGCGCCGGAAAAGGCAGCAACTTCAAAAAATATCTGTAAACCCATGGGGATACCCAGGCGGAAGAGTTTGCCCAGCAAGTCGGCATCGGCCTGCCGGAAACGCAACCCCGACAGATAAGGCAGGTAGGCCCGGTGAAAATGGACAAATAGGCCCATACCCAGGGCCATCAATACCCGGCAAGTCACGGTGGCTATCCCCGAACCCGCCAATTCCAGCCGGGGCAGCCCAAAGTGGCCATAGATGAGCGACCAGTTGAGCAACACATTAAGCAATACGCCCGCCAGCGTTATGATCATACCGTAGCGCGTATCGCCGAGCCCGTCGCAGAATTGTTTGTACGCTATAAAAATAATCAGCGGCGGGGTGGAAAAACTGATAATGCGCAGGTATTGCTGTGCCAGCGCGACTTCTTCTTCGGGCTGCTGAAGCCAGGGCAAAGCTTCTGCGGCCATCATGGTAAGCATTGTACTGACAGCCGATATCAACAGCGCTTTTAAAAGCCCTTGTTGCAGGTATCTCCCCGCCAGCCCATGCTCGCCTGCCCCTATAGCTTCGGCTACCAAAGGCGCTACTACGTTCATAGAGCCCATTGCCAGAATAGTTATGATGAAATATACGCTGTTGGCCAACGATGCCGCTGCCAATTGCACATAACTCACGCCCCCAATCATAATATTATCGGTAATATTGAGCATAAGATTGCCCACTTGTCCGATGATGACAGGAAAGGACAAAACCAGGGTTTCGCGAAAATGCTCGCGATACGATTTTAAAACGGGCGTGACAACAGTCGACATGTTCCGGGTGTTAAACGTCTTAGCTCAAAGCGGCAAATGCCGCACAAAGTTCCAGCTTTCCGGCTAATTTTTTGCTACCCGGTGCAAATGTCAAGGCGCGTATTAACGATATGCCCTATCTTTGCACTACAATGTCCTAACATGATTAACACCAAATTATCTATCCACAGGGATACGCTGCTCAAGGCCTTCCAACTTATGGCTACTGCCAAGTCTATGACGGAGACGTATGAGGAAAATTTCAAATTTGTTTCGAAATACGTACACGCCACCTCTCGCGGCCACGAAGCAGTACAGTTGGCCCTGGCCCTGCAATTGCTACCCCAGGATTGGGTATCCCCCTATTATCGCGACGAATCTATTTTGCTCGGTATAGGCATGCGCCCCTTCGATCTTATGTTGCAACTGATGGCCAAACGCGACGACCCGTTTTCAGGAGGCCGCTCGTACTATTCGCACCCCAGCCTGAAAGACCCCGACAAGCCCAAAATCCCGCATCAATCGTCTGCTACGGGCATGCAGGCTATCCCCACTACTGGTGTCGCAATGGGAATTCAGTATCAGGAAAAACATGGCCTCGCCCCCGATTATGGGAATAACAAACCCATTGTAGTGTGTTCTTTGGGCGACGCTTCGGTCACCGAAGGCGAAGTTGCCGAGGCGTTCCAGATGGCGGCGCTCAAACAATTTCCGATCCTTTACCTGATACAAGACAATGGCTGGGACATTTCGGCCAACGCCGCCGAAACACGCGCCCAGGATGCCGCCGATTACGCTCGCGGGTTCCATGGCATCGAGGTGCGTCGCATTGACGGCAGCGACTTTTTCGACTGCTACCACACGCTGCAAGATGTCATCCATACGATGCGTCGCGAGCGGCGTCCTTTCCTGGTTCACGCCCATGTGCCGCTGCTCAACCACCACACCAGCGGTGTACGCAAAGAGTGGTATCGCGACGACCTGGAAGACCACCACGATAGAGATCCCTACCCGGTTTTCCGCCGGCAATTACTCGATAGCGGCATTTCAGAGAAAAAACTGGCCGCGTTGGAAGCAGAGGCCCATGCCGTTGTAATGGCAGATTTTGCTGCTGCCCGCGCTACTGAAGACCCTCGCCCTGAAGATTTATTCACCCACGACTTTGCGCCAACACCAATCACGGAAGAAAAGGGGCAACGCGAGCCCCATGGCGCTGCGCCTATTGTAATGGTCGATTGTGCATTGCACGCCGTGGAAGAACTCATGCGGGCCCACCCCGAATGCCTCCTCTACGGTCAGGACGTCGGCGGCCGCCTCGGCGGCGTTTTCCGCGAAGCGGCGACGCTGGCGCATAAATTCGGCGACGATCGCGTTTTCAACACGCCCATTCAGGAGGCTTTTATTGTAGGCAGCACAGTTGGTATGAGCGCCGTAGGGCTCCGGCCCATCGTTGAAGTCCAGTTTGCCGACTATATATGGCCGGGGCTCAATCAACTTTTCACGGAGGTAAGCCGCTCCTGCTACCTCAGCAATGGCAAGTGGCCGGTGAGCATGGTATTGCGCGTACCTATCGGCGCTTACGGCAGCGGTGGGCCTTACCATTCCAGCAGCGTTGAGTCGGTAGTTGCCAATATCAGGGGCATCAAAATTGCCTATCCCAGCACCGGCGCCGACCTGAAAGGGCTGCTTAAGGCCGCCTGGTACGACCCCAACCCTGTGGTTATTTTTGAGCACAAAGGCCTTTATTGGTCAAAAGTACCTGGCACCGACGCTGCTAAAACAGTAGAACCCGACGAAAATTACATCGTGCCGCTGGGCAAAGCCCGCCTGGCATTGGAAGCCGACCCCAACAAAATATTACAGGGCGAAAGCCTGCTGGTCGTCACCTATGGCATGGGCGTTCACTGGGCTTTAAATGCCGCCCAGCACATGCCGGGACAAATAGAAATCCTCGATCTGCGGTCGCTTTATCCACTCGACGAAGAAATGATTTACAGCCGCGCCAGGGCGCATGGCCGTATTTTGGTGGTTACTGAAGAACCCGTTAATAACACTTTTGCACAGAGTATCGCCGCCAGAATACAGGAACACTGCTTTGAGCACCTTGATGCGCCTGTGCGCACTATCGGCGCGGAAAACATGCCTGCCGTTCCCCTCAACGAGACACTCGAACGGACCATGTTGCCCTCTATCGACAAGGTGGGTAGTGCGATGAGTGAATTGTTGCGCTATTAAAGTACACGCTATGAAGATCAACGGGCATCATTATCAAACTATTTGGCTCGACGAAGCTGACCCTGCGGTCGTACACACCTTCGACCAGCGGCGTTTTCCCCACGAAGTGGTCATTGAGGACTTGCGCAGCCTGGATCAATGTATAGAAGCTATCCGCGACATGCACGTGCGCGGCGCTCCCCTTATAGGCGTCACTGCCGCCTACGGATTGTATCTGGCTTTACTACATGTATCTGATATCGATACTGCCCACGAACACCTCCCGCATTGGGCCGCTCAACTTAAAAACGCCCGTCCCACGGCTGTCGACCTGTTTTTTGCCGTCGACCACATGGTCGCCGCTTTAACGCCGTGTACAACACTTTCGCAAATGCGCGAAACAGCAATAACCGAAGCTGCCGCGTTAGCCAGGGAAAGTGCAGCGCAGTGCAGGCGTATTGGCGAATATGGTTTGCCGCTGCTGGAAGCTATCTATGAGCGCCATCCCGGCAGGCCGGTGCGCGTACTTACTCATTGCAACGCGGGGTGGCTGGCCTGTGTAGATTACGGAACAGCGCTTGCTCCCATCTATCTGGCTCACGACAAAGGCATTCCCGTACATGTATGGGTTGACGAAACAAGGCCACGCAACCAGGGCGCCCAGCTCACCGCCTTTGAGTTACTTCAACACGGCATACCGCACACCCTTATCACCGATAACGCCGGCGGTCACCTCATGCAGCACGGCATGGTGGATATAGTCATTGTCGGCACTGACCGCACCACCCGTACAGGCGATGTAGCCAATAAAATCGGCACCTACCTCAAGGCGCTTGCCGCTGCCGACAACGGCGTACCTTTTTATGTGGCTTTGCCTGCCTCATCAATTGACTGGCAATTGCGCGACGGCCTCCGGGAAATTCCCATCGAACAGCGCAGCGCCGACGAAGTAAAATACGTGCAGGGGCTTCACGAAGGGCGCTTGGCAGAAGTACTCATCGCCCCTGCCGATAGCCACGCTGCCAATTACGGCTTCGACGTAACCCCGGCAAGATTAGTTACAGGTCTAATTACCGACCGAGGTGGTTGTCCGGCAAGCGAAGATGGTTTGTTGCAGTTATTTCCTGAAAAAAAACATCCATAAAGACGTGATGCAACAACCGTACGAAGGCTATATCAAATTTGAGGTACATTGGTCGCCGGCGCCGGCCTGGAAAGACGAAGACGTCGCCGATCTCAACGAATGGCGGGCGGCAGCCTACCAACACGAGCTTATAGGCGTTTATCCCGATGGTGTAGGCTACGGCAATATCAGTAAGCGTTGGGAGGAAGGTAATCAATTTCTCATCAGTGGATCGGCAACGGGGCATTTACCCCGGCTGGACGGCGCCCACTACAGTCTGGTTACTCAAGTGAACATCAACGACAATGAGTTGTGGTGCCGTGGTCCTTTGATTGCTTCTTCCGAGTCAATGAGTCACGCCGTTATCTATGCTGAATGCCCCTGGGTGGGCGGCGTCATTCACGCACACTCGCTGTGCTTGTGGGAACACCTGTTGCACCGCGTGCCGACTACCGATGCTGCCGCCAGCTATGGAACCCCCGAAATGGCATACGAAATTATCAGGTTGTTGCGTACCACAGATTTACAACAACAACGACTATTTGTAATGGAAGGCCATCGCGAAGGGATTTTTGTTTTTGGCGAGACATTACAGGCGGCAGCCTGGCGACTATTGCAAGCTCTCACACATTGATCAATGCCTTACGTCTATGCGTATTCGGAATTGATCGAACAAAGTCGTTAATACGAGGGGTAAAGCGTATTTTAGCTTTCTAATTTCATTAGCTGATGAACTTGCTGGAAAATATAAGCCTGGCTATTCGCTCGGTTCGCTCCAATTGGCTGCGCGCCATACTTACCCTTTTAATTATTGCTTTCGGTATCATGGCGCTTGTGGGCATCCTGACGGCCATTGACAGCGCTATTTATTCGCTCAACGACAACCTTTCGTATTTGGGCGCCAACACCTTTGATGTAGACCCTAAAGGGGGAGACGGCGCAAGGGGAAACCGGGATGGCAGACAGGCTAAACAAGCGGATCCTTTTTCTTATAAACAAGTTATGGAATTCAAAGAGCGGTTTATCTTTCCCGCCAAAACATCCATATCCATTATGTGTACCGGCAATGCCGAAATCAAATACAACAATAAAAAAACCAACCCCAATTTTTTCATTTTTGGCATTAATGAAAATTACCTCGAGGCCAAAGGATTCGACATGGAAATAGGCAGAAATTTCACCCCCGAGGAGGCCCTCAGCGGCGGCAACAAAACCGTTATTGGCAATGATGTTGTGAAAGACCTGTTCGACAACAAACCCGATAAAGCCCTGGGTAAAGTGATTGCCGCCGGCAATATCAAACTTACTGTCATAGGCGTACTTAAATCGAAGGGGTCAAGCATGAATCAAAGTGAAGATCGCCGCATCTTGATACCGTTACAAACCGCCAAGCAGTACTACGGCACCCAGGAAATGAACTACAATATTCTGGTAGCCGTAAACGATGCCACTCAAATCGACAACGCCATCGGCAATGCTACTATGGTATTGCGCAACGTACGCCGGCTAAAAGCCTCCCAGGAAAACGATTTTGAGATCAGTAAAAGCGATGGCCTCATCAGTATTATCAAAGAAAATACCACCTATTTCCGTCTGGCTGCAATCGGCATCGGACTTATTACGCTGGTTGGCGCCGCTATTGGTTTGATGAACATCATGCTCGTATCGGTTACAGAGCGTACCCGCGAAATCGGTATTTGTAAAGCGTTGGGCGCTACTCGTCGGAATATACTCATCCAGTTTCTTACCGAGGCGGTGGTCATCACCCAATTGGGCGGTTTATTCGGTATTTTCCTGGGCGTGCTGGTTGGCAATATCGTCACCTGGCTGATGGGAGGCAGCTTCCTGTTTCCCTGGTTGTGGATTACCATTGCCGTTATCACTTGTATGGCGGTGGGGCTTATTTCCGGTTTATACCCGGCGCTAAAAGCTGCCCGGCTCGATCCTATTGAATCGTTGCGTTATGAATAACAATGCAGCGCGAATTTCTCATTAATCTACTGTTTCTGATCTTTATCAATCTGCTGATCAAGCCCTTCTACTTGTTCGGCATTGAGCGGTCTGTGCAAAATACCCTTGCGGGTGGGGATTATGGGTTGTACTTCGCGCTTTTTAACCTTTCGTTTCTATTCCAGATCGCCAGCGACCTGGGTATTCAATATTACAACAACCAGCACGTCGCCAAGCACAGGCATTTGCTATCCAAATATTTCGCCGATATTTTACTGCTCAAGCTGGGGCTGGGGCTACTCTTTTTCCTGGTTGTCATGATTGCAGGAATTAGCGCCGGCTACAAGGGTTTTGGCTTTGGCTTGCTTGCGCTCATTGCTTTCAACCAATTACTCAATTCCTTTTTGCAATTTCTGCGATCCAACATTTCAGGTTTGGGGTTGTACCGCATTGACAGCTTCATATCGGTAGTTGACAAATTGGTGTTGATCGGGTTACTGGGTTTGATCCTGTATGGCCCCACTAAAGGGCGCGGCTTTTCCATCGAGCAATTTGTTCTCATGCAAACATCCAGTTGGACTGCGGCCATTGTTATTAGCTGGTTGGTATTGCGCGATCGCATACATATTACGAGATTCCGTTTCAAGCCGGCCCTGCTGTTATTGATATTAAAACAAAGCTATCCTTTTGCGTTGGCCGTATTCCTCATGTCGGCCTACAACCGTATCGACGGAGTAATGATAGAGCGATTATTACCCGACGGAAAATACCAGGCCGATGTTTATGCTTCGGCGTATCGCCTGCTGGAAGCATCCAACATGATAGGTTTTTTGTTTACAGGGCTGTTGTTGCCCATGTTTGCACAGCTACACCGCGACCGCGACGCTTTGCAGCAATTGGTGTTTTTTAGCTTCAAGCTTATTCTTAGTGTAGCAATCGGCATTACTGTGCCAGTGTGGTTATATCGTGTCGAGATCATGGAAATACTGTACCGCCATGGCAGCGAATATAGCGGGGCGATATTGGGAATACTTATGTGGAGTTTTGTTGCAACTTGCGGCGGGTATGTTTTTGGAACGCTCATCACTGCCGGCGGCAAGATGGGCGCTATCAACAAAGTATACGCTGTTAGCCTGGTTATTAATATTGTATTAAATATCATACTCATTCCCTCTCACAAAGCGCTGGGCGCCGCCTGGGCCATGCTCATCACCCAGGTTGTTGTCTTTGGTGGACAGTTGATCATTGCGCTGCGCCAAAATTCGCTGCGCCGGCCGAAGGCAGAATTGTTGCGGCTGCCAGTATTCATTGTATTTGCGGTTATTTCCGCTATCTTAATCAAATCCGGTTTAGATGCTTTCTGGGCTGTTAAATTTTTCGTCACAATATGCCTTGTCTGCATTGGGGCGTTGCTATTCAAACTGGTCAATCTTCGCGAAGCGCTACGACTGATGGCGCCGGGCGCGCAGCACAGGGCGAAGGAATAAGCTTCCTTTTCCCGGGTTTTACTACCTTTGCCAGACAGATACTAAAATTAACCGGGTTTATCATCTCATGGAGAATAGAGAGACTACTTTACTTGGCGTATTGCAGACATTATTCAGATGGAAAAAACCCATCTTTTATGTATGCGCAATAGTTGGCATTGGAAGTGCCGCCATCTCGCTTTTACTACCTAATTATTATAAAGCCACTACCGTGTTTATCGTAGCCAGTCCCGATCAGGCCAAGCCGGAAATTATTTTCGGCAAAGGTCAGCTGGAGCCTGAGTACTACGGCAACGAACAGGATATCGACCGGGTGCTCACCATCGCCGAGTCGAGCGAGTTGGTCAATTATCTGGTTGACAGCTTTGATTTGTATACCCACTACGACATTGACAGCTCCAACTTCAAAGCGCCGCACCAGGTAAAAATGGCCTTTTTTAAACGCTACGATGTTAAAAAGACCAAACTCGACGCCATTGAATTGTCGGTGGAAGATACAAACAGGGAAATGGCGGCCAAAATTGCCCGCGCCGCCCGCGAAAAAATCAATACCATAACCCAGGGATTGCTCAAAGACAGCCAGCTCAAGTCAATCAAAACATTTGAAGACGAAATCGCCGTAAAAGAAAAACAGTTGAAAGTACTGGGCGACTCCATGTCAAAATTGCGCAAGCAATACGGCGTTTATAACATCGTAGCACAATCGGAAACCCTCACCGCCCAGTATTCCGAAACGGAAGCCAAACTGATCAGCAACCGTACCCGCCTCGAAGTATTGCGGCAATCTCCGCGCATTCACCGCGATACGATTCGCAACCTCGAAGCCAAGGTCCGGGGTATGGAAGAAGAGGTAAAAAATCTGGAAGCCAAAATTGCACAATTCAACGACGGAACGCCCACCGTATTGGCATATGAACGCCAATATTCAGAAGCAAATGCGGGCCTTAGCGAAGACAAAGAGCGCCTCAAACAATACCGGGCAACGTACGAGTCGAATATTCCGGCTATTATGGTGATCGAAGAGGCGCAAACCCCCATCATCAAGTCAAGGCCCAAACGCTCCATACTGGTACTGGCCGCCACCGCAGTAGCCTTCCTGTTTAGTATTATAGGCATTTTATTGCTCGAAACCTACAAAGATGTCAACTGGCGGGAAATCTACGACCCTAAATAACCTCTGGCGTCGTTTTCAACCCGCCAATCTGCCGGAATGGTTCTTCTGGACCTACGGGGCTATTGTCGTATTGTCGGTTTTGCTGGGAATTGCCACAGAATTTTATTTCCTGGCCGGGCTACCCGCTTTTTTTCTGCTCGTTTATCTCACTATTGTCGATTTCAGACAGGTTTTTTTTCTGCTTATCGCCAGTATCCCGCTTTCTACAGAGGTTGTATTGCCCAATGGTTTTGGCACCGATCTGCCCTCTGAACCGCTCATTGTGGGGCTGATGCTGGTGTTCTTGCTCTATTTTGCTCAACCGGGAAAACGCCTGGACGCCCGCTTTTTGCTGCATCCTATCACTTTATTACTGCTGGCCCATGTAGGTTGGATTTATCTCACCACTTTGACGTCCAGCTTGTGGTTTGTATCGCTCAAATTCGCCCTTGCAAAAACCTGGTACGTAGTTGTGTTTTATTTTATGGCGGGATGGCTGCTAACTACAGAAAAGGATATTCGCCGGCTCTTCCGGTGGTTTTTTTATCCGCTGTTATTTACGGTGCTGGTAGTATTTGCCCGACATGGCCTGGAGGGCTTTACTTTTAAATCAATTCACACTGTACTGCACCCATTTTACCGCAACCATGTCAACTATGCGGTTTCACTGGCCTTATTTGCCCCTTTGATGTGGTTGGGACTGAGCTGGACGGCCCCCGGTAGCAGACAACGGCGATGGCTCTTGGCAGTAGCGGCTTTTATGCTATTGGCCGTCTATTTATCATATACCCGGGCCGCCTATGTGGCCCTGTTGGTAGCAGCAGGCGCTTATTTCGTTGTGCGCTGGCGACTCACCAGGCACGCTATTGTGATGGCGGTATTAGCAGCCGTCATCACCTTGGGCCATTTTGCGTATCGCGATAATTACCTGCAATATGCCCCCAATTACGACCGCACCGTAGCGCACCACCGCTTCGACAACTTAATCGAAGCCACTTATAAAATGGAAGATATTTCTACCATGGAGCGGCTGTACCGCTGGATCGCCGGCGTGTATATGAGCAAGGAATACCCCCTGGTAGGATTTGGCCCAGGCAACTTTTTGAATTTTTACCAAAGTTATACCGTCAAAAGTTTTCGAACTTATGTGAGCGATAACCCGGAGCAGTCGGGCATCCATTGCTATTACCTGATGACCCTGGTTGATCAGGGCGTCATAGGCCTGCTGCTATTTTTAGCGCTTAGTTTTTATACCCTCATCAGAGGCGAACAAATCTATCACAGCATAAACGATCCTGCCCGAAAACGAATCGTCATGACGGCTTTGCTGTGCCTGATCGTAATTCACACCTTCCTGATTATCAATGACCTGATAGAAGTTGACAAGGTGGGCTCTTTCTTTTTCATTTATACTGCCTTGCTCGTCAATGCCGATATTCGCTGGCGGCAGCCTTCAACGGACAACCCGGATTAAGCCGGCGGATTCATTTTTTTGCCCCAACTTTCGAGCGCTTCGTCAGTCCACAATTCGGGATAAAAAATTACGCGCTGGTTTTTGGGCGGCAGATATTCCTGCCAATTGGTACCCCCCGTTGCGGCAATTACCTGGGGTTTATTGTCGAGATATCTCACCGCGGAGCGAAGGTGCATAAGCGGCCAACGGACGTTGGCGTTGAAGTCGTGCTCGCGCATTTGCCGGATGATTTCCTCGTCGTTGCGCGTCGCCTCATCAAGCCGGCAGTAGGTCTGCCATAGGTTACAGTGTCGCACTTTTTCAGCCAGTTGCAAAAAAGCGTCGGCGTATTTCTGTTCAAACTGCTTAAGCGTCAGCGTTTTTTTGCCCGTGGCTAACTCGGTGGCGCCCGATTTCCAGTACAGATGCTGTATCAATTCTGCGACCGGCGCTTCGGGCGACAACTCGCCGCGCCGGGAGTGGTGGGTTAGGCGGTGCAAATCAGTACTGAGTATTTCAATTTGCCGGTATTGCGCCGATTGAAAACCGCTGGCAGGCAGCAAACTCATGCGAAATTTGAGAAACTCTTCCTTATCCATTCCATCCACCATGATATTAAAAGAATGGATCAAATGCTCGAAGTAATTGTTCACCCGCTGCAATTGCCGGAGGAATATGTCCCGCCCGGGGTTTTCAGCGTATATCGCCTGCTCAACGGCCTGTATGATCAACTGAAAATATAACTCCGTAATCTGGTGGTAAATAATAAATATACGCTCGTCGGGAAATGGCGTTTTGGGATTCTGAAGGCTCAACAGCGTGTCGAGATGAATATAATCCCAGTAGGTCAGGTAATCGGCGTAAAGCAGGCCATCTAGGTAAGAGAGCAAATCTTGCCCCATAACGGCATACTTCTGTTCTAGCAAATCAAGCCTGTCGAGTATTTGATGGGTAAATTGCATATACAGAACGTTAGGGTTGAGCAATCCGAATGCCCAAATATAGACAAATCAGGCAAATCGACAAGTTCAAGGCTACGTTGAACAGGGCCAACTCCCAGCGCCCTTGTTGCATGAGTTGCCAGGATTCGCTGGTAAAAGTGGAAAATGTGCTGAATCCGCCGCAGAACCCCGTCATGAACAATAATCGGTATTCCGTACTCAGCGTATCACGCATCGCCAGGGCCAAAAACACCCCTAATACAAAACAGCTCAACGCATTGGCCGCAAGGGTTGCCCAAGGGAATACGGGACGCCACCAACCCGCCGCAACGGCAATGGCATAACGAACCAGACTGCCGGCGCCTCCACCGATAAATACCAAAAGAATAGCTTTCATGCTCTAAATGTCAGGACTGCCCTGCTACCTGGTGTGTGACTTTTAAAACCGCCCTGTGCAGCATATAAGTCAACGCCGTTACTGTAGACAGTAGCAAAATTAGCATGAGATGCAGTCCAAGAATATCGTGAAAAGAAAAAACAAAACAGATAAAGAGCAAGTTAACAAACACCAATATCGCCGTGGCGCGCATGTGGCTCAGCCCGTAGTCAATCAACAGGTGATGAATATGCCGCCTGTCGGCGTGAAAAGGCGAGTAACCCCGCAATATCCGCGTAACGAATACCCTCGCCGTATCGTACAAAGGCAGGATCATGATACCTATGGAGACTGCCGGAATGTTGTCGAATTTAAAAGCGTGCCCTTCCTCGAGTTGGTAGTTTATTTCAATAAATTTGATGATCAATACCGCACAAACCACGCCAATGAGCATAGAGCCGGTGTCGCCCATAAATATTTTCGCCGGCGTAAAATTATAGCGCAAAAAAGCCAATACGGCGCCCATAGTAGCAAAAGCCATAATAGCGTATTCGTAATGGTCGGTGAGAAAAAACCAGCAACCCAGCGTAGCCGTAATCAATGCCCCCAGGCTGCCCGCCAACCCGTCTATGCCGTCAATCAGGTTGAAAGCGTTAATAATTGCAAGAATAGTAATCAGCGACAGCGTGGCAGAGGCCCATAACGGAATAGTCCCTGTTATATTGAGAAAACCATACAGGCTGGTCAACTGAATATTCGATTTAAATACCAGTATGACAGCCGCCATGATCTGCCCCCCCATTTTGGTATACGCTGAAATTGGCAAAAGATCGTCTTTTACCCCCAACAAAAATAAAATGATAAAGGCGCACAGAATATATTGCAAACTGGCGAAATCGCCGAACGGAGTCCACAATACAATAGAAAAAATAGCCCCGGAAAATATTGCAATTCCGCCCAGCGAAGGCGTAACCACCTTGTGCGAACTGCGCTCAATGGGCACTACGCCCAGGTTGCGCTCCCTGGCAATCGTAATAATGGAGGGAATGGCAAAATAAGTGAGCGTAAACGCCGTGAGGAAACTCAGGATCAGGACGTCGTACATGTTCAGGGATTTTTTTACTATATAAAAATAGCGATTGCATAAAATCGGTATCCGTTTTTTATGCAGCCACTATTTTAATGTAAAGGTGTCTCATTCAGGATCGACGCCGCAACAAACCGCCATAGAGCGGCAAAGTAACATTCGATCTACATGCTATCGAGCGCTCGTACCAGGTAAGTCAAAAAGAAAGGCAGCGCCAACCAGAACCACTCGTCGGCAAATGCCAGTAATGCTATAACTGCTACCAGCGATACCAAGGTCATCAACCAATCAAAAGCTACAGATTTTTTCGCGCTTGTATTGTCCATGTCGTGTACTAATTTACTGCAAAGCTAAAAAGGATTGCGCAAAGCGCCACCTACCAATTGCCGCATTTTGTACATAATCGCACTATTTTTCTTTTCAGCCGCCTATCCTGCATATATTTGGGGGGAAAGCGCAAACCGGCTATGCACAAACTTTGGCTGATCGTCAAACGGGAATACCTCACGCGCGTCACCCGACGCTCGTTTATCCTGGCCACACTTCTCACACCGCTGGCATTCGGCGTGTTTATGGTGGTGGTAGGATTCATTTTCAGATATGAAAGCGACGATGCCAAACACATCGCCGTTATTGACGAGGCCAACATCCTTAAAGGCGCTATCAAAGACGAACGAAATCTGTATTTCCGCTTTGTCAAGGTTTCGCTCGACTCGCTCCTCCAGCAATTTGATCAATACGACTATAGCGGCGTACTGGTGATCCCAAGGCCCGATGACCTGCTCGATAAAACGTTTCGGGTACGCTATTATTCCGACGATAAACTCACGCTCGATATCGAACCCCTGATCATCCAAAAAATTCGAAGCAGCCTGCGCGAATACAAGATTGAGCAACTCCAACTCAACCGCAAGGAACTCGAAGCCCTGGATACCAAGGTGGAACTCGAACCCAAACCTATTACGCCTACTACGGAGGCCGCCAACCAACTCTCGGGCGCCGTCGGCGCCGCTATCGGCTTTTTTATGGGTATTATCATGTATATGACTGTTTTTATCTACGGCATGATGGTGATGCGCAGCGTGATGGAGGAGAAAACCAGCCGTATTGTGGAGGTGATGATATCGTCAGTGCGCCCTTTTCAACTCATGATGGGCAAAATCATCGGCGTTGGCGCTGTAGGCCTTACCCAGGTTGCCATTTGGGCGATTCTGCTGCCGCTTATCGTTGTGTTGGCCAACCTGTTTTTCGGCTTCGACGCTTCGCAAATGCCCAATACGCCCCCTCCTCCCGACATGGACGGCGAAGACGCCCAACTGGTGGTAGCCCAGGTCATGGACGAAATCAACCGCATCTCCTGGTGGCTGATTTTTCCGCTGTTTATTCTGTATTTCCTGGGCGGATATTTTATGTATTCCGCACTTTTTGCCGCCGTCGGCTCTGCTATGGGCGACGACCTGGGTGAGGGCCAGTCCCTTACTATCCCTATTACTATTCCCGTTGTACTCGCTTTTTATATCATGATCGTGGCCGTACAAGCGCCCCATTCCAGCCTGGCCGTGTGGTCGTCGCTATTTCCGCTGTTTTCTCCTATCGTGATGCCCGCCCGCCTGGCTTTTGATCCGCCGGCCTGGCAGGTTGCGCTTTCCGTGCTGCTGCTGCTGGCTACCGCCGTCTTTTTGGTGTGGCTTTCCGGTAGAATCTATCGCGTGGGGATCTTGATGTACGGCAAAAAAGTGACGCTCAAGGAATTGGGCAAATGGCTGTTCTATCGCGATTAGTTTGCTTACCTTCGCTTTTTTATTTCAAATTTTGCCCTTTTCTATGAAATCGCTATTGCTTTCCCTGACTGTTATCCTGCTGTCGGCCTATGGCTGCCAACAACCGGCTTCAACAACTGAAAATGCCGCCAAAAAAGATATCCTCGCCGCCAACCTGGATACAACCGCCCGCCCCGGCGACGATTTTTTTGCCTACGCCAATGGCGGATGGATCAAAAATAACCCCATCCCGGATGAACAAAGCAGCTGGGGCATCGCCTACCTGGTGATCGAAGAAAATCTCAACCGCCTGCGCGCTATCGCCGAAAAAGCCGCCGCCCAAAAAGCCCCTCATGGTAGCGCCGAGCAAAAAATCGGCGATTTCTGGGCCACCGCTATGGATAGCGCTACTATCGAAAAAAACGGCCTCCAACCCCTCCAACCCCTGCTCAACGAAATCGACGCTATTAGCGATATACGACGGCTGAGCGCAATGGTGGGCAAATTGGAACGCATCGGAGTGGGTACGATTATCGGTACTTATATCGGACAAGACGCCAAAAATAGCGAGGTCATAGCCCTCCAATTTTGGCAAACCGGACTGGGACTGCCCGAAAGGGAGTATTATTTTAAAAATGACTCCGCAACCCAAAATATTCGCAAAACCTACCTGCAACACATTAGTAAAATGCTCGTGCTGTCGGGCGTAGATCAAACCGCCGCCGACAAATCAGCCAATGAGATGCTCGCCCTCGAAACCGAACTGGCCAAGGCCCACCGCAAACTCGAAGATCTCCGCGATCCCTACGCCAATTACAATAAGATGAGCTTGCAGGTCTTTTTCAAAATGTGCGCCGTTTGCGATTTGCCCGGTTATTTCAATGCCATGGGATTGCCGCAGGTCGACTCGGTAATCGTAGGCCAACCCGAATACTACAAAGCCCTCGAAAAAGCGCTGAAAACTACGCCGCTGTCTACCTGGAAACACAGCCTGCGCTACCACCTGCTGGAAACCTATGCCGGCGCGTTGCCCGCCGCGTTCAATGACGAAGCCTTCGAATTCAGCCGGCTTTTTAGCGGCGCCAAGGCCCAAAAAACGCGATGGAAACGCGTTATCGAATCGCAGGAAGATATGATGGGCGAGCTGCTGGGACAATTGTATGTGAAAACGTATTTCGACGCCAAAGCCAAAAAACGCTACGAAGACCTGGTTGAGTCTATCCGCCAAGCCCTCAAAATTCGTATCGAACAACTGAGCTGGATGAGCGATAGCACCAAACAAAAAGCCTATGCCAAACTGGCCGCTATGAAGAAAAAAGTGGGCTATCCCGACAAATGGAAGGACTTCAGCGCTATGCAAATCGGTCGCAAAAGCTACGCCGACAACCTCATGAGCGCCCGCGAATGGTGGCACCTATACTACCTGGCCAAACTCGGCAAACCCGTCGACCGCGATGAATGGGATATGTACCCCCAAACTTATAACGCCTATTACAACCCCTCCAATAACGAAATCGTATTGCCCGCCGGCATTTTTACCGTGCCGGGCTTCAGAGACGAAGAACTCGACGACGCACTGGTATACGGCTATGCCGGCGCTTCTACGATCGGCCACGAAATTACCCACGGATTTGACGACCAGGGCCGGCAATTTGACGAAAAAGGCAACCTGCTGAGTTGGTGGACAAAAGATGACGAGGACAAATTTAACAAGAGAGCAGAGGTGATGGTCAACCAGTTTAACCAATACGAACCCCTGCCTGGCTACAAGATCAACGGCAAAGCCACCTTGGGCGAAAATATTGCCGACCTGGGCGGTATTTTGCTCGGCTGGGATGCTTTTGTGAAAACCAATCAATACAAGGAAAATAAACCCATCGCAGGCCTAACCCCGGCACAACGCTATTTCCTGGGCTATTCACTGGGCTGGCTGGGCCATATCCGCGAGGAAGCCCTCAAAACCCGCCTGCTGGTCGACGTGCACTCGCCCGCCAAGTGGCGCGTCAATGGGCCATTTGTAAGCGTGGACGCTTTTTATCAGACGTTTGGTATTAAACCGGGCGACGCTATGTATGTGCCCGAAAATAACAGGGTCCGGATTTGGTAAACCGCTCAAACTCTTTTTCCATGAACCCCCTGTTTTTTTCTTCGCCAGGTGAATTCAGACAATGGCTGGAAATTAATTTCGACAAGCAATCCGAACTGTGGGTGGGCTATTACAAAGTTAATACGGGCAAACCCAGCATGACCTGGAGCGAATCGGTCGACCAGGCTCTATGCTTCGGCTGGATTGACGGCATCCGCAAATCGATCGACCAGGAAAGCTACTGTATCCGATTTACACCCCGAAAACCCAAAAGCATTTGGAGCGCAGTTAATATCAAAAAAATTGAAGAACTGACGAAACGGGAACTTATGCATCCGGCCGGACTTGCTGCTTTTGCCTTGAGAACCGAGGATAAATCAGCCGTTTATTCCTATGAAAATGACCCGACTACACTCGACGCAGAACTGGAAAGCCAGCTTAAGGCGAATGGAAAAGCCTGGGCTTTTTTTCAAAGCCAACCCCCTTATTACCAAAAAACGGTTGTGCAGTGGATACTAAGCGCAAAACAAACCGCGACGAGGCAAAAAAGACAGGATGAACTTATTGCCGATTCTGAAAACGTACTAATAATCAAACAACTGCGCCGTTAATTATTCATAAAACCCCACACTGGCCCCTACCCATTCCTTATCTTTATTGTAGCGCACTCCCACCATTTCGCCTTTGCTCAGGCGTATCAGGTTATTGACCAATATGGGGCGCTCTGCATGATCGGGCCATATCAGCATCATGCGCATTTCGCATTTAGCAGGTATATCGGGCGTTTCAATCACCCCGGCGTATTCTACCTTGCGCTGCAAAATGTAGTTGGAAGGATCTGTAATGGCCTCCAAATCGGCAGGCGTTGGGTTGATGATCACGCCTTGTCCGGAAAACGAGAAAAGCGGTTTTAATACGTATTTGTCCAGGTCGGCGGGAATGCCCTTGAGGTCGCTTACAAAATGCGTTTTGGGCACATACGGGCTATCGAGAAAAGGCATCGTATATTTGCTGATGCGGAAAAACCAGTTGGGATGACCTACCCATTGAGCATTGATGTCATCCGTCATTTCAAATCCTTTTTTCAAATCCTGGCGGCGCTCCAGTTCGTCAAAAATGATGCGGTTGTAAATGCGCTCAATGCCTGTCTTTTTACCGTCTTTGATGTAGTATAAGTCGCGGCCTTCCTTGATCACTTCGCTGATACACACAAATTCAAGGCCTATTTCTTTCCTGGAAATATAAAAATCGATGGCCGTATTTTGCCTGGCGGGTTCTACTTCAAGTAAAACGACATTTTCGGGCCGGCTGTCGCCAAATATTACCTCGCGCATCAATTGGGAATACGTTTCGGTCGTATATCCGTTGAAATGGTGGTGAATAGTAGCCGGTATCTGAAAATGTTTGCGGTACATATTGGCAATGAGGTCTTGCCAGAAATACAGCGAGGGGAAGCCTTGCAATTCAACTAATTGGGGAATTAATTCTCCCTTCTCATCGCGACAAATGCCGAAATCGAGTTGCAAAAAGGTGGTATGGGGCGTTTCGCCGGGCACGCGCAGGCGATCCGGAATGGCTTTTTCTGAAAGCGACTTGAAATCGGGGCGGAGCAACGTGTCGACGATTTGTTCAGTTGCCTCCAACAAACGGGTTTTAAGCGCATGCGGAACAAAAATGGGCGTTTCGGCAACGCGAAAAGTGGGCCTGTGGCCGTAAGTGGCCTCTATGTCGTCAACAAGCTGGTGATAGTTGTGCAGGGTGAACTGCTCGTTGAATGCCTTGCGCAGTGCAGCGATCATATTGCGGTGTTTTAACGGATTACCGCAGCCAAAATAGGCAAAAATATACTATACCAGCAAAGGCTCTTCTTCTTCTTTTAACAAGCGAATAGCCCGGGTGAGGAAAAGCGGCAAAATGATATCGTGGGTCAAGCTGATTTTGTCGCCATCTTTAAGGTGCTCAATCATTTGAAGGTATTTCAGCTCGCTGTGTTCATCCACTATCTGCTTTCTGCGATCAGGATCTTCAAAGTGGACCAACATGCCGTCGGGGTCGGCTTCGGGGTGAAATTGCGTGCCGAAAATTTCAGGAGAAAAACGCACAGCCATGATAGCCCGCTCGAGCAACACGTGCGGGCGCTCTTTTTCAAGGGCCAGGATTTCAGCGCCTATTTCTTCCAAACGCTCCATATCTGGTTGCACGGCCTGCCAATCGCGAAAATCAGCTACATAAAACGGATCGGGCAAGCCGTCAAACAAAGGATCGTGCCTGCCGGTAGCCGTCATGTGCACCGGAAAAGTGCCGAACGACTTTGATTTGCGCAGGGTGAGCTTGCAAATGCCGAAGTGCTTGCAAGCCATTTGGAAGGAATGGCAAATAAAAAAAACGTGCTTTTTCCTACCCTTGCTAAACAAGTTCCATTCCCAAACCTGTTCTATCCAGTCGTAAAATTTGCCGTCCCAGTTGCCGTCGCCTTCGTGGGGGCTGCCCGGCCCCCCCGTAGAGATGTATATGTCGTAATCAAGTGAAGGAACTGATGCCTCAGCCCTCACATCAAATATATCGTAGCTGATCCGATCCGAAAATTTGTCCAGTATTTCTTTGATACATCGCATACCCTGGTTGGGCGTATTGTCGTACATGTCCAGGATAGCGAGCTTGAACGTCTCCATTGTCGTGCGTTTGTGCGTTTTGTTCGGCTGTTGCTCTAGAGTAAAACGAAATAGCCGGGCAAATGTTTATCGCCCGCTAAACCCCAACTACCCTATCTTCCCGCAGCATTCCGGATGTATGTCCCCCACGTGAGGTTGTCCTGCCCGGGCTTTTGCGCCAATGCTCGCTCGATGGCGAAATTGGCGGCGGTTTCCACTACCCATTCGAAATTCTCCTGCCCAACCGAATTTACATCCGCATCGGGAGCAGGGTTGCAGAAGTCGATGGCATAAGGAATACCGTCGCGAATAGCAAATTCAACCGTGTTAAAATCGTAACCCAGCGCTTCATTGAGACGGACGACGTAGTCTTCCATTGTTTTTATCAGCGAATCGGGCACGCTGTGATCAGCTACATATCGCAAGTGATGGGGGTTGCGCGGTTCGTAATGCATAATACGAACGTGCTTTTGCCCGATGCAATAGCAGCGGAAATAAGCGTCAAATTCGATGGCCTCCTGGAGCATCATCACCAGTTGCCCGGTTTCGCCGAGTTTGGTGAAAAACTCATCGGCGGAGTTGAGTTTGTATACGTTTTTCCAACCGCCGCCGGCGTGGGGTTTCATAAAAGCAGGGAAACCCACATAACTGAAAATGCCGTTCCAGTCGAGCGGAAAAGCCAGGTTGCTAAACGACTCGGCGGTCGTATCCGTGGGGTGTTCGCGAGAGGGCAGCAGCACGGTACGGGGCACGGGTACGCCCAGGTGGACGGCGAGTGCATTGTTGAAAAATTTCTCGTCGGCACTCCACCAGAACGGGTTGTTCACAACCGCCGTTCCGGCAATGGCGGCATTTTTGAGGAAGGCCCGGTAAAACGGCACATCCTGCGATATGCGGTCGATAATCACGGCATAACCGGGGCCTACGCCCTGTACCACCTTGTCGATGCTGACAAATTCGGCCATGACGCCGTCAACTTTTTTGTTGTTGATGTGCTCAACGATGGCTTTTGGAAAGCTGCGTTCCTGGCCGAAAAGTATACCTATTTTTTTCATAAAAGGGCGTTTTATCCTGTGCTTGGGCTGAAAAATAGAAAGATTCGGTGATTTGCAAAGCTATTGACCCGTAATTTCTTTTTTCCATTGGGCCATCATTGCCAAATCAGACTGATATAATGCGGGAACATCTCGCGCCACAGGGGCCAGTCGTGTTGCGTCCAACCGCGGATATCCAACCAATGAGGTACATTTTTCTGACTTAGCAAATGCGACAAGTGAACATTGGCATCGAGGCAGATATCCCATTCCGAAGTGCCCAGTACAATTTTCATCCGCCACAGATCGCCGTGGTTGAGCCCGGGCAAAAAATCAACGGGATTATTGAAATACACGTTGTCGTCGTAATAACCGTCGAGGAAAGATTTGATATTAAATGCGCCGCTCATACTGAACAGGTGGCTCACTACTTCCGGGTGTTTGAAGGCAAAGTTGGCGGCATGATAACCCCCAAAACTGGCGCCGGCCACTACTACTTTGCCCACGCCGGTATTCCAGCGCACGCGATGCACAATTTCTTCGAGCACCATTTTGTCGTACCACATGTGGTTGCGCACCCGCTGCGCGGGGTGAATATGTTTGTTGTACCAACTATGGGTATCGACGCTGTCGGGACAAAAAATCTGGATCAGCCCTTCTTCAATATACCAGCGCGCCGACTCGATGAGATTGAAATCTTTGCTTTCAAAATAACGCCCCATCGACGAGGGGAACAGGACCACAGGGTATCCCTGGTGTCCGTGTACCAGCATTTCTATATCTTTGCTCAAATTGGGGGAATACCACCTGTAATAGGTTTCCTTCACGATATTGCCGTTTTTTGTTGGCGGCAAAAATACAATGTTTCATTTACTTTACGCGCTTCAGCATGAGTTGGTTAAAAAAGAGTATTCCGCAAAACTGGCGACTGTACCTCAACATCTTTGAGTCGTATCAGGACGTACCCGAGATTCATCAGTTTCGCAATCTCTATTCTACTTTTTTGGAAAGGGAGGTGCGCGTAGACGTATACCTGCCTTCTATCTACTACGACCAGCCCGCCGACGAATTTCCGGTATTGTGGTTTAACGACGGCCAGGATATGGACGCCGCACGGATATTGGACACCATGACAACGCTTTTTCAGGAAAATCGCGTTCAGGAATTCGTTTTAGTTGCCATACACGCCGGCAACCGCATCCAGGAATACGGCACAGCGGGCCGTCCCGATTACCGGCAGCGCGGCAGCCTCGCCGGCGCTTACACCCGGTTTATCATTGAGGAGCTGATCCCGTTTTTGCGCAAACGCTACCGCCTGTCGCACGAGGCGGCGCATAATACCTTTGCCGGCTTTTCGCTCGGTGGACTTTCTGCGTTTGATATCGCCTGGGCCAATCCCGAGGTATTCCGGCAGGCCGGCGTTTTTTCGGGGTCGTTCTGGTGGCGCTATCAAACCGTCGACGAAGCCGACCCCGACGCGCATCGCATTATGCACGATATTGTGGCCAAAAGCCGTAAACGCGAGGGTATGCGCTTCTGGTTTCAGTGCGGCGCCCGCGATGAAGAAGAAGACCGCAACAATAACGGCATCATCGACTCCATCGACGATACGCTGGACCTCATCGCCCTGCTCAAAAAACTGGGCTACCGCGAAGGCGGCGATATCTATTATCTCGAAGTGAAGGACGGCGAGCACAACCACGATACCTGGGCCCGGGTAATGCCGCAGTTTTTAATGTGGGCGTTCCCTCGTTATCCATAGAATCTGTAACTTTTACGCTACTACCTAAATTCCCATTCGGAAATCTTTGACGCTTTGATTGGTAAACTCCAGATCCTCAAATATTACTTTGTTTCCTTGCCCGGCCGGTGATTGCGCGCCGACACCGATTTTCAATTTTTTGGGGTATTCATTTTTAAAAATCCGCACCAGTTGCCAAAGCTCTTTGTCGAGGGAATAATAAAAACCGATTACTTTGGTATCGGAAGAAATTTTCAAATACACGCTGGGAGCATTAATCACATCGTGGTTGTTGTCGTCTGAAAAGCCGTTTGTTTTTACAGTCACAATGCGCCTATTCATTCGCTCGTCGGCTTCGTAAGCAAATTTAAGCCACTGCTTGTCGTCGACGTATAAAAACGCCATGCCTGCATCGTATTTAACGATGTGGTCGGGCGTAGTTTTAAATGAAAAGGTAAAGGGTATTGTATTGTCTATCGATTTTAATAACAGCGGTGCATTTGCTTTTTCGTATGGGGGCAAGCCGGGCTCGATAAAAAAATCTGTTTCCACATTAGAACTTATCTGAAAAACCCCTGGGTTACCTTGTGTCAGTTGATCTTTAGCGCCATTGAGGCTTTCTGTAAAATCCCAGATGATCTTTTCTGTGTTGGCTTGCTCCGCCGGCGTTTGATTGCAACCAGATGCGAGAACTAATAGAAGGATGGCATATTTTTGCATAATGCTTGGCTTATTTTAGGTGAAAAATACACCCTAAGATATTCATTTTGAGAGAACAGCGCCGGAAAACCTTCTTATCTCTTCATCTTCCCGCTCTGTACGAAAAATGCAGCCAGCTCAGTTCGGGCTTCAGGATTTGTGTAAAGTCTTTTTGATCAGAAATTGGTTTGCGCCGTTCAATTTACACTTTTATCAACTTGAGCATTTTGCTGTAATTGTTAGTATGATTATTAACTTTTACAAAATACAGCCCAGCCGGAAACGATGAAATATCAACGGTATGAGTAACT
>DAINSQ010000063.1:14869-25182 GCA_036741235.1 Saprospiraceae bacterium | reverse complement strand
TACAACCTACAACCTACAACCTAATAACACAACATACCATGAAAAGCCCGCTACTATGTATGGCCGTATGGCTATTATCAATTACGGCCTTGGTTGCGCAGACCGGCAGTCCGGTCATTGATGCGGCTATTGTCAAAGGCGAGTTCACACAGGCGCAGCGTTTGATACGCGACAGCATAGCTGCCGGGCGGCTTGACGCGAAAACCGCCTGGGAATGGCAGTTACAATCGGACATACTCGACCGCATTCGCCTCGATTTCAACCGCGACGAGGCCTATGTGCGGCGCGTATTGGGCAAATATTATACTGAATTAAATGACAAGCAATTATTGGATTGGGAAAAATCGGGCGCCCTTGAATACCGCATCATCGACGGTGAAAAACGCTATTTTCGCAATGCGGTGTGGAACCTGTTCCGCGTCGACAAGGCGGCCCGGGCCCACAAAGAAGCCGTAGACGGCAAAGCCGCCGATAAGCTGGGCGAATACCTCAACGCGTATTTACCGGAGGCCCACAAATCTATTGCAGGCAGCGGGCGCGCCATCGGCCGGCCCCGTCAGATGCGGCTGCGCTATACGCTCACCGTTGAAGCCAACGCCGCGCCCCCAGGAGAAATGCTGCGCGCCTGGCTCCCCTACCCCCGCAGCGGCCACGATCGTCAGGCCGCCGTGCAATTGCTCAGCGCCTCGGAGGCCCACTTTGCGGTGTCGCCGCAAAGCTATCCGCACAGCACAATTTACATGGAAAAACCGGCAGTACTAGATTCCGCCACGCGATTTGAATACGAAGTTGAATACACCGCCTACGACGAATGGCACGACCTGCTAACCGGCAGCATACTACCCTATGACACCGCTTCGGCATTGTACCGCTATTTTACAGCCGAGCGCGAAAGCCATATATTATTTACCCCGGAACTAAAGCGACTCTCAGCCCGTATCGTCGGCGCCGAAACAGCCCCTTTGCGCAAAGCAAAACTCATCTTCGACTGGATCGGCGCAAACATTCCCTGGACCAGCGCGCTGGAATACTCCACCATCCCCAATATCCCGGCTTATTGCATTCAAAACGGCCGCGGCGACTGCGGCATCAAGGCCCTGTTGTTCATCGCCTTGTGCCGCTACAACGGCATTCCCGCCAAATGGCAGAGCGGCTGGATGTTGTACCCCGGCAACCTCAATCTGCACGATTGGGCAGAGGTTTACTTCGAGGGCCTCGGATGGATCCCCGTCGACCCCGATCTCAACCGGCAGCAAACCGGCAACTCTGCCTCCGATTATTTCCTGTTCGGCGGCGCAGACGCCTGGCATTTTATTGTCAATGACGATTTCTCCGGACCGCTCTTTCCCGCAAAGGTTTACCCTCGAAGCGAAACCGTCGATTTTCAACGCGGCGAGGTTGAATGGCGCGGCGGCAACCTCTATTTTGACAAGTGGGATTATGATATGAAGGTGGAGTCTGATTTTTGATGTTGTTGCAGGTTGCAGGTTGTGTTTGCATCCCGACCTCCTTTCAGTCGGTACGGGACTCACTTCGTTCGCATCAGCACATCATTTCCGTCAATACCCCGCCTCCTTCCAGGCCAAAATACCGCCGGCCAGATTATACAGGCTGGTAAAACCTTTATCGGCCATCATCTTGCAGGCCTGTCCGCTGCGATTGCCGCTGCGGCAATAAATCAGGTAAGTTTTGTTTTTATCCAGTTTATCAACCTGTGCGGCAAAATCGGGGCTGCGGAAATCCAGCTCGGCGGCGCCTGCTATTTTGCCCTGGGCAATCTCTTCCGGCGTGCGAACATCAAGCAGCACGACGTCCTTTTCCTGCATTTTTTTCGCAAATGCCTCCACGTCGATATCCTGGTAACTATCAGCAGCGTGATTTTGAGCCTGACAGCCCCACAAACCTGCCAACATAAGAAATGCAAAAAGTGATAATACTCTCATGGTCAAATCATTTTACTACAAATATAACAAATCTCTCCCTCTCTCCCTCCCCCTTACTCCCGTTTAAACACAATACTCCACATACCCCTCAGGTCGCCTTCTGCGTAGCCGAATGCCTGATCGGCGGGATACGTTTTTTTGATAGCCTCATAATCGGCGGCATCCATTGTTTCTCCCACCTTGCCGTGGCATTTTACACACAGCGGCAGCACCGAAATGGGGGCGGCAAAGGCTACTTCGTTGAGGTTGATGGCTTTTACGACCGGCTTCAGGGCTTCTCCCTTTTGCGACTGGGCTTCGTACTGTAGCAATATTTCTTTTTCCCAGGGCGCCGGCTGGTTGGCCGAATTGCGCACTTTGAGGCTAGTACGACGAATGACGGCGTTATTGGCTTTGCTCAGGCTGTCGAGCAGCGGCAGGGCCGTTACGCTGCAAAACGGCGCCGCATAAGGAACGCCGCCCTGTTCAATGGCTTCGGCAAGACGACCGCTCAGCGCTGCAAAGGAGGCCTGCGCCAATCCCTTGCCTTTTTCAACGTATTGCTGTTTTTCAGCATCAGTAAGCGCAGCCGGCTGCTGCACACACCCCCCGGCTAGCAGGAGAACGATTGAAAGGAATGGAATGAGTCGTGTCATGTTAAATGTGTTTGGCCGCGAAGCAATAATCAATTCGCCTGCAGAATATACTCCTGGAAGTGATTAGCCTCCTGTTTTTTAGTAAAAGCATCAACAGCCTGCTGGTTGCTCATAAAAAAGTGGTCTTCGCCGATTACCTCCACCAATCCCCAGCGGCTCATGGCGTCGCGCACGGGGCCGATAACACTGGTAAAGCTGACTTCAATGCCCCTTTTACGAGTTTCCTTTACCCATTCATCAAGTATGTGCACGGCGCTGCTATCCATATGGCTAATACTATCGGCGTTAAGTACGACAAGTCGCAATTTATCGCCTTTGGTAGCGCACAGCTCGTCCATTTTATCTTTAAAATAATTCAGATTGGCAAAATACAGCGGGCCGTCGAAACGCACAACCAGAATATCGGGGCGTTGCTCCAGGTTTTTAAACCTTTCGATATTGCGATAAAAATTAGACTCGGGCACCCTGCCCAATACAGCCACGTGGGGGCGGGTAGAGCGGTAAATCACCATCGACAGCGATAAGACGACGCCCGCGCCGATGCCGGTTTCGATACCGAGGGTCAGGGTAATGACAAATGTAGCCAGCAGCATCCAGAAGTCGGAGCGGTCGTTGCGCCACAACTTGACAGCCTCCTTGTAGTCGATCAAGCCGGCCACGGCCACCAGGATTACGGCTGCCAATACGGCATTGGGCAGATTGTAAAACAGCGGCGTTAAAAAAAGCAGCGTTAATACAATCAAAGCAGCGCTGATCAACGAGGCCATACCCGTTTTTGCGCCGGCCTGGTCGTTGACCGCCGTGCGCGAAAAGCCGCCGGTAACCGGGTAGCCCTGGAATAAAGCGGCGCCGATATTGGCGACGCCCAACCCAACGAGTTCTTTATTGGAATTGACTTCGTAGTTTTTGTGTTTGGCTTGAATGGCT
Organism: Saprospiraceae bacterium; assembly: GCA_036741235.1. Classification (GTDB taxonomy): domain Bacteria; phylum Bacteroidota; class Bacteroidia; order Chitinophagales; family Saprospiraceae; genus JABWBR01. The sequence goes on along the minus strand of DAINSQ010000063.1, from coordinate 21,677 downwards.
TTTGCTACCGCAAAACTTTCCATGAATCCTACCAGAGAAATGGTGAGCGCCGTGGGGATCAATACCTGCCAGGTACCCATATCAAAAGCGGGCAGTGAAAACCCTGGTAAGCCCTCCGGTACTTTGCCCACTATTTTTACCCCTATGTCGGCCAATCCGCCGGCCCATACGGCCAAAATACCCGCTACTACCGCAACCAAAGCTCCTGGTAATGCCTTGTGAATGAGTTTGGCATATTTAATAATGACGATGCTGACAAGACCAATGCCCAGGGTCAGCCCATGCGTTTCTCCAATATGCTGCGCAGCGGCTATGATGATTTCGTGGGCGTGTTCGCTATTGGGCAGCTTGATGCCCAGGAGGTGCTTGAGCTGGCTTAGTCCGATAATGATAGCTGCCGCCGAGGTAAAACCGCTGATCACCGGATGTGATAGAAAGTTGACCAAAAAGCCCAGCCGGAATAAACCCATGCTGAACTGAAGAATGCCTACCAGAAAAGCCAGGGTTACCGCGTACAAAAGATAACCTTCGGGCCCCGCAGGCTGTAAAGCGCCTATTCCCGAGGCCGTGAGGAGAGAGACCATAGCCACGGGCCCCACCGCCAACTGCCGGGAGGTGCCCAGCAGCGCATACAGGATGAGAGGAACCGTCGCGGCATAGAGCCCGTGTATCGGCGGCAAACCGGCCAACATTGCGTAAGCCATACCCTGAGGAATCAGCATGACGCCTACGGTGAGACCTGCCGATAGATCGCCCTGTAACCAGGCTTTGTTATAGTTGGGAAGCCATTCCAATGCAGGAATGTAATTTTTTAAAGACATCGTTATTCGCCTATTTGCCTGCAAAATTATGGCCCCCCACAGCGGTAAAACGTGATAAAAATCACAGTGCTATAAAAAAACAATAGGTTTTGTACAATTTAAGGGCGTAACCCTCCATGTACAAAACCTGTTGCGATTAAGTAGCGGTACTATAGCTGCGGGTTAGACCTCCGCTTTCACAGGCTGCCGGAATACCACTACATCGTCAAACACATCGAGGACGATACGGCTATCGGGCACAATCTCGCCCAGCAGCATTTGTTTGGAAAGCTGGTTCAGCACTCTTTTCTGAATGACGCGCTTGAGCGGACGGGCGCCGAACTCGGGGTGATAGCCTTCCTCAGCCAGCCAATCCATGGCCTGCGGCGTAATCGTCAGTTTGATATTTTGCCTGGTCAACATATTGCGCAGGTCGTTGAGTTGCAGCTCGACGATGCCCCTGATATCGGCCTTGGAAAGCGGACGGAACATGATCACCTCGTCAATCCGGTTGAGGAATTCGGGGCGCACGCTTTGCTTCAGAATTTCAAACACCAGGTTTTTTGTCTTTTCAATGACTTCGTCTTTGTCTTCCTCTTTCATTTTCTCGAAATTCTCGCGAATGATATCGGAGCCGATATTCGAGGTCATGATGATGATCGTATTCTTGAAATTGGCCACGCGCCCTTTGTTGTCGGTCAGGCGGCCGTCTTCGAGTACTTGCAGCAGTATATTCCACACATCGGGATGCGCTTTTTCAATTTCATCGAGCAGAACTACCGAATACGGTTTGCGGCGTACGGCTTCGGTGAGTTGCCCGCCTTCGTCGTAACCCACATACCCCGGAGGGGCGCCGACCAGTCTTGATACGGTGTGGCGTTCCTGGTATTCGCTCATATCGATGCGGGTCATCAGGTTTTCGTCGTTGAATAGGAACTCGGCCAACGCCTTGGCAAGCTCTGTCTTGCCCACGCCGGTAGTACCCAGGAACAGGAATGAACCGATGGGGCGGCGTTCGTTGGACAAGCCGGTGCGGCTGCGGCGGATAGCGTCGGCTACGGCCTCAACGGCTTCTTCCTGGCCTACTACGCGTTTGTGCAGTTCTTCTTCGAGGTGCAGCAGTTTTTCGCGTTCGCTTTGCAACATACGGGTCACAGGGATGCCGGTCCACTTGCTCACAATTTCAGCGATATCTTCTGCGTCTACTTCTTCCTTGACCAGCAATTTGCTGCGGCCCTGCATATCTTGAATTTTAGCCGTATAATCTTCCAGTCGCTTTTGCACTTCGGGAACGCGTCCGTAGCGAATTTCGGCTACCAGGCTAAAGTTGCCCTCTCGTTCGGCGCGGTTGGCGTCCTGGCGGAGTTGCTCGATTTCCTCTTTGGATTTTTGCAGTCCCAGCACCAGTTCGCGTTCGGTTTCCCATTGGGCGCGCAGGGCGTTGCGGCGGTCTTCGAGGTTGGCCAGGTCTTCGTTGATCTTGTTGATCTTCTGGGTATCGTTTTCGCGTTTCATGGCCTCGCGTTCGATCTCGAGTTGGCGGATTTTGCGTTCCACTTCGTCAAGTTCCTCAGGCATGGAGTTCATCTCGAGGCGCAGGCGGGCGGCGGCTTCGTCAATGAGGTCGATGGCCTTGTCGGGCAGGAAGCGGTCGTTGATATACCTCGTAGACAATTGCACGGCGGCCACGATGGCTTCGTCGCGGATATTGATTTTGTGGTGCGTTTCGTAGCGCTCTTTGAGTCCGCGCAAGATAGAAATAGCGTCTTCCTCGCCGGGTTCGTCAACCATTACCACTTGAAAGCGGCGTTCGAGCGCTTTGTCGCTTTCAAAATATTTCTGGTATTCGTTGAGGGTTGTAGCGCCTATTGCGCGCAATTCTCCGCGGGCCAGAGCCGGCTTGAGGATATTGGCGGCGTCCATGGCGCCCTGGGTTTTGCCGGCGCCCACCAGCGTATGGATTTCATCAATAAAAAGGAAAATATTGCCGCCGGCGCTCACTACTTCATTGACAACGGCTTTGAGGCGCTCCTCGAATTCGCCCTGGTATTTGGCGCCTGCGATCAGCGCGCCCATATCGAGGGCGTAGATGTCTTTATCCAGCAAATCCTCGGGCACGTCGCCGTTGACGATGCGGTGGGCGAGGCCTTCAACGATAGCTGTTTTGCCCACGCCCGGTTCGCCGATGAGCACCGGGTTATTTTTGGTGCGGCGCGCCAGGATGTGTAATACGCGGCGGATTTCCTCTTCGCGGCCGATCACGGGGTCGAGTTTTCCGTTGCGGGCCCGTTCGTTGAGGTTGACGGCGTATTTGTTGAGCGCGTTGTAGGTCTGTTCGGCGCTGTGGCTGGTTACACGACCGCCTTTGCGCAACTCTTTGATAGCCGCTTTAAGGTTGTTCTCATTGAGGCCGGCATCTTTGAGCATCTGCGATACGCTGTCTTTTACGGCAAGCAAAGCCAGCAGCAGGTGTTCGAGGCTCACGTATTCGTCGCCGAATTCTTTGAGATAAGTATTTGCGCGCTGCAATATTTCGTTGGTAGTACGGGCCAGGTATTGGCCGCCGCTGCCCCCGCTGACGCGCGGATACGATAGTACGATGCTTTCAGTAGCCTGCTTGACGGTCTGGTGATTGGCCCCTACCTTTTTGAATACAAAGGGCGCCACGTTTTCATCGACCTCCAGGATACCTTTGAGCAGGTGCCCGGGTTCTATTGACTGGTGCTCGCGCTCCAATGCGATCTGCTGGGCGCGTTGCACGGCCTCCTGGGCTTTCAGGGTGAAATTGTTGAGGTTCATAAGTCTTTTTTAGTTATCAAAGCTTATAAAAAAGCGCAATTCCCGTGCCAGTGCATAATTTGGGAAACTAAACTGACAATATGACTTGTTTGTACAGGCGAGCAAGACAGCCTGGCAGGTCGGGGTCAATTTACCGTCCGGCCTTTCCAGTAATATTTTTTCACAAAAAATCCCGCCGGACCAATCAGGGCGATATAAGCGATGTGGATCAATTGAGCGGGAAGGAAATAGCGCAGTAGATGAGGGCGCCTGAAAAAACGGCAGGCTTCGCGCAATAGCGCATAATCGGCTGTCAATTTGCAGAGGAGCAGGAACAACGCCGCAAATGCCGGCGTTGCGCCCAGCAAAGGCGTCAATACCGGCCCCAGCAGGATGCCCCAGCAGGTAAAAAAAACCACGGCGAGATAAGCCGGCATGATCCCCCCGCTGAATGCCGACGATTTGGAGGCCCAGCGCAGGCGCTGCCTCCACAGGTCGTTGAGCGACGCCTGTGGTTGGGTAGTTACCAGGGCGTCGCGGTTTTTAATAAAAAATAATTGTCCGGGGTACCTGCTTGCAATTTTTTGTAATAAAAACATATCGTCGCCGGAAGAAACATGGTCAATGCCTGTAAATCCGCCTACCGCTTGAAATACCGCTTTGGGATAAGCCAGGTTGGCGCCGTTGGCCAGCAGCAACCTGCCGTCGTGAATGCCGGCCCCGGTAAGCAACATCATACCCAGGTAGTCGAGCGATTGGAAGTAACCCAATATGTTGTTTTCATGGCTAAAAGCCACTGGCGCCGCTATAAAAGCCGGCTGTCTCGCTTCATAAACTGCCGCAATCAGCCGCAACCACTGCGGAGGCGCCTGGCAGTCGGCGTCGGTGCAGGCGATAAGCTTACCGCGCGCCAGCGATACGCCGTAGGCAATGGCCTGTTTTTTTTGCGCGCCCGGCGAAGTTACTACCCGAATACGCTTGTCATGGAAAGCCCCGGCCAGTTCTGTCGTGTTGTCTTCCGAATGGTCGTCTACTACTATTATTTCGTAGAGGTGAGAAGGATAATGTTGCGATAGCAGCGATTGCAGGCATAATGCAATGTTGGCTGCTTCGTTGCGCGCCGGCACAATGACGGAAATGAACACAGCAGGTTCGAAGCCTTCAGCGAGCCGCCATTCCGGCAGGTCATTCCATCGCGCTATTATAAAACCAATAGCCATCAGGTAGGTTAACCCGGTGGCTATCGATGCGTATAATACAATGTCTGATAGTGGCATGGCAGCCTGGTTTTTTCGGTTGTTGGTTATTAGTTCGTTTATGGGTTTATGGGTTTATTCATAAACTTATAAACTTATAAACCTATAAACAGACAAACCTACAACCTACAACCTACAACCTACAACCTACAACCTACAACCTACAACCTACAACCCACAACCTACAACCTACAACCTACAACCTACAACCCACAACCCACAACCGCCCCTACCTCCTTCGCTTCTCCTCATATTGCGTTGTGGGGGGCACCAGTTCTTGTTCGTCTACCTCTTCATAATCGATCAATTCGCCTTCGCGGCGGATGCGCGCTTTTTCCTGCTGCTCGTCTATCTTTTTCAGCATAATAGCTTTAGCCAGCAAAAAGGCCGATATAATAGGAAAGCCGAAAAATGTAAGGATTCCGGCGCCGATGCCCATAATCGGATTTCGTTTGGCCAGATCTACAATCCACTGTAGGTAGCCCGTCACCACGCGATAGTTGATAATCAGCGTAGCGATCAGCATAACGGGCGCCAGGAAATACAATATGCGGAAGACAAACCGGGCTACATAAAACATGCCCACGAGGAACACGATCATCAAAACGATCCCTACTATCGAGTTCACAGGATTGCCGTTCAAATTGGGCGACTTCTGTTGCATGATCATTGCATTTAATTTATGGATAAAAATACAACGCCATTGGCGGAAATTAAAAAGCGATAGACATCTCCGGACGGATTTTCGATGAGCGGCGGAATTTTAGCACTTATTAACCGGCAACCGGTCCCTACATATCCTTGTGGCGCTCCCAATAATTCTGATCCTCAATTTCTTCAAGGATACCGAGGTAATTCAGGTAGCGGATTTCGCTGATTTGTCCGGCCTCAACTGCCTTTTTGACGGCGCAGCCGGGTTCATTGCGGTGCAGGCAACTGCCTCCGAAGCGGCAATCCTCGGCGCGCTCGAAAAACTCCCTGAAATTGTGCGCTACATCGGCGGGTTGCAAATTGTTAAAACCCAGCAATTTAATACCTGGCGTATCGATAATGGCGCCGCCGAAATCGAGGGGGTGCATCTCGGCAAAAGTGGTGGTATGCTGGCCTTTGCCTGAATAATCCGACAACTCCTGCGTCTTCAATTCAAGCTGGGGCTGGAGGCGGTTGACCAGCGTCGACTTGCCCACCCCCGATTGGCCGGCGATAAGCGTGGTTTTGTCTTTGAGCAAAACCTGAATCTGATCGAGGCCCTGCCCCGTGCGGGCCGACGCCATCAATGCCGTATAACCGATCGACTCATAAATGCCGCAAAGCGCCTCTGCCAGCTCCAATTCCTCTTCTTCGCACAGATCGATTTTATTAAAAACAATAATAGCCGGAATATTCTGCGGTTCGGTCATCAACAAAAAGCGGTCGATAAAACCGGGTTTGAGGTTGGGCTGCACAATCGTTGTGACCAACAACGCCTGGTCGATATTGCTGGCCAGCAGGTGCAGGTCGTGTTTGGAGCGGGGCGACTGCCGGGCAACGTAGTTTGTGCGCGGCAGAATACGGGTGATGAGCCCCTGTTTTTCGTCAATATTTTCGGGGTTCATCTCTACCTCATCGCCTACGGCTACCGGATTGGTGATTTTCATTCCTTCAAGCCGGAACTTCCCCACAATCCTGCATTGCCAAACCGTGCCGTCGCCGGTTTTCACCTGGTACCAACTCCCCGTAGATTTGATTACAATTCCTCTTTCCAATGGGTATGTTTATTTGTAGCTTAACGAAGGTAAGCCTCATTTTAACGCAAATTTCAAAAAAACCATTACAAATTGCCACGCTACACAACGAAATCGCATCATAATTGGTTCCATAGAACGAGGAAACCTTGTAGGTTTGCAGACTGCGCAGGGCGACTTTGCGACTTTGCGATCTTGGCCGCTCGTTGAGCGGAGTCGAAACGAGCATTCCCGCGGGCGACTTTGCGAC
>DAINSQ010000063.1:2267-14769 GCA_036741235.1 Saprospiraceae bacterium | reverse complement strand
TTGGCCGCTCGTTGAGCGGAGTCGAAACGAGCATTCCCGCGGGCGACTTTGCGACTTTGCGATCTTGGCCGCTCGTTGAGCGGAGTCGAAACGAGCATTCCCGCGGGCGACTTTGCGACATAAGGCACGAGGCGGAAATTACTGCGGATTGTGGAATACCATAAATAGAACAGCACCATTTATATGAAAATCATTATACCCATGGCGGGCAAAGGGTCGAGATTGCGCCCGCACACGCTTACCGTTCCGAAACCATTGCTGCCTATTGCCGGCAAGCCCATGGTACAGCGACTGGTAGAGGACCTCTCCGCTTCTTTACAGGAAAAAGTAGAAGAAATAGCGTTTATCATCGGCGCCTTCGGCCCTGAAACCGAAAGCAAGCTGCAGGAAGTAGCCGCCGCCATGGGCGCCCGCTGCGCGATCTATTACCAGGATGAACCCCTCGGCGTGGGCCATGCCATCAGTTGCGCCCGCAACAGCCTGGAGGGCAACTGTATAATCGCCTTTTCCGATACCCTTTTCAAGGCCGATTTTGCCTTTGATACCGGCGCTGAAGGCGTCATTTGGCTGCAAAAAGTAGCCGACCCCTCTTCTTATGGCGTAGTTTTGCAAAACGAAGCGGGGCTGATCACCGGTTTTGTAGAAAAGCCGGCATCTTTCGTCTCCGACCTCGCTATCGTTGGTATCTACTACCTGCGCGAAGCCGAGCGCTTGCGTGACGCGCTCGACAAAATGATGGCCGACAACATCAAAGACAAAGGAGAATTTCAGCTAACCACTGCGCTCGAAATGCTGCGCGACCAGGGCCTGGCCTTCCGCCCCGCTTATATTGAAGAATGGCTCGATTGCGGCAACAAAGACAATATGCTGCACACCAACCGCCGTATGTTGGAACTCAAAGACGGGCAGGAAACGCTTGTATCGCCCAGCGCCAAAGTTGAAAACTCCGTCATCGTTCCGCCTTGTTATATCGGCGACAATGCAGTGGTGCGCAATGCCGTGATAGGCCCTTATGTGTCGGTGGGAAGCAATTCATCCATTGCTCATTCCGTTATTAGCAATAGCATCATTCAAAACGAAACCAATATTCAAAATGCCAACCTCACGCTTTCGATGATTGGCAACAGTGTCGATTACCAGGGGGAAAGCTCCAAACTGAGTTTGGGCGATTACTCAAAAGTATGACCTATGAAAATTTTGTACAGACATCACACTATGAGATGGTTACACGCCCTGCTTTTTTTTGCGGCGATGTCGCCAACCGTTTCATTTACCCAGGAGCGCGTCAGCGAATCGCAGGTCATGCTCCAGCAGGCCTTTATCGAAGCCAACCGCGAAAAGCTGCTGGGCAATTACGACAAAGCCATTGCCCGCTACAATGACGTAATGAAGCAGGACCCCCGCAATCACGCCGCAGCCTACGAATTGGCCCGCATCTACGACCTGCGCAGCGATTGGGACGAGGCGATCCGATACCTCAAAATCGCCGTCGACAACGACGCTAATAACGAGTGGTATCAAAAACTGCTGGCCGATATTTACCAAAAAGCCGGCCGAAACAAAGAAGCAGCCGCCATTTATGAATCGCTCGTGCAAAAATCGCCCGGCAATGAGTATTATTATTTCAAATGGGCTTTCTATTTGGTAAAAGCCGGCGACGCCGGTCGCGCCATACAGGTATATGAAACCCTGGAAGCTCAAACAGGCATCAACGAGGAGATTGTGCGCCGCAAACACGCCCTTTATGTAGGCATCGGCGATACCAAAAAAGCTACCGCCGAACTCGCCAGGCTGGTCAATGCCTTTCCGCAGAATACTTCGTACCGACACCTGCTGGCAGGCTACTACGAACAACTCGGCGATAAAAATAGCGCTATGCAGGTCTACCGCGATATCCTGACTATCAGCCCCAGCGACCCCAAAGCCAACCTGGCCATAGCCGGCGCCAATGTGCAGGAAAGCGACGACAACCACTACCTGGCTTCCCTTAAACCCGTTTTTGAACAAGCCGGCGTGGAAATCGACCTCAAAATGGGTAAATTATTGCCTATCATTAATAAAGTAGTGCAAACCGGCAGCCCTACCCTGGCCGACGCCGCCCTGGAACTCACCGACATACTGGAACTCGTGCACCCCAGCCAGGCCAAGGTTTTTGCCGCCGCAGGCGACCTGCTCTACCATTCGGGACGCCACAGCAAAGCGCTACTCAAATACAACCGTACGCTCGAACTCGATAAAAGCGTGTACCTGGTATGGGAACAGGTGATGCGCATCCACCTGGAAAATCGCGATTTTACTTCGCTGGCTCGCGTGTCGGAACAAGCCATCGACCTTTTCCCCAATAAGGCATTCGTCTATTACATGAACGGCCTGGCCGCCCGCAAAAACGGGCAACACCGCGAAGCCGCCGACGTGCTCGACCAGGCATTCCTGATGGCCGGCAACGACATTAACCTAAAACTCGACATTCTGGTGCAACTGGCCCAGGCCCACTACGCCTTGCTCAATTACGAAGACGGCGACAACGCCTTCGAAGCCGCACTGAAAATTAACCCCCAATCGGCTCAAGTACTCAGCTTGTACAGCATCTGTCTGGCCGCCCGCGCAGACAAACTACCCAAAGCCGCCGACCTGGCCAAAGCAGCCCAGCAAATCGCCCCCAATGAATCGCTGACCCAACATGCCCTGGGCTGGCTCCGCTTTAACGAAAAATCGTATGCCGAGGCCCGCCAACTACTCGACAAAGCCCTTGGCGGCGCCCCCAACGACCCGCTCCTGCTCGAACACTACGGCGATCTGCTGTTTAAACAAAACGATACGGCCGGCGCCCTGCAATACTGGATTAAATCGCGCGACAACGGCAACCGCACCGACGCGCTGGACAAGAAAATCAAACTCGTTACCGGACAATGACGCGCTATCGACTTTTTTCCCTTGGCTGGATGTTTATCGCAGCCATCGCATTGCTCGCCGGCGGCTGCAAATCAACGCGCAGCACCCGCACCGGGGATACCGGCCAGGCTACGCCCAGCCAACTTATGGAAGCCCTGCTCGCCGGCCAGTTTAAAGCCAATTGGCTCGAAGCCAAAGCCAAAATCACCTTTGACGACGGCAACCAACAACTGTCGGTAAACGCTTCTATCAAAATGCGCAAAGACAGCCTGCTGTGGGCCAGCATCAAAAAACTGGGCTTCGAAATCGCACGAGTACAAGTTACCCCTGATTCCGTCTATATCATCGATCGCATCAATAATGAATACGCCGTACGCGACATAAAATACCTCGAAAAACAGGTGAGCGCCCCGGCAAGCCTCAACACCCTCCAGGCCCTGCTGCTGGGCAATCCCATTTTTTTTACTACCAGAGACCTGCAGGCGGAAGCCAAATTGCCCTACTATCACCTGTTCGGCGAAAAAGACGGACTTGAAAACCATTTCTGGCTGTCGGCAGACAACCGGCAACTCAAAAAAATGGATTTTAACGACCAGCGCGAACGCCGCAGCGTGAGCATGGCCCTCGAAGAATACGCCAAAGTGTCAAACCGACAAGATTTTTCTTATCTTCGCAATATGGAAATGCAAAGCAGCGCTACCGGCAAGGTACAAGTTGAACTGCGCTTCTCGGAAGTGGAAATCGACAAACCACTGGATATGCGCTTTGACATTCCCCAACGGTACACCCGCGTGATATAAAATGAAACCAAGCAGTATCGCCTGGATTATCTTTTTGTGCCTGCTATCAACTTACAGCAGTTTCGGCCAAAGCCGTAAAGAACTGGAAGACAAGCGCAAACAATTGATCCAGGATATCAAAAAAACATCGGGTAAACTCGAAGCTACGCAGAAAAATAAAGCGGCTACCTTCGAGCAATTTGCTACGCTCCAAAAGCAGATCGGCAAACGCCAGCAACTCATCCGCACGCTGCGCGACGAGATTGCTTACACCGAAGAAAGCATCGAACGCACCCACGAGGTCATCGAAGCTCTTACCAATGATATCGCCCAGCTAAAAGCAGACTACGCCTCAATGCTCCGCGTCGCCTACCGCCACCGCACCGGCAATAGCCTGCTAATGTTTTTATTCGCTTCCGACAATTTCAACCAGGCATTCCAGCGCTGGCAATACATCCGGCAATACCATCGCTATCGCGAAAAACAGGCTAAACTCATCGCAGAAACACAAAAAATGCTGAGCGATAAAGCCGCTTTGCTCGAAAATCGCAAAAAAGAAAAGGAAAACCTCCTGGTATCACAACAAAGCCAGACCCTGTTGCTCGACCGCGAGTTACAGGATAAAAACCGCCTGCTCAAAAATCTCGACAAAGACGAAAGCCGCCTGGCCGCCGAACTCAACCGCCAACAACAGGCCCATAACCGACTTAACGAATCTATCGAAAATATCATCCGCGACGAAATGGCCCGAAAACGCAAGGCCGCCCGCAGCGCCGAAGCGATCGGCGGCAATAGCAGCACGGCAGCCAATGATCCTGTCACCGGCGATTTTGAACAACGCAAAGGACGCCTCCCCTGGCCCGTCAGGGGTAATGTGGTGCGCTCCTTCGGCGTTCAAGCCCACCCCACGCTCAAAGGCATCGAAATCGCCAACAACGGCATCGATATAAAATCTGAAGGCAGTGCCGATGTTCTGGCAGTCTCAGCCGGCGTGGTCGTCGGCGTGGATTTTATCCCCGGCTACCAAAATCTGGTGATTCTCCGGCACGGCAATTACTATACCGCCTATTCCAACCTGGAAGATGTGTTTGTGAGTCGCGATGAAAAGGTGGAAGCCGCTCAACGCATCGGCAGACTGGGCCGCAAAAAGGAATTGCATTTCGAATTGCTGAAGGATAAAAAACATTTCAACCCTTTGCTCTGGCTCTCAAAGTGAAACGAATTTTCTTATTGGGGTGTTATTGTTGGTGGGTGACAAGGTGACAAGGTGACAAGGTGACAGGGTGACAGGGTGACGACCATGTAGGGTGAACATTTACCGTTTACCTAACTCAAAATAGAACCTAAACATGAAGCAATCCGGCTGGAACATAGGAGAAAAAGGGAAAAAAGGGCTTAAAAAAAATACGGAATTCGCCGTATTGGTGGGGTTAATACAAAAAGACCAAACCGAGCCGCAGGTAGAAGAATATCTCGACGAACTGGAATTTCTGGCGCTCACCGCGGGCGCTGCTACCGTCAAGCGCTTTTTGCAAAAACTGCCCCATCCCGACCCCCGCACCTTTATCGGCAGCGGCAAACTCGAAGAAATCAGGGCGTATATCGAGAAAAACGAAGACATCAACATGGTGATCTTCGACGACGACCTCAGCGGCAAACAGGTAAACGTGCTCGAAGAAACGCTCAAGGTAAAGATCATCGACCGCAGTAGCCTGATCCTCGATATCTTCGCCAGTCGCGCCCAGACGGCCCAGTCTAAAACCCAGGTAGAACTGGCCCAGTTGCAGTATATGCTGCCCCGACTTCGCGGTTTGTGGTCGCACCTCGAGCGCCAGCGCGGCGGTATCGGCATGCGGGGTCCCGGCGAAAAAGAGATCGAAACCGACCGCCGTATCGTGCGCGATAAAATTGCTTTTCTCAAAAAGAAACTCGAAAAAATAGACCTCCAGAATACCACCCAGCGCAAAACCCGCGAGCAACTCATCAGAGTAGCGTTGGTGGGCTATACCAATGTAGGCAAATCGACGCTCATGAACCTGCTGAGCAAATCGGAGGTGTTTGCCGAAGACAAACTCTTCGCTACCCTCGATACCACAGTGCGCAAGATTGCCTGGGAGGCCGTGCCTTTCCTGCTGTCGGATACCGTTGGTTTTATCCGCAAATTGCCCCACCACCTCATCGAGAGCTTTAAATCTACCCTCGACGAGGTGCGCGAAAGCGATATCCTGGTGCATGTAGTCGACATCGCCCACCCCCAGCACGAGGACCACATCCGAACCGTCAACCAAACTCTCAAGGAACTCGACGCCATCGACAAGCCTACTTTGCTGGCATTTAATAAAATAGACCTCTACCGCAAACTATACTACGACGCTTTCCTCGACGAAGAGGCCAAGGAAGAAATTGAAGAGGGCCTGCGCGGCAGCCTCAAACACCAGTTCGGCCACGATAATGTGTTCATTTCCGCTATCACCAAGGAAAATATCGACGAGCTGCGCGCCAAGCTATTGCGCATGATTAAAGAACAATACGTGGTGCGCTATCCTTATCAGGCGAGGCAGTGGTGATTGTTGATGCTGGATGATAATTATTCTTCGCCGAAATAATCGCTGTCGATCTTTTTAAGCTCATATATTTGCCGGGTCGTGATTTATCGAAGCGCTAACATACCAATTGGTATCGAGAATAATCTTAAGGCGTTTCTTTTTGGCCATACCGAACGGCTTTTATTTCTGCCATAATATCTTCTTCACTTATTTCATTGGTATCAAGCAAGATTTCATCTAGGAGGGCCCAGCGATCGGCATAAGTCTGCAAGGCTATTTTTTCGGCAATCTGTATTTGTTCTTCTTTTGTAAATTGATTGAACAAAAGGAGAATTTCTTTTACCCCTATTTTTTTACCGCCCGCAAATTGAAGTGACAACGGATCCATTTTTGATAATTTTACATCTTTAGCGCCAAATTTATCGCACAACACGACGGCATTATGCGACTAGTTATGCCCCAAGCCTTGCGACGCATACTATTGCAGATATAAGCTATATAGTCGAATATATCAATTGCCGGTCTCTTGATACCAACGTCAGGATCTCTTCCTCTCCCCCTCTCTCCCTCCCACACTCCCACACTCCCACACTCTCACAACACCGCCTTCACCCCCACATACCAACGCCGTCCTTCCGCCGGAATGATGCCTGGCCCCGGGTACGCCGTGGCCCGCCGGGTGAAATAGACGGCATCCATCAGGTTATTGATGCCGGTGCTGAGGGTGTATTTTTTCCAGGTATAAGCCGCCGAGAGGTCGGCAACGCCGTATGAGGGGATGATTCCCCGCGTGGCGTCGGCTACAAACGCGGCGTTGGTAGCGTCGCTGTAGTGGCGATGGGTATAGGCGTATTGGAAGGCGGTCCGCCAGCCTTTGTACTGGAAAGAAAAGCCCGTTTTGAAACTCAAGGGCGGGATCAATTCTACCGCTTTGCCAATGGCGCTGGGCTGCCCCGACAGGTAGCGCCCCTGCAGGTAACTTCCATTGATAAACAGGATAAGCGAGGGCGCTTCGGGGCGGTTGTCGAATAACTGCCATACGTTGGCCTCTGCGTAGGCTTCCAGTCCTACTATGCGCGCATCGCCGATGTTGGTGCGAAAGGCCACGGTGCTGGTGAGCGGGATGGCGTCGGAGAAGTAGGTGGTAACTTCTTTTTCGCCCAGCCCGATGCGGCCCTGGTAGCGCAGGTAAAAGAGACTGCAATCGAAGCGGATGCGGTCGTCCATGAAATTGCCGCGCCAGCCCAGGTCGGCGTTGTAACCCCGCTCGTCTTTCATGAGGGAGTCGACGAGCAGGTTGGGGTTTACCACGGCCAGGTCGCTGAAGTTGATGGCCCGGTAGTTTTGCGATATATTGGCGTAGAGCTCGGTTTGCGCGCCGGTGCGGTAACCGGCGCCCAACCCCAGCAGAATGAAGCCGCGCTCCTGCAGGCGGGTGTCGTCGTAGCGCCGTTCGAAGATGAGTTGGTTACCCGAAAAGATGCGCTGTTTGAAATAACCTTCGGCGGCGGTGCGGATGTATTCAATGCGCAACCCGGGCGTGAGGCTCCAGCGATCGCTCAGGTTGAACAGGTTTTCTGCGAAAAAGGCCAGGTTGCGACTGGGGAAGCGGTATTCCGATTTTTCGAGGTCGAGGGGGTTGAGGAATTCAAAGCGGGGTTCGGCGCTGTTGTCGGCATTGCCCTGGCGGTTGTGGGTAAAGCCCTGGTAATAGCGCAGTCCGGTGAGCAACGTGGAGGTAAACCCGCCCAGGTCGTAGCGGTGGATGAAACGGGCTTCGGAGCCGAAATTGCGGTAGCGGCCCGCCACGAGGTCGCGCTCGCGCAGGGGGTCGGGCCGGTTGATGGGGCCCAGTTCGCCCAGGGCGTCGCGGCCGGCCATGAGCGCGAAGTTGCGGATGTTGAGTTTGGTGGCGTCCGAAAAGCGGTAGTTGATGGTTAGGGACGCCAGCTTCCAGTCGACGGCAAACCAGTTGCGGGCGCGTTTGGACTGGCGTGGATTGGCTTCGAATTCAAAGTCGGTGAGGCCGCCGGGTTGTTGGGCCAGGTAGTTCATGGCGGTGACTTCCAGTCCCAGGTTTAGTTTTTTATTTACGGCAAAATCAAAACTGGCAAAGCCGGTGTGTTGCCAGAATTCACTGTTGGCGCGCCAGCCTTCGGCTTGCCGGTATTGGTAAAAAGCGTAGTAGTTGAGTTTGCCGACTGTGCCGCCCAGGCTGTGGCTGGCGCTCAAAAAGCCAAAGGCGCCGTAGCTGTTGTCGGTGCTGTAGGCGATTTTTTTGTTGCGGGGGCCTTTTTTCATAACGAAGTTGAGCAATCCGCCGAATTGAGGGCCGTATTGCAATGAGGCGGCGCCGCGTACGATTTCTATGCGTTCCAGTGCTTGCGTGGGCGGGGTGTAGTAGCTTTCGGGGTAACCCAGGGCGTCGGCGCTAATATCGTAGCCGTTTTGGCGGGTGTTGAAGCTGGAAGTGCGGTTGGGGTCGAGTCCGCGCGCGCCGATGGCCAGTTGCAGTCCTGCGCCGTCGCTTTCCCAGATGTTGAGCCCTGCGATACTTTTGTATATTTCCCGGGCGTTGTTGGCGGCCAGGTTGCCCATTACGCCGGATAGTTCGATGACTTCATTTTTTTTGGCGGCATAGATGGCCATGCCTTCTACGTTGCGCAAGCGGCGCCAGCCGCCGCTGTTGTTGACCGCCGCCACTTCTACGGCCTGCATGTCGTATTCCAGGGATTGCAGGGCGAAGTCGTAGGCGGAAATGGTGTCGGGGACTTTTATGATTTCCTGCCGGGTGGCGTAGCCTTCGGCAAAAAGGGATACCGTGTGTGTGCCCGTCTGCAATCCGCTTATTTCAAAGCGCCCTTCGCCGTCGGTGGTGATGGTGCGCCCGGCTTCCTGGAAATGCAGGAAGGCTTCTACCAGAGGGGCGCCGGTAACGGCGTTGGTGATGCGGCCTTGGATAGGTTGTGCCTGTATTATAGTTAGGCTAAATAAAAGTAATGTAATGCTGGCTAATCGTTTCATTTTCAGAATAATACATTTTTTACCACAAAGTTAAACGGAGTAAAACCGAGTGACACGGAGTAAAAAAATCACGCTCTGTGGTACTCCGTTTTACTTCGTTTAACTCTGTGGGGAATAAAACAATGTCATTTCAATACCTTAATACCCACTCCTTCGCCCCCAACCCGTCAAGCTCATCCGCCAGGTTAACGTCGGGGTCGATAAACCGCTCGCTGGGGCGGCCATTGAGGGCTACGTAGCTGTCAACGGTCACCACCGGCTGCTTGATTCCTTCGCGCTCCCGGTAATGCCGGGCCAGAAAATGGGCATATTGCAGTATAAAATCGGGCTGTATCGCCATCTGTTTTTCCTGGAAAGGCGTCAAAAACCGGCTGTTGATGACTTCGGTGCGCCGCCCCGTGGCCGGATCGCTGACGTAAAAAGTGGCGTAGCCGTTTTTTTCCACCAACATAACCCGCCAGGCAAAGCGATAACCTTCTTCGGTCCACAGCACGTTTCCCGGGTAGCAGAGGAAGCGGAGGGGGATTAATACCTGGATGGCTATGTATAGGGCAAGGAGGATGGGGGTTGTTGTAGGTTGTAGGTTATAGGTTGTAGGTTCTGTTATGTTTGGTTCGCCGGGGTGGTAGCCGATCCATTTTAGCCAGCGGTGGTGGGTGTTTGCGGGAAAAAAAATCAGGGTATTGAAAATCATGATAAAAGGAAACAGGCCGATATTGAATAGCAATTTGGTGAGCACATGGAAAACTACGACCGCGCCGTAGGCCCATATTCTTGTTTTTTTTATAGATAACCAAAAAGGTATGGTCAGGTCGTAAATGGCGCCAAACCAGCTGAATACGATTGCCGCGGCGGGCAATGCCAGCAACGGACCTATGACCGGAATGCCGGCCTTCTCAGGCAACCAAACGGCCAGCGGCATGGCCCTGAACAGCCAGTCGGGGTTCAATTTGGCGAAGCCTGCAAAAAAATACACTACGCCGAGTTGAAATTGCAGCAGGCAGATGGTCCAGGCCGGCACATGGGTAAGCGCCAGGGAAGGCCGCAGGCGGGTATCGAGTGAAAAACGCCGGTTGGCGGGGATAAAGAAAAGCAGAAAAGCCAGCAGGATGACCAGATAATAGTGGTTGAGATAGTTGGCAGCGTCGGTAAGTTCTGCATAGCTAAAGCTCAGGAAAAACAACAGCACACTCCAGCGATAGACAAAGCCCAGCATGATGCCGGCGGCGCTGAGCGCGATGAGGCTGTATACGGCGTACATGCCGGGCACATCGAGGGTTTGCACCCATTCAAAGCCGTAATATTTGAAAAAAAAGCGGGGTTCGCCGTACAGCCGTTCTATCCAGCCTTTTTGTATAAAGCGCAACGCGCCGATCATCATCAATCCGCCGAAAAGGATGCGGAAAGTGACGAGCGGCGCGATGGGCAAAGGCCGGTAGATAAACCGGTGTACAAACGTTTGAAACATGGCTGTCTTTTACTAGTCGGAATCGCTGGGGTTGTCGATGTAGGTAATGGCAATGCAGATATTAGACGGCAAATTGGTCTTGAGCAGCCTTACTTGTTCAGAGACCTCCACATAAGCTGCTTCTACCAGGGCTTTGTCGGTGGCGATGGTTTCCGACAAGGGATCGGGGACGGCAGACAAGGCAGTTATGGCCGCCTCAAACTGGTCGGCTATCAACTGGTGCAAGTCCTGGCCCTGTTGTTTGGCCGCTATTTGCTGCAGGTAATCGTCAATACCTTCGCGGTCAACGCCGTCGAGGCCGCGGCCCAGGTACAGCGATTCGGCGGCGCGCAGGGCTTCGAGGGCCAACTCGGCAGAAATGCCTGAATAGTAAGCCTCGGCTTTGTCGGGATTGGGGAAGCCTAGTGTGACGGCGCCTACTGGGATGCCCAGTTTGTCGCGCTTGATCTGTTCGTAGTGTTCGTTGAGGGCGTTGATGAGCAGGCTGAGCGAAGCGCCTGCCGCAGTGCCGGTGCTGTTGACGAAGAGCTGGCGGAAGCTGCCGGGCCAGGCTTGCAGGGTTTCACTGACGAGTTGCTGCATTTGCGCGGTCACGGCCGTCAGGTAGCCTTTGTAGTTGGCCGCCAGGGGATCGGTGGTATAGCGCGCCAGGATATCGGCATCGGTAGCGCCTGTGCCGTAGAGCAGGTAATCAAGCGCGGGGAACCCTTTGTCGAAGGTCATGGCATTATCGAATGTGAAATTACCCGAGTTAAGCCGGGCCTCAACAGCGCTTGTTTCGAGTGGAAATGAATTGAGGAAGCTGCGCAGCTGCCGGTCTTCAGCCGGGCCGAATTCGTATTGCGCTACGCGCTGCCAGCTCAAATAGGCCGCCTTCCAGGCATTGCGCAAAGTTTCCAGTTGCGCAGTTGCAGGATCGTTTGTGAAAGCCTGGGCCGCAGTTTGCAGTAGACCAAGTTTGGCCTCCAGGTCTTCATAGCCGGGTATAATAAGATTGTCGGCTATGCTTTGGAATACGGCAGGTTGATCCTGTTCGCTGACACAGGGCGACGTGTTGAAGTCATTACAGGCGCCGCCAATCAGTGCAATTAGTACAAGAACAGTGAATAGACTTTTGGTTGCATTCATGGTCGTATGTATTTAAATTGGTGTTGTATATAACAACGCACTACTCACAATTCGTCTTGTATTTTTTCCAAATCATAACTGGCTGCCAGGGTGTTTTTGGCCGACTGGAGCGCCTGGACGGTTGTTTGATAAAAATTCATTTGCAAAAAGTCGGCGTTGCCGCCAATGGTAGCCAGCAAACCGGCAACTTGCGCATTGTCGATGCGCTTATCGGGATTAAACTGAAGGCTGTAAACAAAAGCTACGGCCTCGCTAAGCGCGTGATTGCGGGCAGCTAAGTCGTCAAAACGCGCAATGGCTGTATTGAGGTAACTAATGGCGGTAGCAGCGGATACAAGTTCCCAGGTTTCGCGGATGTCGGCAATGGCTTCATCGCGGGTGTCGTAGTCTTTGTTGTCAATGGCGGCGCGACCGCGCAAAAATGCGTTCATGAGTTTTTCGTTACACCCCAACAAGGCATTGCGCTGATTGGCGTAATTACCCCAAAAAAAGAGACCGTCGGTGTTGGTCGGAAAATCAATGGGCACGCCCAGGTAACCGAAGGCTTCGTCCCAGTGGTGCTGCATGGTCGTACCCTGGCCGGGCGTCACGGCCTCGTTGTCGACGTTCATTTTGTCGGCGCCGAAGTAAACGGCCGTCGATTGGTAATAAAAACAAGCGCCCAT
>DAINSQ010000063.1:0-2167 GCA_036741235.1 Saprospiraceae bacterium | reverse complement strand
TTGGCATACATGGCCTGCAAACGGCCGGCATCCAATGTCGTCCCCGGCGTATTGGCCGACTGCATATACGATTTTAACTCTAAAAGCATGGCCAGACGTTGTAATTGGCCGCTGTAATTCACATTTTCGAAATTGTAAGTCTCCGGAATGGGGTATCCGTTTTCTTCTTTTTTACATGAAGTGACGGCCAGTGTAGCAAAAGCAACTAGTAGTATGGCGCGTAGGTTGCTCATCTCGATTGTTTTTAATTTAAATTAGATTAATTCTAAACAAAAGACAAAGCTATAGCTCCGGCGCCAATTGCCCAATACCAAAATGTAGGGGAAATGAAAATTACAGCGATTAGGTAGGAGATACCCAGTATTAGGTAGGTTGTAGGTTGTAGGTTGTAGGTTGTAGGTTGTAGGTTGTAGGTTGCAGGTTGTAGGTTGTTACGACACGATTAATATATGATTATGAATCAATTAAACATCAAACATTCAATATTAAAAATTAAAACAGTCGCACAGTGGACTACTCCTTCAACTCCTTCAAATTATTCGACAGTTTTCGCAGTATCATCAGGGTTTTCAGGCTGGGCAGATCGAACACGCCGGTTGCGATTTCGATAGAAGCGCTACCCACACGGCCGCCCAGCGGAGGATGGAGTTTGCGGAGTTTGACTTTCACGCCTCGCACCTGTTCAAAGTGATCTTCAATGCGTTCGACAATACGCTGGGCCACATTTTCTATTAATTGCGCGGGTTTGCGCATTTCGGCCTGGCAGAGCAGGTACAGCGTTTCATAGTTTACCGTTTGGAACAGATCGTCCTCCTCGGCGGCAGCGTCGATGCGCACATCGACAAATACATCGAGGATAAAATCGTTGCCCAGCGCTTGTTCTTCTTCGTAAAAGCCATGCGGAGCATAAAAATGGACGTCTTCCAGTGCGATTATAGCCATAACGTTTTTTGCTTGTCTGAGCAAAGATAATACCAATGTAGTATCTTCGCGCCATACCTTTTTGCAATATGCCAATTATAGAAATTGGAACCTACCAGGTACACGCAGGCGATTGCTGGGCGCCGCTGAATGCCCTTATCGCATCAAAAGCTTACAGCAAGCTTATAGTCATTGTCGACGGCAATACCAGGCGGCATTGTCTGCCCCTGTTGCGCCAGCGATTGGAGCGGCGAGAACTGGCGATTATCTCTATCCCCCCCGGCGAGTCGTTTAAACATATCGACACCTACAATCCCATATGGCAACAAAATCTAGATGCCGGCGCTGGTTATCAACCTCGGCGGCGGGGTTATCGGCGACATGGGCGGCTTTTGCGCCGCTACGTTCAAACGCGGAGTAGATTTTGTTCAGGTCCCCACTACCCTGCTCTCTCAGGTCGACGCTTCTATCGGCGGCAAGCTGGGCGTCGATTTCGGCGCGCTGAAAAACGGGATAGGCCTCTTTTGCGATCCCGCCGGCGTATATATCGAACCGGCCTTCCTGCAAAGCCTGCCGCCCCGCGAGTTGCGCAGCGGTTTTGCCGAGGTGATCAAACACAGCCTTATCGCCGATGCCGGTCAATGGTCGAAACTTCGCAATATCAAAAAACTTGACGACGTCGACTGGAACGGGTTGTTGGAGCCTTCCCTGCGCATTAAACAACAAATAGTAGCTGCCGACCCCCATGAAAGGGGCATCCGCAAATCCCTCAATTTCGGACATACCATCGGCCACGCCGTTGAAGGCCTGGGGTTGCAATCGCTCGAGCCCCTGCTGCACGGCGAGGCTGTTGCCATTGGTATGATCTGCGAAACCTGGCTGTCGCACCGATTGCTGGGGCTATCCGGGGAACAACTCCGCGATATCACTGATTTTATTGTTCGCATTTTTAAACCCAAACCCCTCGACAAGCGCCACTTTGCCGATTACCTCGAATTAATAGGCCAGGATAAAAAAAACGAGGGCGATAACTGGCTGTTTAGCCTTATTAATCCGCTGGGCCATGCGGCCATCAACCAGGCTGTTCCCGCTGAATTGATCGCTGAAAGTTTGTCGTTTTTTAATAGCAAGGCGACAGGGTATGATGCTTGATGTAAGATGTTTGATTGTCGGTTTTGTTTTGGTGAATATACGGAAGACTTGTCACCCTGTCACCCTGTCACCCTGTCACCTTGTCACCTTGTCA
>DAINSQ010000062.1:0-25284 GCA_036741235.1 Saprospiraceae bacterium | reverse complement strand
CTAAAATAAAATTTGCTCGCTTTCGCTCAATCACGAAAATCCAAACATGCTCTTAGCAGGTATCAATTAACGCGAAAGCAAAGAAGTTAGACTCAAGGCTGATATTTACGGGTAGTTGTATCCGGAATTTAGTGCATTACAGGAAGACAGGATCCCCTTTAGGGGTGTGGGTTCGCAATTCGCGAATAACACGGTCAACCTAAATAGATAAAAAAATAATAATTACGATTTCCATTTTTGCAACACTATCAAGTTGCGACTTGATAAGTAACAAACACAAAAATATGGCAGAACAAAAAAAACAATCTGACGAATCACTTTCGCAACAAGACACAACACCGAAAGTGACAGGAATTGGAGGGGTTTTCTTTTTCTCTGAAAACCCTGAAAAGATAAAAGAATGGTATTCAGAAAATTTGGGACTTGAAGTTAACCAATGGGGTTCGAGTTTTGAATTTAGAAATGCAAACAGACCGGACGAAATAAATTACCTGCAATGGAGCCCGTTTAAGCAGGGAAGTGAATATTTTTCTCCTTCGAAAAAGGAATTTATGATAAACTATCGTGTTCAAAATATTGAAGGACTTGTAGACAAACTCAAAAACAACGGGGTGACCATTCTTGACAGTATCGAAACCTATGATTATGGAAAGTTTGTGCACATAATGGACGCAGAAGGAAACAAAATAGAACTTTGGGAGCCGGTTGATAGTGTGTTTACTGCAATGGGTGGAAAGACAACAAAATAGGAGGAGTATCCCAAAAGCCTGACGACAGAAATAGAAAGCCTAACCGCAAACACGGGTACGAGAACGTAGCCTGTTATTTTTTTAATGAAGCCTTGTCAATTACAAAGTATCGTCACGGTCGAAGTTTGTATCGTATTGCTCAGGCGCCCGGCCCGGTCGCGGATATTGATACTATAAGAAAACGTATCGGTAGGGAAATTGGGATTGGGCAGGCAGGCATCGGAGTTATCGGGGTAAGTGCAGCAAATATTAAACGGCACATTGGGGATTTTGATCGTAATTTCGCCCGAAATACCGTTGCCAACCCCCTCTTCGGGAATCACCGGCAATTTATAGGTGTTGACAAAGCCGTCGCGGCTGTCCTTCAGGTACACGTCAACTGAATCGCCGGGGCTGCCCAGGTCGCCGTCGCCGTCGGTGAAACCAAAAACCACGGCCAGCGTATCGGCAGGAGAATTGCCGTTGCCCTGAGCTATCTCGGTTTTGTTAACGCTGATGAAATTGAGAACCGGCTCGTCGGCGTAATCGGGCGGCTGAATACAGGCGCCGATCGATAGGGCAAGCAGTGTAGTGCAAAAAACGTATTTTAGAGCCTTCATTGGCAGCTTTT
This sequence comes from Saprospiraceae bacterium, assembly GCA_036741235.1. Lineage (GTDB taxonomy): Bacteria > Bacteroidota > Bacteroidia > Chitinophagales > Saprospiraceae > JABWBR01. The sequence goes on along the minus strand of DAINSQ010000062.1, from coordinate 23,925 downwards.
TTATATTTAACGTCAAAATAAAACTTTTATTAAAACGGTGACGCAGCGCGAAGGGTTGATAGAAAAAATAAAAATTGTAACCCCCGATACATTTGAATCGGCGGCACTGGAAGTTTTCCGGTATCAGGCGGCGTATAATCCCCTTTATCAACGCTTTATAAATTTATTGGGTGTCAATCCCGGGGCCGTGCATACCCTGGCCGATGTGCCGTTTTTGCCCATTCGCTTTTTTAAAACTCACAACATCCAAACCGGCCAATGGTCGCCCGTGCTGGAGTTTACCAGCAGCGGCACTACTGCGGCTACTACCAGCCGCCACCTCCTTCGCGACGCCGACTGGTACCGCCGGGTGGCCCGCGAGGGTTTTGAGCGCAGCTACGGCCCCCTGCATCGCTACGCGATTTTTGCGCTGTTGCCTTCTTATCTGGAGCGCTCCGGTTCTTCCCTGGTCTTTATGGCCGATGATTTCATCCGGCAGTCGAACTTCCCGCAGAGCGGCTTTTTTTTGCACAATAGCGACGACATGATGGAGCGCATCCGGCAATGCAGGCATAAGCAGATACCGGTGTTGCTGCTAGGCGTAAGCTTTGCGCTCTGGGAACTGGCCGAAAGCCGCCCCGCCGACCTCAGCGGCGCGATCATCATGGAAACGGGCGGGATGAAGGGCCGCCGCAGGGAACTCACCCGCGATGAATTGCACGATATTTTAAAAAAGGCGTTTCAAGTAGATGCGATCCACGCCGAATACGGTATGACCGAGCTGCTGTCGCAGGCCTATTCGCAGGGCGATGGCCTGTTTTACCCCGGCTTTACCATGCGCGTCAGCACCCGCGATATCACCGACCCGCTGTCGGAGCAAGCCTTCGGCAAAACCGGCGCCATCAACATCGTAGACCTGGCCAACATCGATACCATCAGCTTTATCGCCACTGACGACCTGGGCAAGGCATACCCCGACGGCGCCTTTGAAATCCTGGGCCGCCTCGATAACAGCGATTTGAGAGGATGCAATTTGTTGGTGTTTGATGTTTGATGTTGTAGGTTGTAGGTTGTATGTTTGTGGAACCTACAACCTAAATAACAGACGGAAATGAATACTCCCCTATTAATATACGGCGCCAACGGCTACACAGGCCGGTTAATCTGCGAACGCGCGGCAATACTGGGTATGAAACCCATACTTGCAGGGCGCAACGGCGAAGAAATCAGGGAACTGGCGCAGCAATACGGCTGGGAATACCGCGTCTTCAGCCTTGATACTCCCGAGGCCATTGCCCGGCAGATTCACGATGTGAAGGTTGTATTACATTCTGCCGGACCGTTTATGTATACTGCCAAGCCCATGATGGAAGCCTGTCTGTTGGCAGGCGTTCACTACCTCGACATCACCGGTGAAATCCAGGTGTTCGAGCGGGCGGCCCGCTGGGATGAACGCGCCAAAGCCGCAGGTATCCTGATGATGCCCGGTACCGGCTTCGACGTCGTGCCTACCGATTGCCTGGCGCTGTTCCTGAAGCAACTATTGCCCGGCGCCACTCACTTGCAACTGGCATTTGCAGGACTGGGCGGCGGCGTCTCGCGGGGCACGGCCAATACCATGGTAGAAGGTTTGGGCAGGGGAGGGGCCGTGCGCGTTAACGGGCAATTGCAACCGGTTCACTACGGCCATAAATCAATTACCGTGCCCCACCCCTCGAAATCGTTTTTCGCCATCAGCATTCCCTGGGGCGATATCAGCACGGCCTACCACACTACGGGTATTCCCAATATCGAAACCTATATGGGCTTTTCCCGCAAAATGTACGCCTGGGTGAAGTTGATGCCCTATTTTGCCTGGGTCTTTAATTTTGGTTGGGTGAAAAATTTATTAAAAAAACGAATAAACGGCAATAAACCCGGCCCTTCCGCCCGTCGCAGAGCCAACAGTAAAAGCCTCGTCTGGGGCCGTGTGTCAAATGACAAAGGCGAGTCCCGACAGGCTTTCCTGGTTACGCACGAAGGATATACCCTCACAGCCATCACCAGCCTGATGATCGCGCAACGCGTGCTGCAAGGCGATGTTAAACCGGGCTTCCATACGCCCGCCGGCCTGTTCGGCCCCGATTTGATCATGGAAGTGGATGGAACGGAGAGGGGATGCTGATTTGTTGATTCGAACGAAGTGAGTCCCGTACCGACTGAAAGGAGGTCGGGATGCTGACCCCGAACTTTGTTTGGGACAAGTTGTGCAGATGGGTTTTCAGGTTTACTGATTTATGGTACACGCTTATTCATAAACCTATAAACGCTTAAACTTATAAACGAACCGACAACCTGCAACCTACAACAGAGAACATGAAGCAATACCACGACCTTCTCCGCCATATAATGGATACCGGCGTCAAAAAAAGCGACCGCACCGGCACCGGCACTATTTCCGTATTTGGTTATCAAATGCGCTTCAACCTTCAGGAGGGATTCCCCTTGATAACCACTAAAAAGGTACACCTCAAATCAATCATACACGAGTTGCTTTGGTTTTTGCGTGGAGACACCAACATCCGGTACCTGGTACAAAACGGCGTAAACATCTGGAACGACTGGCCCTTCCAGCACTGGCTGCGCGACAACGGCCTGGAAGGAGAATTTCCCAAATACACCGACAAGTGGCGCGAAAAAATGAGGTGGTTTGTACAGCGGGTAGTTGACGATGCCGACTTCGCCGCCGCGTGGGGCGAACTCGGGCCTGTCTATGGCTATCAATGGCGCAATTTTGACGGCGTCGATCAAATAAGCGGGCTCATCAAAGATATAAGGCGAAATCCCGATTCGCGCCGCCTCATCGTATCGGCCTGGAACCCCAAAGATATTCCCGTTATGGCCAAGTCGGGATTGCCGCCCTGCCACACCATGTTTCAGTTTTATGTGGTAGAGGGCAGGCTCTCGTGCCAACTCTACCAGCGCTCTGCCGACGTATTCCTCGGGGTGCCTTTTAATATTGCATCGTATGCGCTGCTCACCCTCATGGTCGCGCAGGTGTGCGGTTTGCAACCCGGCGATTTCGTGCACACCTTCGGTGATGTCCACCTTTACGTCAACCATATCGATCAGGCCAACTTGCAACTTGGCCGCGAGCCGCGCCCACTGCCGAATATGCGCATCAACCCGGCGGTAAATAACATTTTTGCTTTTCAATACAGCGATTTTGAATTGGAGGGCTACGATCCTTATCCCGCCATCAAGGCTGATGTGGCGGTATAGGAGATGACAAGCTACTGGGAAGCAGGGATGTTGTTGTCGTATGTATGAAATACGCTGTGGATTAATGAATTTATTTAGACGCTGTCTAAATAATTATCCCTTTTGAGTAAATGTTGTTAAAAAGTTAAAGTGAATTTTATCTTTGCGCTGAAAATTTTACAACCGCATGACTTGCCGGTATTCCAACAAAACTAAGGTATCGATGATCCATAGAGGATTGATGAATCGGATAATGCTACTGCTGCTCGCCATAGTGCTTGCATTGCCGGTAGTAGCCCAGGATGAAGCGGCCATTAACGCAGGCAAAACGCTATTCCGCAACAACTGCGCCGCATGTCACAACAAGGACATGAAAAACGACCTCACGGGCCCTGCCCTGGGAGGCACCGAGGAGCGCTGGGCCGCCTATCCCAAAGAGGACCTTTACAGCTGGATACGCAATTCCAGCGCCATGATCAACGCCGGTCACCCGCGCGCCACGGAGTTGTGGAACAAGTGGAAGCCCACGGCGATGACCAGCTTCACCAACCTTACCGACGAGGAAATAGCCAATATTCTGGCGTACATCAAATGTACCTACGAGGGCAACTGCCCCGGCGCTGAAGCGGCTGGAGGCCCGGCAGGGCAGCCGGTAGCTCCGCCGGCCAAACCCAACAACCGGCTACTGTACCTGGCGTTGTTTGGTATTCTGGCCTTATTGGCGCTGGTATTGGCCCGCGTGTTGTCAAACCTGAACTACATGATTCAGGTGAAAGAGGGCAATGCTCCGGCTCACCGCCGTACCCTGGTAGAAACCCTTACCAGCAAAGGCGTCATTGCTTTTGTAATCTTTGCCCTGGTAGTTCTGGGCGGATATACCACGGTTAATAATGCCATTAAATTGGGCCGCCAACAGGGATATCAACCCGAACAACCTATCAAGTTCTCGCACGTCACCCACGCCGGCCTGCAGAAAATCGACTGCCAATATTGCCACGACGGCGCCCGCCGCAGCAAGCAGTCGGTGATCCCAGCTGCCAATACCTGTATGAACTGCCACCGTGCAGTGAAAGTGGGCTCGCAATACGGAACGGCCGAATTGACGAAAATCTTTGCCTCTATCGGCTACGATCCGACAGCTGACAAGTATATTCCAAACTACGACCAAATGGCCGAGTCGGATATCGAAAAGCTGTACAAGCAGTGGATTACCGATACTTATGTCAAAGAAAAGGGTTCTCTGGACGCAGCCGGCGAGCAAATGGTGCAAGACCAGTGGGACGGCATCGTGAAGGCGCTGAAAAATCCTGAAAACGGCGACCGCAAGATTCAGGGTCCCATCGAATGGGTGCGCATCCACAATCTGCCCGACCATGCTTATTTCAACCACGCCCAGCACGTATCGGTAGGCAAGGTAGAATGTCAAACCTGCCACGGCAAAGTGGAAGAAATGGAAGTGGTGCAGCAATATGCTCCGCTGTCAATGGGCTGGTGCGTCAACTGCCACCGCCAAACCGAGGTCAAATTCGCCGATAACGATTACTATAAGTCGTATTACGCCCGCTACCATGAAGAAATGGCTGCAGGCAAGCGCACCAAAGTAACCGTTGAAGAAATCGGCGGCCTCGAGTGCCAGAAATGTCACTATTAATCAGAAAGCTATCATCAGCACACTGCATAAATCATCAAGATGAAAGAGCAGAATCAAGCAGTTTGGATCGGGGTAGAACACCTTACAAACGACCCCGCGTTACAACAAGCCGCTCAAGAAGAATTCAAGCAACTTCCATTGGCCGAAATCGCAGAAGAAGCGCTGTCTGCCGAAACGAGCCGTCGCGATTTCCTCAAATACCTGGGCTTTTCGCTTGGCGCCGTTACGGTGGCTGCCAGCTGCGATATTCCGGTTAAAAAGGCCATACCCTATGTGGTCAAACCCGATACGATCGTTCCGGGCATAGCTACCTATTACGCTTCTTCGTTCGTTCAGGGAGGCGATTATTGCGCCGTGTTGGTGAAAACCCGCGAAGGCCGGCCCATCAAAGTGGAAGGCAACAGCCTTTCAAAGGTTACGATGGGCGGTACCAGCGCCCGTACGCAAGCAAGCGTGCTGAGCCTTTATGATACCGGTCGCCTCGACGGCCCGTATCGCATTGCCAATGGCAAAGTGCAGATTCCTGCAAAAAAACGCGCCGCCGGCCCCAGCTGGGCGGAAATCGATAGAGAAATTGCGGGCAAACTCAAACCGGAATCGCGCATCCGCATCCTGGCGAATACGATAATGAGCCCGACCGCTAAAAAAGCGATCGAGGATTTCAAGGCCAAATTCCCCAACACGGAATTGGTGATGTACGATCCCGTTTCGGCATCGGCATTGTTGGAAGCCAACGAAACCTGCTTCGGCCAGCCGGTGGTTCCCAACTATCGCTTCGACCTGGCTCGCGTTATTGTAAGCTTCGACGCCGACTTCCTGGGAACCTGGATTTCTCCGATAGAATATGCCGCGCAGTACGCTCAGCGCCGCAAGATCACTGATATCAAAAAAGCGGAAAAGTCGCGCCACATTCAAGTGGAAAGCCACATGAGCCTTACAGGTTCAAATGCCGACCACCGTATTCTGGTAAAGCCATCCGCTCAGGGCGCCGCTATTGTTACTTTGTATAATGCCGTAGCTTCGGCTACAGGCCGCCCCACTGTAAGCGGCCCTCAACTTAGCGGCAAAGAAGCTGAAAAAATCAAAGCAGCTGCCAAAGAATTGCTGGCGCACCGCGGCGCATCGCTCGTGGTATCCGGCTCTAATAATACAGGCGAACAAATTCTGGTAAACGCCATCAACGACGCCCTTGGCAACTACGGCGCAACCCTCGAATTCAGCGCCGCATCTCTGCAACGTCAGGGCCGCGACCAACAGGTTCGCAAGCTGGTGCGCGAGATGAATGCCAAGCAGGTCGACGCGTTGTTTATCATGGACGGCGCCAACCCCGCATTCGACCTTCCCGACGCCGCTAATTTTGCAAAGGGTATGTCCAATGTTGGGCTCAAAGTGTCGTTTGCAGGCGTTCCCAACGAAACTACCGTGCTCTGCGATTACGCTACGCCCACAAACCACTACCTCGAAAGCTGGGGCGATGTGGAACCCAAGCGTGGGCACTATAGCCTCCAGCAACCCACTATCACGCCTGTTTTCGCCGCCCTGGGCCGAGAAGGCACCCGCCAGGCCGAAGAAAGCCTGCTGCGCTGGGCTGCCAGCGAAACGCTCAACACCACCGCTGAACAACCCTATTTGGAATATGTGAAAGCGCACTGGGAACAGACCATGTTCCGCCAGCAGAGCAACTTCGCTACATTCCAGGCGTTCTGGGATAGTGCGTTGCACGATGGCGTTTTTGAAGCGCCGCAGGTGACTATTCAAACCGCCTTCTCCGGCGATGTCAGCGCTGCCGCCGCCAAAGTACGCAAACCCGGCCAGTCAGCACTCGAAATATCTTTCTTCGAAACCGTCAATATGGGCGGCGGCCAGTATGCCGCCAACCCCTGGCTTCAGGAAATGCCCGACCCCGTCAACCGCTGTGTGTGGGGCAATCACCTGGCCATCCCTGTTAAATGGGAGGGCGGCAATGAATTTACAGCACTTAATAACCTCAACAGTGAGGAAATATACGGCAAAGCCGACAAAGTTGAGTTGGAAGTAGGCGGTAAAAAGCAGGAGCTGACCGTTGTTCGCCAATTCGGACAAATGCAGGGCACTGTCTCCCTGGCCTTGGGCTATGGCCGCAACGTGCTGGGCCGGATGGGTAATGCGCTGGCTCAAACCAAAGTGGGCGCCGATGTGTACCCCTGGCTGAGCATCGACAAAGACGGCAATACGCAGTATTACGCCGAAGACGCCAAATTGCTCGACAAAATCGGTCGCGACGAACACTTTGCCTGCGTGCAGTACCACCACACCATGGGGGTTACCGCCCGCGATGAAAACGGCAAGGTAATCGCCGATGCCGATACCGGCCAACCGTTGAATGTTGACGAGAAAACCGTCATGACGCTCGGCGCCGGTATGCAGGGCGGCCTCACAAAGCGTTCGATCATCTATCAGGGCAACCTCAAAGATATCGAAGAACTCGCACACCACATCGAAGAAAAGCGCGCGGAAGCCGAAGCCCTCAACCAGCAAACAATCTATCCTTACGACCAGTACAAGAAAGAAATATACAGCCAGGGGCACCACTGGAATATGCACGTAGACCTCAACGCCTGCATCGGCTGCGGCGCTTGTCAGGTAGCCTGCGTAGCGGAAAACAACGTGCCCATGGTCGGCAAAAAAGAGGTACACCTCCACCACGAAATGAGCTGGTTGCGCATCGACCGCTACTTCTTTGGCGATTACGAAAATCCCAATGTAGTGTACCAGCCCATGATGTGCCAGCACTGCGACAACGCGCCCTGCGAAAACGTGTGCCCCGTAGCCGCTACCAACCACAGCTCGGAAGGTCTCAACCAGATGACCTACAACCGCTGTATCGGTACGCGCTACTGCGCCAATAACTGCCCATACAAAGTGCGTCGCTTCAACTGGCTTGATTATACGACTGCCGACCTTTTCTCTATCAATGAGAACTACAAGGACGACGAGCACATGTACACCAGCGACGGCCTTCCGTTCTATGCCGACAACCTCACGCGTATGGTCATGAACCCCGACGTGACGGTCCGCTCGCGCGGCGTGATCGAGAAGTGCAGCTTCTGCGTACAGCGCATCCAGGAGGGCAAACTCACTGCCAAACGCGAAGGCCGCGCATTACTCGACAGCGACGTGAAAACGGCCTGCCAAACGGCTTGCCCCACCGGCGCAATTGTCTTTGGCGATGGCAACAACAAGGAAAGCGAAGTATCAAAGCGCATGAAAAACCCGCTCAACTACGTCGTACTCGAAGAAATCAACGTTCGTTCTTCCGTGACGTATGCAGCGCGCGTAGTAAACCGCGACGAAGCTTTCGAAGCCTAAATCAATATTCAGACTTTAAGGATGCCCCCGGGCGCCGATTTATAAATGACGAAATATGAGTGCAGCAGTTTCTCCGATCAGGGAACCACTAATTGAAGGTGGGAAAACCTACCACCAGATCACGGAAGACATTTGTTCGCCTACCGAGCGCACGCCCAGTATGGCCTGGATGATCGCCTTTATCGTGGCTAGTTCAGGCCTGGCGTTGTATGTGTTTGCCTTGACATGGACCATCTGGGTGGGTATCGGCTCCTGGAACCTCAACAGAACCATTGGTTGGGGTTGGGACATCACCAACTTCGTTTGGTGGATCGGTATCGGCCACGCCGGTACGCTGATCTCGGCCATCCTCTTGCTGTTCCGCCAGCGCTGGCGTACAGGGGTTAACCGTGCGGCGGAAGCCATGACGATTTTCGCCGTTATGTGCGCCGGCCAGTTCCCGCTTATCCACATGGGACGCCTTTGGCTGGGGTTCTTTATCTTCCCTTATCCCAATACCCGCGGTCCTTTGTGGGTGAACTTCAACTCGCCGCTGTTGTGGGACGTATTCGCGATCTCCACTTATTTCACGGTGTCGTTGCTGTTCTGGTATACCGGTTTGGTGCCTGACCTGGCCACTGTTCGCGACCGCGCCAAGGGCTTCCGCAAGAAGTTATACAATACGCTTTCTTTTGGCTGGACCGGCGCCGCCAAGCACTGGCAGCGCTTCGAAAGTCTTTCGCTGGTACTCGCCGGTTTGTCTACTCCGCTGGTACTTTCAGTTCACACCATCGTATCTTTCGACTTTGCCACCTCGGTGATTCCCGGCTGGCATACCACGATATTCCCGCCCTACTTCGTTGCGGGCGCTATTTTCTCGGGTTTTGCCATGGTGCAAACACTCATGGTTATGACCCGCAAAGTGCTCAACCTGGAACAATACGTGACGCTTGAGCATATCGAGAGCATGAACAAGGTGATTTTGCTCACCGGTACGATTGTAGGCGTAGCTTATCTCACGGAGTTGTTCGTAGCCTGGTATTCGGGATACATCTACGAGCAATTTGCTTTCTACAACCGCGTAATGGGCCCCTACTGGTGGTCGTATGTGGGCATGATGTCTTGCAACCTCTTGTCGCCGCAAATTTTCTGGTTCAAAAACATTCGCCGCAGCGTATTCTGGACCTTTGTGATGTCCATCTTCGTAAACATCGGCATGTGGTTTGAACGTTTCGTGATTATCGCTACAACCCTGGCGCGCGACTACCTGCCCTCCAGCTGGAGCTACTATGTGCCGAGCTGGGTAGAGATCAGTTTATTTGTCGGCACTATTGGTTTATTCTTCACCCTGTACCTGATCTTCACGCGCCTGGCGCCTGTAGTAGCGGTTGCGGAAGTGAAGCAAATCCTGAAAGTTGCAGGCGACCAATATACGGGCCCCAATGCGCACAAAGCGCATCATGCTGAAGGCGCAAGCGTACACCATCATTAATGTTTGAATCTGCTAATATCCATCATACAATGGCTAATCAAAGCAAAGAGGTTCTTTACGGTCTTTACGACGACGAGCAGGTGCTGCTGCAGGCAGTGAAAAAGGCCAAAGCCGACCATCTGGACATCATGGATGTATATACGCCGTTTCCGGTACACGGCCTCGACGAGGCAATGGGCTTATCGGAAAGCCGTTTGCACCAGGCTGGTTTCATCTTTGGCGCTATCGGTACCTTGACGGCATTTTTGTTCATGACCTGGGTTTTCACCCGCGACTGGCCGATCATTTTCGGCGGTAAGCCCTACTGGTCAATTCCTGCGTTTATTCCTATCACGTTTGAATTGACGGTATTGTTTGCGTCTATCGGTATGGTCGTCACTTTTTACACTATATGCGGTATGGCGCCGGGCGTTACTAACCCTACGCTTGACGATCGTATTACAGATGACAAGTTTTGCCTGGCTTTTCAAACCAACGGCGCCAGCGAGGAAGATATCAACAAGTTGAAATCCTTCCTGACTTCGACGGGCGCAGGGGAAGTCAACGCCAAAACCATTTAATTTTATCGAAGGCGATTTCAATCTTTATATGATGAAAGCACTCAAGCATTTATTGGTAGCCATTGTAGCCGTCGTGCTGCTCAACGCTTGTTCGCCTGCCGGCGGCGATTTCGCAGGCAGCGAGTACATGCCCGATATGGCGCACTCGATAGCTTACGAAAGCAACGTCTATACTTATTATCACTACAATACCTGGGATAGCGCCAGCACGTTCAAGCGCAAGGATCTTTCCAATCCTTTCCTGCCCGTGTACGGTACGATGCCCCGCGGTTATACCGGTATATTCTATGCTACCGGCCCCGCGGCACAGAAAGCCATGATGGATCACCTGCACGGCAAGAATGCCATAAACGCCATTTCTACGCCGCTTAATGGCAGCGTACCATATTACTACGCCGACACCGAAGAAGAACGCCTTCGCGCAACGGCGGAGATCATCGGCAATCCTTTCCCGATCACCGACGCAGGTTTGGCTCGCGGCAAAGCCTTATATGATATCCAGTGCGGTATTTGTCACGGCGCCAAAGGCGACGGCCTGGGCTACCTGGTCAGCGATGAAAACAAAAACGCCAAATATCCTGCACAACCTGCCAATTTCCTCGATTCCGCATTTGTGAATTCTTCCAATGGGCGCTATTACCATGCCATCATGTACGGCAGAAACGTAATGGGTGGGTACAGCGATAAATTGTCATTCGAAGAACGGTGGCAGGTTATTCATTATATCCGCTCGTTGCAGGCTACCAGCAAAAACCTGGTTTACAACGAAAAGACCAATACCTTCAACCCTCAATACGGCGTGCCCGGCAGTCTGGTACAGCTTGCAGAAGCAAAACCTGCTACCGACAATGCTGCGCAACCGGCCGAAAGCGGAACGACCGATAGCCACGGGCAGCAACAACACGGCGATGGCGGCGGCCATTAGTAATTACTCTTTTTGAAGACCTTTTAACGCTATATAGGCAATGAACCAATATCAGATTGACGGCAAATTAAAAACAGTGCTCCTGGGGATGATGGGCGTAGGGCTGTTGTGCCTTGTACTCACTTTCTTCCAAGATGACGCGCTGCATACGCGGTTTTGGTCTAACTACCTTCACAACGCCGTGTTTTTCACCGGCATCGGCTTTGTATCGCTGTTTGTGATGACCGCTTTTACCACGGCCTGGGCGGGCTGGTATACCGTAGTCAAAAGAGTTTTCGAGGCTTACTCGCTCTTTCTGGTACCCGGCTTGATCCTGATGCTGGTAGTTATTGCAGGTATGTGGGGTGGCTTTCACCACCTCTATCACTGGGCTGACGACAAAGCGGTAGCCTCCGATCCCATCCTGCAGGGCAAATCCAGCTTTCTCAACAAAGGCTGGTATACGTTCGGCACCCTGATCATTGTCGGCATCTGGATTTTCTTTGCCAACAAATTGCGCAGCCTCTCGATCGAAGAAGATATGTCGGGCACGGCTGATTTCAGCCACCACAAGCGCATGCGCATCTGGTCGGCTGCATTCCTGCCCATAGGCGGGTTTACCAGCGCTGCTATCGTTTGGCAGTGGGTGATGTCGGTAGACGCACACTGGTACAGCACGCTGTTTGCCTGGTATACTACCGTAAGCTGGTTTGTGTCGGCCCTGGCACTTATTATTCTCACGATTGTTTATCTGAAATCCAAGGGTTATCTGGAAGAAGTGACGGTAGAACACCTGCACGACCTGGGCAAATACCTGTTTGCCTTCAGTGTATTTTGGACTTACCTCTGGTTCTCGCAATACATGTTGATCTGGTATGCCAACGTGGGTGAAGAAACGGTGTATTTCCGTACCAGGATTGAAGAATACCCTGTTTTGTTTTACGGCAACCTTATCCTGAATTTTGTTTTGCCGTTCCTTATCTTGATGCGCAACGACACCAAGCGCAAATACGGTACGCTCGTTTTTGTATCTATTATTGTTTTGTTCGGCCACTGGTTCGACTTTTTCCAGATGATCAAACCGGGCGTATTGCACACGGCTCACGAGGCGCTTTCACATGCTGCTGAAGAGGGCGGGCATCACGGCCACCACGGGGCCCCCATCGGGTTCTTGATACCCGGCCTGCTTGAAATCGGCACCATGCTTGGTTTCCTCGGCGGTTTCCTTTACTTTGTATTAAACCGCTTGTCGAAGGCTGCGTTGGTTCCCAAAAACGACCCTTACCTGGAGGAAAGCTTGCATCACCACACTTAGTCTTGTTTAGACAAAATCTAAACAATTCGAAGGAATTGAGCAATATCGTCCAGTTGCTGTTATGAATGTGTAAATTTGACTTTTGAAACATTGTTTATAAATAATAACTAATGAGTACGGCATTACTCGCTTTACTTTGTGTGGCATTAATCGCCATCATCGTTGTGCAGATCGGCAAGGTCAACGAGCTGTCTGCCAAGATCAGGGGCGAAGAAGAGGTACAAGAGCAGACCAACAATCGCCAGGGGATGTACCTGATGATTTTCATGGTATTATTTCTGGTCTTTTGTGTCTGGTCGGCGCTGTATTACAAAAACTACATGCTCGGATTCGGCCCGCACGATGCGGCTTCCAAGCATGGAGGTGCGCTCGACTACATGTTCGCTGTCACCCTGTTCTTCACAGGCATTGTATTTTTTATCACACAGATCCTGTTGTTCTACTTCGCCTGGAAATACCGTTCACAGCGTGGTCGCGTGGCTTCCTATATTCCGCACGATAACAAGCTGGAGATGGTATGGACCGGTATTCCTGCCATAGTGATGACCTTTCTGGTGATCGGCGGTCTGGATGCCTGGAATGAGGTAATGGCTGATGTAGATCCGGGCGAAGATCACATTGAAATAGAAGCTACGGGTTATCAGTTTGCCTGGCATCTGCGTTATCCTGGTCCTGACGGACAGCTTGGCGCGCGCGACTACAAATTGATCAGTGGCAGCAACCCTGTGGGCCAGGACTGGACCGACGCCAAAAACGTTGACGACCTCCACCCCGGTGAAATTGTTTTGCCGAAAGGCAAAAAAGTACGGGTGCGTATCACGGCCCGTGACGTATTGCACAACTTCTATCTGCCGCACTTCCGCGTGAAAATGGATGCTGTACCGGGTATGCCGACTTACTTTGTGTTCACACCGGAAATGACTACTGATGAATACCGCCAGAAACTGCGCGATTACAAAGAATATCAGGTACCAGACCCCAACGATCCCACCAAGCAGCTTTGGGAAACTTTCAACTACGAGCTGGCTTGCGCCGAATTGTGCGGATCGGGGCACTTTAGTATGCGACGCGTAGTGCGTATCGTTGAAGAAAGCGAATACAAGGCCTGGCTGGCCCAGCAGCAGTCGTACTACCTTTCAACCATCCGGGGTACCGAAGACGATCCCAACAAAGACATGCTCTTTGATTTTGAGGTCAAGCAACGCAAGCAAGAATTCAATGACGCAGTTGACAAGGCGCTGAAGTCCACCACTGCGACAGACAAGACCCTCAAGTTCAACTACGTGAACTTTGAAACCGGTTCTGCCAAATTGACGGCATTATCGCGTTATGAATTGGATAATTTGGCGGAAGCCATGAACAAATACCCCGGCATGTCTATTGAAATAGGCGGACACACTGACAATACCGGTGATGCCGACAGCAACCAGACCTTGTCGCAACAGCGCGCCCAAGCCGTATATGACTACTTGACCGGCAAAGGCATCAGCGCAGGCAGGCTAACTGCGGCGGGGTACGGTCAAACCAGGCCGGTAGACACCAATGACACGGATGCTGGGCGCGCCAACAACCGCCGTACGGAGTTTCGGATCATTGGTCAGTAATTAGACAACAAGAATAAGTTTTAAACAAAAAATAGTTCAGCGGATGGCTAACGTAACAACCCAACAGGTACAAACGGAGGAGGATCGTCTGATACAGGAACAAGGGTTTGACGACCATTTCCACGAGCACCATCATGGTGACAAGTATCAGTCTAACTTCATCACGACCTATATTTTCAGCCAGGACCACAAAATCATCGCGCGCCAGTTTTAGATTACAGGTAAGATCTGGGCGTTTATCGGTCGATTTATGTCTCTGATTATCAGCTTGCAGCTTGGTTTTCCTGAAGAAAGCCTGGCGTGGCTCAAGCCGATTTTGGGCAAGTGGATCACGATTAACGATGCCGGTGTGGGCACCCTGGCGCCAGAGTTTTACTATGCCCTGGTGACGATGCACGGTACTATCATCGTATTTTTCGTATTAACTGCCGGTTTGAGCGGCACGTTCAGCAACCTGCTCATTCCGTTGCAGGTTGGCGCGCGCGATATGGCCTCGCCGTTTCTGAATATGTTGTCTTATTGGTTCTTCTTCCTGGCCGGCGTAGTGATGTTTCTGTCGCTGTTCCTGAGTACGGGGCCATTTTCAGGCGGCTGGACGGCTTATCCGCCGCTGAGCGCTCTGCCTCAGGCCTCTTCGGGGTCGGGGGCAGGTATGACGCTGTGGCTGGTGAGCTTGGTGCTGTTTGTTGTGTCGGTATTGCTTGGCGGTATCAATTATATCACTACCGTTCTCAACCTTCGCACGAAGGGTATGAGCCTGTGGCGTATGCCGCTCACCATCTGGGCATTTTTGATTACGGCTATTCTCGGCTTGTTGTCGTTCCCCGTATTAGCTTCGGGTTTTTTCCTCATCATGTTTGACCGCAGCCTGGGAACGAGTTTTTATCTGAGTGAGATTTTCATCGGGGGGCAGGCGCTTGACCACGTGGGCGGTAGCCCGATTTTGTACCAGCACTTGTTCTGGTTCCTGGGCCACCCCGAAGTATATATCATCATTTTGCCGGCGATGGGTCTGGTATCGGAAGTTTTGTCGGTACATTCGCGCAAGCCCATCTTTGGCTACAAGGCCATGGTATACTCCATGTTGGCCATTGGATTCCTGTCGTTTATCGTTTGGGCGCACCACATGTTTATGTCGGGGGTTAACCCTTTCATTTCCAATTTCTTCGTAATCTTTACGTTGATCATTGCGGTGCCTTCGGCGGTAAAAGTATTCAACTGGATAGCCACGTTGTACGGCGGTAACATCCGCTTCAACGCGGCCAACTTGTTTGCCATTGGATTCGTATCGATGTTCATATCGGGCGGTTTGACGGGTATCTTTCTGGGCAACTCGGCCATTGACATACAGTTGCACGACACGTATTTTGTTGTGGCGCACTTCCACATTGTAATGGGTGTTGCGGCTTTCTTTGGTATGTTTGCGGGCGTATACCACTGGTTCCCCAAGATGTTCGGTCGCTTCATGAATGAAACACTGGGCAAAATCCATTTCTGGCTCACCATGATAGGCGCCTATGCTATTTTCTGGCCGATGCACTATCTGGGTATGGCCGGCGTACCGCGCCGTTATTACAGCTTTGATGTTTTTGAGACCTTCCGCCACTTTACGGAGGTGAACAAATTCATCACCATTGCAGCTATGATTGTATTCGCTGCTCAGTTGTTGTTGTTGATCAACTTCTTCTACAGCATCTGGAAGGGCAAAAAAGTGACCACCAAGAACCCCTGGGGCGCTTCGACGCTGGAGTGGACTACGCCGATCCATGCCGAGCATGGCAACTGGCCGGGCAAGATTCCGACGGTACAGCGCTGGCCTTATGACTACGGCAAGGGCGGCAAAGATTTTACTTCCCAGATTGAACCTCTGAAGGAAGGGGAGCATGACGGTGGGCATTGAGGGTAGATAGGGAGAGCGGTAGGGATTCATTCAATATTGAAAACAGGGATGTGTCAAGGGTAAAAGTTGCTTCATACAGGGTTGTGGGGGTTGTGCTTCGAAAAGTCGAGGACTACAAACTGCTCATCAAATTCAGGTTGTCGATGACCGTTGTTTTCTCTTCGGTAATGGCATACCTGATAGCTGCGGGGGCGTCCTTTCATTTTGCGTCGGTGGTCATTTTGGCCTTGGGCGGATTGTTGGTGACCGGTGCGGCGAATGCCCTCAACCAGGTACTGGAGAAAGACTATGACAGGTTGATGAAGCGCACTGCCAATCGTCCATTGGCGGCGGGCAGGATGAGCGTATCTGAGGCTGTCATTGCTGCCGGGTTCATGAGTTTGTTCGGCATATCGTTGCTGGCCTTATTCAACCCATGGACGGCATTCTTCGGCACTTTTGCCATGATGAGTTACGCCTTTGTATACACGCCTCTCAAGCGCATATCGCCGGTAGCGGTGGCGGTGGGGGCGGTGCCGGGCGCTTTGCCTACGCTTATTGGTTGTGCGGCTGCGCAGGGAGAGATTACCCTGTTGGCGTTGACGCTTTTTACCATGCAGTTTTTGTGGCAGTTCCCGCATTTCTTTTCGATAGGCTGGCTGGGTTTTGACGATTACAGAAAGGCGGGGTATCAACTCATTCCCGCCGCAGATGTGCAGCCCCATCCGGTTATTGGAAAACAGGCTTTATTGTATACGTTGTTTTTGCTGCCCATCAGCGTATTGCCCTATTGGGTAGGCGGAAGCAGCGTAGTAGCAACGGCAATAGTATTGACAGTGGGAATGGCTTATGCCTGGTTTGCCTGGCGCTTTTACCGGCAGCTTGACAGACCGGCGGCATTGCGCCTGATGTTTTTTTCGTTTATTTATATTCCGACGGTGCTGATTGTGCTGCTCATAGATAAGTTGTAAAAGGGATGCAAGCGACAGTGACTAATCAAACACATACCAGGAATAAAATCCACCCAAAAAAGTTTGGGCTTTGGGCGGCGTGTGCCAGCATTACGATGATGTTCGGCGCTTTTACGAGCGCTTTTCTGGTGCGCCAGGCTGCCGGTAATTGGCTGGAATTTGCATTGCCCGGCGTATTTACGCTGAGTACGGTGTTGATAGTGGCCAGCAGTATCACTTTGCACGGGTCGTATTTGGCTTTCAAAAAAGGCGCCGTGTCTTTATACAAAGGATTGCTAATTGCTACCTTTGCGCTCGGTCTGTTTTTTGTGGCGGCACAATACGAGGGATGGCTGGCAATGAAAGAGTTGCTGGGGCTTCCCATGGGCACGAATCCGTCGAGCGACTTTGTGTACCTCATTTCGATGATTCACGCTGCCCACGTGGTAGGAGGAGTAGCAGTATTGGCGGTGGCCTTGATACATGCATTTACGTTGACATCCGGGCCTACGCCGACCAGGAAATTGCGCCTGGAACTAACGGCGACCTATTGGCACTTTGTTGATGTCCTTTGGGTATATTTGTTCGTCTTTATGACGTTGCAATCATAAATACATTAGATCAACATCTAAACGATACGTACTGATGGCTACAACAGCTACCGCTTTGGAGCATGATGTTCACGAAAACCAGGGAGATGCCTGGTCGGGTGGTAAAGAACCATTCAGAGTGAGTTATGGCAAACTGATGATGTGGTATTTCCTATTGTCAGACGCCTTTACCTTTGCAGGCTTTCTGATTGCCTATGGCGCATTGCGCTTTAGCAGTCCGACATGGCCAGTGCCTGATTTCGTCTTTTCTACGGCGCCGTTCGGCATTCACCATGCTCCGCTGATCTTTGTGACCATCATGTCATTTTTGCTGATCATCAGCTCGGTGACTATGGTTCGGGCTGTACAGGAGGGGCATCGCGAAAATAAAAACGGCGTGGTTTTCTGGATGCTTTTGACCGTTTTCGGCGGTTTGGGCTTCTTGAGCTGCCAGGCCTGGGAATGGACCAACCTCATCGGCGCAGAGCACATGAGCGTGACTACCAACCCATTTGGCACGCACACCATGCATGGCGAATATATCGACAATGAGCACGGCGAGCCATACAAAGAAGGCGAGAAACGCGAAACGTTCAAAGACGGTGATTCTTATCTCATCCACAAGCATCACGACGAGAAGACAGGCCATGAAGAATGGATTCAGCGTCGGTATGTGCTTGAAGACGGCACTATGGGCAAGCAGGAATTCGGCCCCAAGGCATTTGGCGCGCTGTTTTTCTTTATTACCGGCTTTCACGGGTTCCACGTTCTTTCCGGAGTGGTATTTTTGCTCATCATCATGCTGAATGCGGCCAGCGGGTTGTATGTAGCCAGAAAAAACGGGTACGAGATGGTAGAGAAAATTGGTCTTTACTGGCACTTTGTGGACCTGGTGTGGGTTTTCGTATTCCTGGTATTTTATCTACTTTAATTCATTGACTCTCAACTCGAAAAAAATAAATAGCGATGGAACACCTCAGCTATGAAGCAAGTATAAAGCGCGTATATTTCGGCCTGCGCCTGCTGGCTATTGTTACGCTTGTGGAAGTTGTGATTTCTTTGTTTGGCAAAGGCCACCTGGGCTGGCACGAAGTAAAGGAATACAAGGCGGTTTTATATTTGGTAGGGATTATCATTGCCGTCCTGTCTTTATACAAGGCTTATTTTATTATCTACGAATTCATGCACATGCGTTATGAGGTGAAAGGCCTCGCGCTGAGCGTGTTGTTGCCTACTGCGTTGCTCATCTGGGCGATCATCGCTTTTTTCCAGGAAGGCAACTCCTGGAAAAACCGCCGCGAGTTGATCAAAGAGAAAAATGAGGAAGCGCCCAGGGAGTCGTCGCAGCCTACCGGGTATATCAGCGACGATGTATACCGGCCTGATCTGGGATAGGATAATCTGCTTGATATAGTAAAAAAAGCGCCTTTCGGAATACTTTATCCGAAAGGCGCTTTTTTTATGAATTTTGACTTAACGCTGATATTTATTTACCAACCATTCCGCAACTTTCGCGTTAACTTCGTGAATAATTTCAAACCTCATGAGCGCACCAAACAGGCGTACCATTATCCAGTTGCTGGCTTTGTTTCTTCTATTGGCTGCATTGCCGGCGGGTTCCTGGTATTATTTGAAGTCGGGACTGGATTACCACCGCAAAGCTATGGCGGAATTAAAAGACCTGGGCCCATTGCCCGTGCCGGCCAGTGTTTTGCCCCCGGCCGGCGCTGTATTACCGGCCGATAGTTTAAACGGCAGATTAGTGATTACCGGTTTTATTAATTTATCGGAAAAAACAGCGCTCGACAATTACGGCGTCAATTGGTCCAAATTGCACGAGCAATTTGACGAGCGAAAAGATGTGCTTTTTATCACCTATGCAAAAGAGTTGCCGGGCGATACGGCTACGCTTCAAGCTTTTATCCGTCAGTACGGGTTGTTGGATAAAACGCAGTATTATTTTTTCACTGCATCTCCTGAGCAGTGGCAGGCTGTCAAAGCGGCATACGGATTGCCGGCAGATAGTGCCGATAAGTACTGGATTGCGCTGGCAGATATCAGTTCAAAATTGCGGCGTTATTACGACCCTGGTCAGCCGGCTGAAATCAAACGGCTGGTAGAGCATATCGCCCTGTTGGCGCCGCGAAAGAAAGACCGAGAATTGTTGTACAAAAGAGAACGCGAAAAATGAACCAACCAAACCTGACCCTTGAAAAGAAGCTGAACAGACTTACCTGGATTATTACAGTCGTCGTGCTGCTATTGGTGGGCATGATGCGCCGGGTGAAGATACCCCTGCCAGAGGGCTGGGATTTGAGTATGCTTCCGGGACTTCACGCGCTGTTGAATACGGGGGCGGCGCTTGCTTTGATTGCCGCCTTGTATTTTATTAAAAACAAACAACAAGCGCTGCACCAAAAAGCGATTTACGTTGCTATAGGCTTGTCTGTATTATTTCTGCTTTCGTACGTCGCCTACCATTTTACTACGCCGGAAACCCTCTATGGCGATCTTGACCACAACGGCGTATTAGACGAAGCGGAGATTTCCGCTGCCGGTCTTTCGCGTACGGTTTATCTCGTTGTGTTGTTAAGCCATATCGTTCTGGCAGGCGTTTCGTTGCCGCTTATTTTGTTGACCTTTACCCGCGCTTACACCTACCAGTTTGATCGCCACAAGCGCATGGCGCGCTGGGTATACTGGATATGGCTGTACGTGGCTGTTACCGGGCCGGTATGTTATTTGATGCTGAAACCGTATTATCTCTAACCTATGCCCTTGGCAACTACGGTCTGTACTTCAATCTGATAGAATTCCCTATCACCACCACATCGGAAAAAGCCATGAATAGCGCGCCCCACATGGGGTTGAGCAGGCCCATGGCGGCAATGGGGATAGCCACGATATTATAGGCGAAGGCCCAAAACAGGTTTTGCCTGATGGTCTTTACCGTCAGACGGCAAATGTGGAGGGCCATAGGCAGATTATTGAGATGTGGGTTGAGAAGCACCACCTGTGCCGATTCGATGGCTGCCTGCGAGGCATTGCCCAGCGAAATGCCGATATGGGCGCGAGCCAGCGCCGGGGCGTCGTTGATTCCGTCGCCGACCATGGCGGTGAGATCTTTTTGGGTTAGTCGCTCGATCACTTCGAGTTTTTGCGCAGGTAACTGCTCGGCGTAAAATGTGTGAACCCCCAGCTTAAAGGCCACTTCCGAGGTTTTGTGCTGGTGGTCGCCGCTAAGAATAACGGCATGCAACCCTGCGTTCTGGAGTTCGCTGATGGCGTGGCGGGCTTCCGGACGGATATCATCGGCGATGGTGACTGTGGCCAGCAATTTGTCGTTGTAGGTGAGATATAAATGGTCGTCGTCGGTAAAGTGATGTTGCCGGCTATCTGAGTCGGGCAGAATATGGCGCGATCCCACTTTGTAGACATTGCCATCGCTATCGTGGGCAATGACGCCCAAACCGCGGTGTTCCTGGGCGTCGATGAGATCCACATGCGTGCCGTTGAGGCGGGGCGCCATGGCCTCAACCATTGACTGCGCGATAGGGTGGGAAGAGTGTTTTTCAAGCGAATACAAGAGGGCATGAACCAGCTTGTGGTCTTCTGTGCGGTAATTGATATTGCTCACCTGAAAACGGCCGGTTGTAAGGGTTCCAGTTTTGTCGAAGACAATATGTTTGAGGCGGGCGAATAATTCTACGGTTTGTCCGCCTTTGATGAGTATGCCGTTGCGCGCTAGCCGACCTACCCCTACCATCACGGCGGTAGGCGTTGCCAGGCCCATGGCGCAGGGGCAGGAAATCACCAGTACGGCAATGGCGTTCATGAGCGCCTGCCTGAAGCTGAGGTCAAAGACAAAATGCCCGATCAAAAGCGTGATCAGCGCAATACTGACTACTGTCGGCACAAAAATAGCGCTGATGCGGTCGGCGAGGCGCTGTATGTCGGGTTTGTCGCGCTGGGCCGTCTTAACCAATTCGATCATTTGGTTCAACACCGTATCTCTGCCGGTGGCCGTCACTTTCATTTGCATATTACCCGACACCAGAACAGAAGCGCCGATAACGCGGTCGCCGATCTGTTTGTCTATAGGGATGCTCTCGCCGGTAAGCATCGATTCGTCTACTGTTACCATTCCGCTTACGATGACGCCGTCGGTCGGTATTTTGTCGCCTTCGTTGACCTGCAGGATGTCGCCGATGACGATCTCATCGCGGTTTAGCGTTACAATGGTTCCCGAAGGCATCACCTTGCGGGCGCGCTCCACTTGCAGGCGCGTGAGTTCGCCGATGGCTGTGGTGGTTTGTTCGACGGCGCGTTTTTCCAGCCAGTTGCCCACCAGGACTAAAGTGATGATGGTTGCCGCCGTTTCGAAAAAGATATAATTTGCTTCGCCGATAATAGCGCCGATCAAGCTATATACAAAGGCCGCACTACTACCCAGAAAGATAAGCACGTCCATATTTGGAACGCCGCCGCGCAGCGATTTGAAGGCGCTCACGCCGAAATGCCAGACGCCGATGATCATTACGGGCATACAAAGCGCCAGTTGCACCCAGGGATTGTGCAGGGGCGCGATGTGAACGCCCAGCGCCATCAGGATATGATTGAACAGTAAAGGGGCGGTAAAAACGGCGCTTACCCAGAGCTTGCGCTCGAGCGTCCAAATAGCCGGTTCGGCGTTGCCGGTGGCTACCACATAGCCCAGCTTGTGGATGCCTGCACGGGCGTCCTCCAGTGAGAGTTTGCCGTCGTCGCGCCGAAAGCGCACTTCGCCGGTCTGGAAGTTGACAAATACATCCTGTAATCCTTTTCTTTCCAGAAAACGGGAAATACTCATGGCACAGTTGTTGCAATCCATGCCCTCTACTTTCCACTCTACAATTGGGTTTGCCATAACTAGACGAGTGTAATTGGGTGCTAAATTATATACAAAATGCGTATCCATTTGGTTCTCTTTTTAATCTTTCATCGTTTTTTTTGCGTTAATAGGGTTGGGGAATTGTTTATAAGGTTTATGCTTTTGGATTCCCAAATGGCAGGCTCACAGTATTGATTCGAATAAAAACAGCAACATATGAAAAAAAGAGAATTTTTGAAAACGACGGGACTAATCGGCCTTGCAGGTATGCTCGGAACTATTCGCTTGCGCGCTGCCGACAATGAGCCCATTGAAGCGCAGACCTTGCGTGCGGGCGATTTCGAACTGCCAAAGCTCAATTTTGGGTTTGACGCACTGGAGCCGCATATTGACAAGATGACGATGGAAATACACCACGGCAAACACCACGCCGCCTATGTCAAAAACCTGAACGACGCCGTCAAGGGTACGCCTTTTGCCACCATGGAGCTGGAGGAGATTCTGGCGAAGGTCACCGACAAATATCCTGCTATTCGCAACAACGGTGGAGGGCATTACAATCACACTTTATTCTGGGAAATTCTTTCGCCCAAGGGCGGCGGACAGCCCGGCGGCCCACTGGCAGATGCCATTAACGTCGCTTTTGGTTCTTTTGATAAATTTAAAGAAAAATTCAACAGCGAAGCCAGGAGCCGCTTCGGCTCAGGGTGGGCATGGCTGTACGTCGGAAAAAACAAGCAACTGGCGATCATGTCGAGCCCCAACCAGGATAACCCGCTGATGAGCAAACTTAGCAAACAACGCGGCACTCCGATTCTAGGCCTCGATGTGTGGGAACACGCCTATTACCTGAAGTACCAAAACCGCCGTCCGGATTATATTAATGCGTTTTGGAATGTGGTGAATTGGGAGGAGGTGAGTAGGAGGTATTTGAAGGGGCTGGAGAAGTGAGGGGAGGTGACAGGGTGACAGGGTGACAGGGTGATAAGGTGAAAAATAAATGCCCCATTTTCAAAAATTGAGGCTATGCGATAGTATTTTTCAACTTTCTAATCACCACAAAATCACTTGAAAATGAGTCACACTAAACTTGCGGCCTGGCAGGTGGCCATAGAACTCGCAAAAGAACTTTATGAGGTTACTGCAAAATTTCCGCAAGAGGAGGTTTTTGGGATAACCTCACAAATTCGAAGGAGTGCAATCAGTGTTCCAGCTAATATTGCAGAGGGATCAGCTAGAGGATCAAAAAAAGAAATGATGCGTTTTTTGTTCATTTCTATGGGATCACTTGCTGAATTAGAAACACTGCTTTTGCTTGCCCAAAATATTGGCTACTCTGTTGATTTTGAAAACATCAACAAAAAGCTAATAAGAGAAAGAGCCCTCATTACCGGTCTGCAACGCTCAATTAGACAAAAAATGACAGATAAAAAATAAATCTCCCCCCGTCACCCTGTTACCCCGTCACCATGTTGCCATGTCACCCAGTCACCAAGTCACCAAGTAACCATGTCACCCAGTCACCAAGTCACCAAGAAACCAAGACACCCAGTCACCAAGTCAC
>DAINSQ010000061.1:0-25669 GCA_036741235.1 Saprospiraceae bacterium | reverse complement strand
ACCTACAACCTACAACCTACAACCTACCTACAACCTACAACCTACAACCTACAACCTACAACAGGGACAGCCCGCCATCCAGGTGAAAGACGGATTGAAACCCGCCGTTGCGCATCAGCGTTGCCGCCCGCATACTGCGACGGCCGCTGCGGCAATAAACATAATAGGTGTGTTGTCGATCGAGTCGCTCCAGAAGTTCGAGAAAATCGTATGATAAATAGTCGATGTTGATGGCGCCTTCTATGTGGCCGGCGGCGTATTCTTCGGCGGTGCGCACATCTATAACCGTGATATCAGGTTGTTCGGCGATGGCCCGCTCAAATTCTTCAGCCGACAGATTGTTGAGCCGGGCTTTAAGCAATTGCCAGCGATTGATTGGACATTGTTTTTTCTGCACTGCCATTTTACAAAAATATAAATCTCCTGCATTGGAAAGGAAACAGGCAAAAAAAAGTTGCCAGGATTCACTATTCGCATAGATCATTCCTGACAACCGTCCCCCTTACTAAAATATTCTCTTATACTGGTTTGTGAGGTGTTGTCATAGGTTGTGGGGCACGGGATGCTTTTGTATTTCATCTCTTTCGACGTCTAACGCTTTTCAGAGTCACTTTTTTTCCATGCAATTGCGCAAATTTCTTCTGCCATTCTGAATATAAGAACGCACCAGGCCTAGCGGCTGTTCGAACATAGCTGCAATTTCCTGGTATGATTGTTCTTCATAGTAAAACAGGCGAATACTTTGCCGTTGCTGCTCAGGCAATTGCTGGATGCAATCCTCGAGTTGGCGCGTATAGGCCTCATCAGTTTGTTCAGGCTCTTCCAGCAGTCCGGCCTGTTCAGTCTGCCAATTGTGCGCTCTTCGCTCAGCGCGCCGGCGGCTGCGCAGTTGCATCAGGCAATAGTTCTTCGCATACGTATACAACCAGCTTTTCAGGTTCGAAATGTCGTGTAGGGGGAGTTTGGAATGTAATTCTTCAAAAATGCCCATCGCTGCGTCTTCGGCTTCTTCCGTTGTGTCGAAATAATTGAGGCATACGCCGTAGACCCAGGCAATATAACGCTCAAAGATATACCCCAGCCACACCGCGTCGCCGCTTTTGCGAAACTGCGCCAGCAATGCTTCGTCGCTATACGATGCCGCTTTTTTCGGAATATTGAACATTTTTTGTAAATAATCCGGGCTAATTTATGCATTTCCCGCTGCCTGTGCATCTATTCTCAAAAAACTCAACCATCATGAAAAAGCTGTATGTCATTTTTCCCGTATTGCTGACGCTGGTCATGGCTGCTTTTATCGCGCCGCCAAAGCCGTTTGTTATTAAGGGTTTTGTCGGAGATTATGCCGGACAGCCGGTCGCAGGTGCGACAATTCGCGTTGAGGGGACTTTAACTTCAACCCGCTCTGATAAAAACGGATTTTTTTCGCTGGAGAGCCGGGATTCTTGTATCGCCATCTCTATTGATCATTCGGGTTATGTGTCGTTGAAAAACCAGAATGCCTGCGCAGGCGCCGATAATCGCTTTAAAATGATGCCCCCGCCGCCGCCGAAAGCTGAAGAAGAATCCCTGATGGAAGCGATCATGAGTAAACCCGCCCAGGCCATGAAAAAGGACAAAATGGGGGGTATCTACCAGCCCTATATCTCCAATCATCACGAAGACGCTCCCGCTTTGAATACCGAAGACTACGACGTGATCGTTGATAACCGTTTTTATGCCACTACCAAAGAACCCTTGTCTACTTTTTCGATTGACGTTGACGCCGCTTCGTACAGCAACCTGCGCCGTTTTCTCAACAACGGAACCCTGCCCCCGCAAGATGCCGTGCGTATCGAAGAGATGATCAATTATTTTACATACGACTATCCGCAACCCCGCGGCGAGCATCCCTTTGAAACCTTGACCGAAATAGCCTCCTGCCCCTGGCAACCGCAGCACCATCTGCTAAAAGTGGCTTTACAAGGCAAAAAAATGCCGACAGAACACTTACCCGCCTCCAACCTGGTTTTCCTGATCGATGTGTCGGGCAGTATGGATGCCCCCAACAAGTTGCCCTTGCTGAAATCTTCGTTTAAGCTGCTGGCCGATCAACTCCGCCCCCGGGATAAAATCGCGATTGTGGTATATGCAGGCGCTGCCGGGCTCGTACTGCCCTCAACGCCGGGCAATGAAAAACCACGTATTAAAGCGGCTATCGACGAGTTGCAGGCCGGCGGCTCTACGGCCGGCGGCGCCGGTATCCAATTGGCCTACAAGGTAGCCCGCGAACACTTCGTAAAAGGCGGCAATAACCGCGTTATCCTGGCCACCGACGGCGATTTTAACGTGGGCGCCTCCAGCGACGCCGAAATGGTGCGCCTCATCGAAAAAGAACGCGAAAGCGGCGTATTCCTTACGGTGCTGGGCTTCGGCATGGGCAACTACAAGGATAACAAGATGCAGCAACTGGCCGACAAGGGCAACGGCAATCACGCCTATATCGACAACCTGTCGGAAGCCAGAAAAGTGCTGGTCAGCGAATTTGGCGGTACGCTGTTTACTATCGCCAAAGATGTCAAAATCCAAATTGAATTCAACCCCGAATACGTTCAGGGCTATCGACTGCTGGGCTATGAAAACCGCGTCATGGCCGCCGAAGATTTTAACGACGACAAAAAAGACGCCGGCGAATTGGGCTCGGGGCACACGGTTACCGCCTTGTATGAAATTATCCCCAAAGGCGTAAAAAGCCCCTTCCTGGCCCATGTTGACGATCTGAAATACCAACAAACGGATATCAAGGAATCTGCTAAAAACAAGGAATGGTGCACCGTCAAGTTGCGCTACAAACAACCCGACGGCGCTGAAAGCCGCCTGTTGGAGCAGGTAGTAAGGGGGGAATCCCAACGTTTTGATCAGGCGTCGGTCGACTTCCGGTGGTCGGCGTCGGTGGCCGCTTTCGGCATGTTGCTCCGCAATTCCGAATACAAAGGCGCCGCTACCTACCGCGATGTGATCAAATGGGCGCAATCGGCCGCCGGCAAAGACGCCGGGGCTTATCGCGCGGAATGCGTCCGGCTTATGGAAAATGCCGCCGACCTACAACGCTAGCACTCGCGAACCGGCCACGGCGCCCAGCGGCAATAGCGCGGCGCCGTTCCATTCGCCGAATACGGATAGCGGATGCCCGCCGCTGATCGCCAGTAGCGACCAGTAGCCGGCCGTTGATGTTGCCAGGGGAATATAGCGTTGCCGGCTGTCGATGAGCAGCCGGCGCCCCTCCTGGAAAACGGGCGTCACCTCGTCGAGTAGTGCTGGAAAGGTTGATAGCAAAGGGTTGGCGGTCAGGGCCAGGGCGTATTGATCGTATAAATGTTCCGCATGTTTGAAGCCTTTCGGCAAAACAAAAGGCTTATCGCTGTATTGGAAAGTTTGTATAACGGCGCGTAGTGGAAATACGCCGGGATAGTAAACTAATGCCGCATCCAGGATAGCTCCGGTTTGCCATTGTTGTTCAAAATCATTACTGCCCCAGGCAAAATCGAGCAACAGGGCAAAACGACCGCTTTGTTCGCCGAGTAGCCAGGTGCGCCTCACCTGGAGTTGTTCTTCGGCGTACTGCCTGCAACCCAGTACCATCCAGCGGTCGTTGACTGCCGAATCGCTGCCGGCGAGGTCTTCTTTGCGCAGATTGACGCCGGCCATGCCGAGCAATTCCTGTTGCATATCCGCGGGTAGTTGTTCGTATTGCGAAAAAGCCCTGGCAAAGAGATAGATATCGGCGAGTTCCTGCAATACCGCCTTGGGCCAGTCTTCGGCGCCGATGCAGGCACTGATCAGCCGCAATCGCCGGGCTATTCCGCTGAGTTTGGCGTCTACCAGTCGGGCGGCAAAGCGCTCCCAGTCTTCGCGGTGGGCTTCCGCCGAGGCCAGTCCCTGCCCGACAAGTTGCTCAAGCCACAACAACAGGTCGGCAACGCCGGCCAACATACCGGCCAGGCGTTTGTCGGTGGCGGCTGCCTGGGCAATGGCAGGCCCCGTTTTTTCGCGTTTGCGTTGCCGCCGGTTGAGCCAGGCCGTTACCCACTCGGGGGGGGGCTGACCGGCGACAAAAACGTCGTCGCCGCGGGATGCCAGCAATAGCAATGCCAAGACATGCTTACAGGGTTTGCGTTTGACGGGGCAAGTACAATAAAAGGCGGGTATTTCGGTCATTTGCGCAGCTACAAAATAGGGATTGCCGGGGGTAGGAAATTCGGCCCACAACAGCTGATCGACGGCGCCGGCAGAGCGCCAGCGGCGGGTATTGACCAATGGGCGCGCCCGCTCCAGGGCGCCGGGGTCGGGCGCTAATTGCGCAATATCGCGGTCAGACCACAACATAGGGTAGGGAATAAAGACCTATTCGTCGTCATCGTCATCTTCCAGGTCCTCCTCGCTGAGGATACCCAGAGCAACCATGGCCTTCTCGGAAGCGATTTGCTCGGCGCTTTTTTTGTTAAAATCGTCGGCGGTGGCTACTTTTTTGCCGTCTACCATTACAGCCACTTTAAAGCGGTCGCGTTTTTCAAATTTGTAGCGGGCGAGCAATTTATAGCTAACCGTCTGTCCGTTTTTCTGACACCACTCCAGCAACTGGCTTTTGTAGTTGTCGTCGAAAGTTTCAAGGTCGTGAACGTTGATGTATTGCCTCAGCATACGCCTGACCACAAACGTTTTCGTCTTTTGGTAGCCGCATTCCAGATACAGGGCGCCTACGAGCGCTTCTACGGCATTGCCGAGCATGGAGCGGCTCAGGCGGGTATTGTTATATTCGTTGAGCAACACGTC
Organism: Saprospiraceae bacterium; assembly: GCA_036741235.1. Classification (GTDB taxonomy): domain Bacteria; phylum Bacteroidota; class Bacteroidia; order Chitinophagales; family Saprospiraceae; genus JABWBR01. The sequence goes on along the minus strand of DAINSQ010000061.1, from coordinate 20,857 downwards.
GAGCCCCATCTTGTCGCCTATTTTATTGAGCGATTTGCGCTTCACAATCTTCGAGCGCATCTTGGTGAGAAACCCTTCGTTGCCGTTGGGATATTTTTTAAAAAGATATTCGGCTACGATAGTGCCCAAAACGGCGTCGCCAAGAAATTCCAGGCGTTCGTTGTTTTGAATGGCGTAGGCTTTGTCGGATATGCTTGATTTGTGGGAAAAAGCCAGCTTGAAAAGCGTCAGGTTGGCCGGCGTAAATCCCAGCAATGAATGCAGGCGCCGGGCCAGTTGTCGGTCAGAGGAAAAGTGATAATTGTATAAACCTAGCACCCAACGCACGAGAATCCCTCAGTTAGTCTTCAAATTTTTTAAAAATAACGGACGAATTATGCCCGCCAAAGCCAAAAGTATTGCTGAGTACAGCTCTCACTTTGCGTTCCTGTGCTTGATTAAAGGTGAAATTGAGCTTTGGATCGAGTTCAGGATCGTCCGTAAAGTGGTTGATAGTGGGGGGAACAAAGCCGTGTACTATAGCCAGTATGCTTGCTACCGACTCAACGGCGCCGGCGGCGCCGAGCAGGTGGCCGGTCATAGATTTTGTAGAGCTGATATTCATGCGATAGGCGTCTTCGCCGAATACGTGTTGAATAGCGCGCACTTCGGCAATATCGCCCAACGGGGTTGAAGTGCCGTGTACGTTAATGTAATCGATATCGGAGGGGGCGAGTTTGGCGTCGGCCAACGACATGCGCATCACGTTGCGCGCACCCAGTCCTTCGGGGTGGGGAGCCGTTATGTGGTAGGCATCGGCCGTAGCGCCGCCGCCCACTATTTCGGCGTAAATTTTGGCGCCGCGTTTGCGGGCGTGTTCGAGGTCTTCAAGCACCAGCGAGGCGCCGCCTTCACCGAGTACAAAGCCGTCGCGGTCCACATCAAAGGGGCGGGAAGCCGTCTGGTAGTCGTCGTTGCGGGTAGAGAGGGCCTTCATGGCGTTGAAACCGCCGATGCCGGCTTTGGTTACCGCCGCCTCCGAACCGCCGGCGATGATAATATCGTTTTTACCCAGGCGGATGTAGTCAAACGCATTGATCAGGGCATGCGTAGAAGAAGCGCAGGCCGAAACCGTAGCATAATTGATACCCCTGAAACCGTATTTGATAGAAATATGCCCCGCGGCAATATCCGAGATCATTTTGGGGATCATAAACGGATTGTAGCGCGGAATGTGGTTGCCCGTAATAAACTCTTCGATTTCCTTCTCCAGCGAGCGCAAGCCGCCGATACCGCTGCCCCAGATCACCCCCACGCGGTCAAGATCCAATTGTTCGGGGTCAAGACCTGCATCCGTGATGGATTCATCGGCGGCAATGAGCGCGTATATCGAAAAATTATCGAGCCTGCGCGCCTCTTTTGCGTCGATAAACAGGGTGGGGTCGAGATCCTTGATTTCGCATGCAAAATGAGTCTTGAACTGCGAAGCGTCAAAATGCGTAATCAGGTTAGCCCCGCTAACGCCGTTTTGAAGCCCTTCCAAGTAGGCCTTTACATTATTGCCAATGGGGGTAACTGCGCCTAGACCTGTGACGACAACTCTTTTCATCATTGCCAAGAAACTTTCAGTTTGTAGGATGCCCGCCCACTTTGGGGCGGTTGTAGGAATCGGGGATTTGGGAGAAGGTCAACTTGTGAGGTCTGGTGGTAAAAAAATCCACAAACCGGGCTAAACAATGCCGGTTTGTGGATTTGAAAGAAACCAGAATAAATTATTCTTTCACGTTCTTCTCCAAATATTCGATAGCTTGGCCAACGGTCTGGATGGTTTCAGCTTCTTCGTCGGGAATTGAAATGTTGAATTCTCTCTCAAATTCCATGATGAGTTCAACCGTATCCAGGGAGTCTGCTCCCAGGTCGTTGGTGAAGCTGGCAGCCGGCATTACCTCCGACTCGTCAACACCGAGCTTATCAACAATAATCTTGCTTACTCTTTCTGCAATGCTAGACATAGCGAATCCACTTTAGTTGGTTTACAAAATGCTGGTGCAAAGTAAAAGATAAGTATATTGATAACCAAAGTTTTTATTTAATTTTTTATGGAAGCCTTATAGGTACTGGCTTTCCGGGTTTTTTACAGCCCCTCTACCCCCCTCTTGAAGGTATCTTTGTTTCAGCGAAAATTTGCTGGATTTTCCCGACAGGGTGATATTACGATATGAATTTCCCATAATTTACAGGCTGGAGGGCTGCCCATTTGGGCTTTAATGCTATCTTTGCACCTGCATTTATTGATCGCATATCAAGCTACGATCTTTCTTTCATGACAACAACAGAATCGCAAGCAATGCCCGCAGTATTGCTGCTCGAAGACGGCACAGTATTCAAAGGTAAAGCCGCCGGCAAACCAGGTACGACTTCGGGAGAAATCTGCTTTAATACCGGAATGACCGGCTATCAGGAGATATTTACCGACCCTTCCTATTTCGGCCAGTTGCTGGTAGCTACCAACGCGCATATCGGCAATTACGGCGCCCGGCGTTCAGAGGTAGAGTCTTCTGCTATGAAAATTGCCGGTCTGATATGCAAGAATTTTACCCGCCCCTATTCCCGCCAAATGGCCGACTACTCTATACAAGAGTACTTTGAGGAAGAACAACTGGTAGCTATTTCCGATGTGGATACCCGCGCTATCGTCCGTCATATTCGCGATAAAGGAGCGATGAACGCGATCATTTCATCTGAAGTGCTGGATGTTCCCACCCTGCGCGATATGCTGGCTGCCGTGCCGCCAATGGAAGGTCTTGAACTGGCCTCGCGCGTGAGTACCACAGCGCCCTATACGGTGGGATGGGAAGACGCCCCCCTGCGCGTAGCCGTCCTTGATTTTGGCGTCAAACGCAGCATCCTGCAGTGTCTGGCCGACCGCGGCTGCTACCTGCGCGTTTTTCCCGCCAAAACGCCCCTCGAAACGCTCAAAGCCTGGCAACCCCATGGCTATTTTTTATCCAACGGCCCCGGCGACCCCGCCGCTATGCCCTATGCCGTAAACGTAGCCAAGGCTATCCTCGAAGAGAATAAACCGCTGTTCGGCATTTGCCTGGGGCACCAATTGTTGGCCCTGGCTGCCGGCATCCCAACCTATAAGATGCACCACGGCCACCGCGGCATCAACCACCCCGTGAAAAACCTGCTGACCGGCCACTGCGAAATCACCAGCCAAAACCACGGTTTCGGCGTTAGCCGCGAAGCTATCCTGGAAAATGCCGACATTATAGAGGTGACCCACGTCAACCTCAATGACGATACGATCGAGGGCTTCCGGCTCCGCCATAAACCGGCATTTTCCGTGCAATATCACCCCGAAGCCTCCCCCGGACCCCATGACGCCCGCTACCTGTTCGATAATTTTGTGAACTTGATGCGAGATGCTTGATGTTTTATGTTGCAGGTTGTAAGTTGTGCACTTACAAATGAACAGATAACAAACCCACAACCTAACCCACAACCTACAACCTACAACCTACAACCTACAACCTACAACCTACAACCTACAACCTACAACAATAAAATAAATAATACGCCATGAGTAGTATCATAGACATTCGCGCCAGAGAAATCCTCGACTCCCGGGGCAATCCCACGGTGGAAGTAGAAGTATTGACCGAAGACGGCTATATGGGCCGCGCCGCAGTGCCATCGGGCGCCTCTACCGGCAAATACGAAGCCGTAGAGCTCAGAGACGACGACGCTACGCGCTTCCTGGGAAAAGGCGTGCTCAACGCCTGTAAAAATGTGGAAGAGGTACTCGCCGAAGAATTAATAGGCGTCAGCATCTTCGAACAACGCTATATCGATCAACTGATGATCGACCTCGACGGTACGCACAACAAGTCCAAACTTGGCGCCAACGCCATGCTCGGCGTATCGCTCGCCGTGGCCAAAGCTGCGGCAGAAGCCAGCGGGCAAGAGCTTTACCGATATCTCGGCGGCGTTAACGCTCACGTTTTGCCCGTGCCGATGATGAATATCCTCAACGGCGGCGCCCATGCCGATAACGGCATCGACTTTCAGGAGTTTATGATTATGCCCGTAGGCGCTGAGTCTTTCTCCGAAGCCCTGCGCATGGGCGTGGAAGTTTTTCACCACCTCAAAAAAGTGCTCAAAAGCAAAGGCTATTCTACCAATGTTGGCGACGAAGGCGGCTTTGCACCCAATATGAAATCAAACGAAGAGGCCATCGAAACGGTGCTGCGCGCCATCGAAGCCGCCGGCTATCGCCCCGGCGAAGACCTGATGATCGCCATGGATGCCGCTTCCTCTGAGTTTTTTGACGAAGAAACCGGCCTGTACTACTTCAAGAAGTCGACAGGCGATAAACTGACTACTTCGGAGATGGTGAGCTACTGGACCGACTGGTGCAACCGCTTCCCCATCCTGTCTATCGAAGACGGCCTCCATGAAGACGACTGGGACGGCTGGCAGGCGCTCACCCAGGCGCTGGGCAATCGCGTACAGCTTGTAGGCGACGACCTGTTTGTTACCAATACCGGACGCCTCCAGCGCGGCATCGACCTCGGCGTGGCTAACTCTATATTAATTAAGGTGAATCAAATCGGCACGCTCACCGAAACCATTGACGCCGTCAACCTGGCCACCCGCAACGCTTATACCAGCGTAATGAGCCACCGCTCGGGCGAAACTGAAGATACGACCATTGCCGACCTGGCCGTGGCGCTGAATACCGGCCAGATCAAAACGGGTTCGGCTTCGCGTTCCGACCGGATCGCCAAATACAACCAATTGTTGCGCATCGAAGAAGACCTGGCTGACGCCGCCGTCTTCCCCGGCCGCGCTTTGATTGGCGGTTAATTATTTTATAACCATACGCCATTGCCATGAATGCTTTGCAAGTTTTGTGGAACAAGCTGCCAGGCCCCCTGCGCAACCGCTATTTTTTTGCCCTGCTGTGCTTTTTTGCATTGATGGTCTTTTTCGATAAACACGACATCCTGACGCAAATTCGCCTGCAACGCATGGTGAACAAACTGGAGGAAGACAAGGCGTATTACACCAAAAAAATTGAAGAGGCAAAACAGGAAAGATTGGATATGGATGCCAATAAGGAACGTTTTGCCCGCGAACGCTACTACATGAAGCAACAGGACGAAGACGTCTATATCATTGTGGAAGAATAATTTTTAAACGAATAAAGACTTCATAGCATATGTCTGTTCTCGTCAATAAACACTCCAGAATTATCATTCAGGGGTTTACCGGCAAGGAAGGTACTTTTCACGCCGAGCAAATGATCGAATACGGTACCAACCTGGTGGGCGGCGTAACGCCCGGCAAAGGCGGTGAAAAACACCTCGATCGCCCCGTGTTTAATACCGTTGCCGACGCCGTCCAGCAAGCCGGCGCCGATACCTCGGTGATCTTCGTGCCGCCTGCCTTCGCCGCCGACGCCATCATGGAGGCCGCCGATGCAGGCATCAAAGTGATCATTTGTATCACGGAAGGTATTCCCGTGCAGGATATGGTGAAAGCAAAAGCCTATCTCGAAAAACGCGATTGCCGCCTGGTGGGGCCTAATTGCCCCGGCGTGATTACGCCCGATGAAGCCAAATGCGGCATTATGCCCGGCTTTATTCACCGCAAAGGCACGATCGGCATTGTTTCCCGTTCCGGCACCTTAACTTATGAAGCAGTTGACCAGGTGACCAAGGCAGGCCTCGGCCAGTCTACTTGTATCGGTATCGGCGGAGACCCCATCGTGGGTACTACTACCAAAGAAGCCGTCGAATTGCTTATGAACGACCCCGAAACAGAGGGCATCGTGATGATCGGCGAAATCGGCGGTACTATGGAAGCAGAAGCAGCTTACTATATTAAAGAACACGGCACCAAACCCGTAGTCGGCTTTATCGCCGGCCAAACGGCGCCTAAAGGCCGTACTATGGGCCACGCAGGCGCTATCATCGGCGGTAAAGACGATACCGCCGCTGCCAAAATGCAGATCATGGCCGAATGCGGCATCCTGGTGGTGAATTCACCGGCTACCATAGGCGAAACGATGCTGAAAGCGTTGAAGGGATAGTTGTGGGGGGTAGGTTCCAGGTTGTAAGTTGTATGTTAAAACTCAACCTACAGCCTACAACCTGGAATATACAACAGAGAACAATGTTCAAAATTGCGCTGGTCGACAAAACTCATCCGGTACTGCGCGAATTATTGGAAAGCGCAGGTATGGTCTGCCTGGACTGTACCCAACTTGGCAAAGAAGAGGTTATAGCCGTACTTGCCGATTGCCGGGGCATGGTGGTGCGTAGCCGTTTTGTTGTTGACGCCGATTTTCTCCAACAGGTCGCTCACCTCGATTTTATTGCCCGATGGGGAGTCGGGGTGGAGCATATTGACCTCGATGCCGCCGCCCAACTGGGCATTCAAGTTTTTACGTCTCCCGAAGGCAGTCGCGATACCGTTGCCGAACACACGATGGGGCTGCTACTGGCCCTGCTCAACAACCTGTCGCGCGCAGATCGACAAGTGCGCGCCGGGCAATGGATACGCGAAGGAAACAGAGGCATTGAAATTAAAGGCAAAACCGTTGGGATTATGGGCTACGGCAATATGGGGCGCGCTTTTGCCCGCCGCCTGCAGGGCTTCCAGGCCCGCGTGATCGCCTACGACCGCTATCTCACCAACTATGCCGACTTTTGCGCCGAGGCGGTTGATCTGGATACGCTCTGGAATGAAAGCGATATTATTAGCCTTCACTTTCCTTATTCTATTGATAATCATTATTTTGTAGATGGGGCTTTTCTCGATCGCTTTGCCAAGCCCATCTTTTTGATCAATACGGCCCGAGGGCTTATCCTTCACACAGAAGACCTGGTAACCCGGCTGAAGAGCGGCCAGGTTCGCGGCGCAGCGCTTGACGTTATTGAATACGAAGAAACTTCTTTTGCCCATCTCAACCCTGACGCATTACCCCCTGCATTCCAATATCTGCGACAGTCTGATAACGTTGTACTCAGCCCGCATATCGCCGGCTGGTCGTTTGAATCGGAGGAAGGCCACGGCAGGGTGCTGGCGGAGAAGATTGTTGTGGGTTGTGGGGGCGTTGTCCGTTTATAGGTTTATAGGTTTATTCGTTTATGAATGAGTGTACAATAAACCAATAAACCAATAAACCAATAAACAAAGAGAGAACGGAGGACCTCAGACGCGAGGTTTTACCTTGGTAAGCAAAATTTTGCCCGGGATACATGCTCCGAAGCTGGAAGAGCCTTGCCAGGGGCCTTCGAGCCGCCATTTTTTGCCTTCTGACACCAGCTTGAGTTGACCGCTTTTGATACACCAGTCCATATTAGCGTCGCGTTTGCAGCGAGTAATTTTTATTTCTTTAAACAGGATTTGCGTTTTATCGAGCCAGGCGCCTTGTAGCTCCATTTCGGCAAAAATTTTGTCGACATACACATAAGACCGGCCGTAAATCTTGCCGTCTTTTTCCTGGAGATACATTTCAAAGCTGTATTTGGTGCGGTATCCGCCTTCGTTTTGGGTGATAACGCCTTTCCACTGACCGTTGAGGTGTTTGGACTGGGCCTGCAGATAACAGCAGGGGAGCAGCAGGAAAAAGAGTATGCTAAGTCTGATCATCGTTGGCGGGAGGTTGTTCGAAAATACTGAAAATAGTTTTGCCGTAGTGGCGCTCTTCTTTATAAAAAGGATGATTTTTAAAAGAATGGTTGGGGTTGTGTTCCAATACCAGCCAGCCGCCCGGGTTGAGCATCTTTTGGTCGAAGATAAGCGTGGGAATCTGGTCGATGGCGGGCAGCGCATAGGGTGGACCGGCAAAGATATAATCATAGCGGGACACACAGGATTGGATGAATTTAAACACATCGGCCCGCATGATCTGAATCTCATCGGTGATATGCAACGCCTCGGCAGTTTTTTTTACAAAATTCACACAGGCAGGAAATTTGTCAACATACGTTACATCTGTGCAGCCTCGCGAGATAAACTCATAACTGTGGTTGCCGGTGCCGCCGAAAAGATCGAGCACTTTGATTTCTTCAAAATCAAATTGGTTTTGCAAAATATTGAACAACCCCTCCTTCGCATAATCGGTTGTAGGGCGGGTGGGCCAGTTGTCTGCCGGCGGATGAAAACGCCGCCCCTTGAATTTTCCGCTGATGATGCGCATGTCCTTCTGATGATAAGTTATGGTATAAACGCTAAAATACCCGTTTGCGTTGTGAGCACAAGCATGGTGATGAAGAAAAAGAAATGGGATTAAACAACCGATATAATACCGAACAGGTCGGCATAAAAGTATTCCGGATATTGTCTTAGGGCTGTTCCGAGGCTTATGGAAGCGGGTTTTGGCAAAAATTGCAGTTGCCGGAAGTAACGTTCCAGTAATTTATAGATGGCGGAATCGGGTAATATTTTACCGCTAATGACAACCGGGGTATTGTTATTGTCAAGTTGTTGTTGGTGAAGACCCAGGAGCGTAAAGTAAAGGAAGTCTTCGGCTGATTGGAACGTATAGGTATTGCAGAGTTGTAAAGCGCCGTTTGAAAAGAGAGCCAGCGTCATTTCTCCGCTTTGGATATGCATACACAAGCAATGCCCCTGGCCTGCGGCTCCAGGCAACCGTCGCCACAAATGCAACAAAGCAGAAGACAGGTGCGCAAAGCGGCAACCGGGAAAAGCCTGGCGGAGAAAGCCCAGTATTGAAGCGGGCGCCGAATAAATTCCACGGCACCCTAACTCGCCAAGGTCATCGGCCATAATTTCAGCGGCGTCGGGCACATCCGCCAGATGTGTCAGGTAAGATTTTTTTTCGAGTGGATTATACAGCCTTGAAGGCACCAGAACAAAAGGCGACCCTGTCAGCCCAATTCGGACGCTGCGGAAATTGTCGTGTAATCGCTTGTCAGTCTGAAAGATATTATCAATAGCTCCGGGAAAAGCAGCTGTATTTTCAAAAACAAACTCGCGGAGCGCCATCACCTGGCGGCTTTCATCGCTCAGGGAATAAGCAAAACTGTCCACCCCCAGAAGGATGGACAGTTCGTAGTCTTGATGACGAAGTTTGGAATAAGTATCTTCTGATATGTCTATGCTTATCTTTCCCAATTGCCAGAAAGGTTAGGCGCAGTCATATTACCAAACTTCACAGGTTTTTCCGGATCGTAGTTCTGGTCGTACTTGGCGTATTTGCTGCTGGCGAATTTGCCCATAAACACTTTGCGTTTAGCTCCAACTTCCAGTACGGGTACCAGGGTGCTTTGGTAGGTGATGGTATCGGCTTTCATCTCGAAAGTAGCGCCGTTGCCGAAGGGGACGTAACGCAGCGAGTCGAGGTTGATGCCCAGGGCCCGGATCGAGTCGATAGCGGGCGCATAAGAAGTATCGTAGGTGATTTCGCCGGTAAAGTTGGGGTCGTCGGGGTCGCCGATAACCTTAATAATGGCAAAGTTTTCCGTTTCGAGCACTTTTTGTAGCGTCTCGAAGTCGGGAGCGAATTCTTCCTTTATACTGCGATAAAGTTCCTGCGCGTTGCGTATAGTCATGAGTTTGTCAATCACGGCACGCTCGCGCTTTTGCTTCTCATTCTTGAAGTTGATGGGTTCCTGGATGCTGCCGATCAGTACCAAAACGAGACCGGCGACGAGGAGTATCAGAATGACATTGATGATTAATCTCATTTTTTCGGTTTGTTTTGACGCAATAATAAAGTTTTTTATCCAATCAAAAGAGATAAAAAGCGAATGCAATTTTACAAATATTGCATCACACAAGGAAGAAGGAACGAAAAATTCTGGCAATTACCTGTTTTCAGGGCGCTAGTGATGCACAAACGGGGGCTGTAATGTATAAAAAGACTACTTTTGCGGGCTAATTACCTTGTTTTATGCGTGTAGTGATCCTGGCCATCGAGTCGTCATGCGACGATACTTCCGCTGCCGTGGTTGTTGACGGCAAGGTGTTCAGCAATTGCGTGGCCAATCAGGAGGTACACCGGCAGTACGGCGGCGTAGTGCCCGAGGTAGCTTCGCGCGCCCACCAGGCCAACATTGTGCCGGTGGTGGAGGCGGCTTTTTCGCAGGCCGGCGTTGATAAAACGGAGGCGAGCGCCGTTGCCTTCACCCGGGGGCCGGGGCTTATCGGCTCGTTGATCGTTGGCGTGTCGTTTGCCAAGGCGTTTGCCCTGAGTCGCCGGGTGCCGCTCATTGATGTACACCACATGCATGCGCACGTATTGGCGCATTTTGCCGAGCATCCGCATCCCGAATTTCCGTTTTTATGCCTCACGGTGTCGGGCGGCCATACCCAAATTGTGCTGGTGCGCAACTATGGCGATATGGAGGTGCTGGGCCAAACCCTCGACGATGCCGCCGGCGAGGCCTTCGACAAAACGGGCAAACTCCTGGGCCTCGATTACCCCGCCGGTCCGCTGATCGATAAGTGGGCTCAGCAGGGCGTCGCCCGATTCCAATTTCCGGAACCCCGGATTCCCGGGTTGGATTTTAGCTTTAGCGGACTAAAAACCTCGTTTCTTTATTTTCTGCGCGAACATCGCGAGGCCGACCCCGATTTTATCGCCAATAATATGGCGGATATCTGCGCTTCGGTGCAGTCGCGTATTGTTTCCGTATTGATCAACAAACTGGTGAAAGCTGCGGCTCAAACCGGCATCGCCACGATTGCCCTGGCCGGCGGCGTGGCTGCAAATTCCGGCTTGCGCCAGGCCCTTGAGGACAAAGGACGGCAATTGGGGTGGCGTACGTTCATCCCCAAAATGGCTTATTGCACCGACAACGCCGCCATGATCGGTATTGCCGGGTATTACAAGTACCTGGCAGGCCAATTTGCCGACCAAACGGCAACGCCGGTGGCCAGGTGGGATGTTTGATTTTTGATGTTTGATGTTGGATGGGAAATTATCGATAACCTTTTTTGGGGCTAAGCGTGTTTCATTATTCAATTATAATTTTTAATTTCATTTTTCAACAACAAGGCACATGCAATTTTTATATCCGGCTTTTCTCTTTGCCCTGCTGTCGCTTGCCATACCGGTGATCATTCACCTGTTTTACTTTCGGCGATTCAAGAAAGTGTACTTTTCCAATGTGCGCTTTTTGAAAGAGATCAAAGAGGAAACTAGCTCACGCTCGCGCTTGCGCAATCTGGTTGTATTGGCGATGCGCCTGTTGGCTCTGTTGTTTTTGGTGTTGGCCTTTGCCCAGCCTTTTATTCCTCAGGATGTGGAGGTTAAGCAGGGGGCTAAGGCGGTGAGTATTTTTATAGATAACTCTTTTAGTATGAGTGCGTTGAGCCAGGATGTGCCGCTGGTCGACAGAGCCAAACAACGCGCCAGGGAGATCGTGGAAGCGTATAGTGTTGAAGACCTGTTTCAGATTCTGACCAATGACTTCGAAGGCCGCCACCAGCGGCTGGTGAGCAGGGAAGACGCCCTGGCGCTGATTGATGAAATCGGGGTGAGCCCGTCGGTGCGCGAATTGTCGAAGGTGCTGGCGCGCCAGGAGCAGACGCTCAACTCCGGCAAATATACCAACCACGTTGCCTATATCATTTCCGACTTTCAGCGCAATATCACGGATATAGGCAATTATGCCGACAGTACGCTCGAGGTAAACCTGGTGCCCCTGCAATCGGTACAGGAGCGCAACATCGCAATTGACACGGCCTGGTTTGAAACGCCGGTGCAGTTGCTCAATCAAACCGACCGATTAGTGGTACGAGTGAGTAATTACAGCGGCGAAAATGCCGAAAACATCCGCCTCAGCCTGCAATACGAAGGGCAAAACAAGCCAGTAGGCGAATTGTCTATCCCGGCAAACAGTACCGTGACCGATACGGTACCTTTTACTATTCTGCGCACCGGCTGGCACGAGGCGCGGCTGCAACTTACCGACTATCCGGTGCAATTTGACGATAGTTATTATCTGGCTTTTAATGTAGCGGAAAAGATCAGGGTACTCAATATTTACGAAACCACTCCCAACCGATACCTCAGTTCGGCGTTTGCGGGTATCAGCTATTTCGAAGCCGCCGCGTCGCCCAGTCGTAGCCTTGATTATTCGCGTTTTGCTGAAAATCAGTTGATTGTAGTAGACGGCCTTCGCAGCATCAGCTCGGGCCTGGCCGGCGAGCTGTTGCAATACGCCCGCCGTGGCGGCAATGTGCTGGTCTTCCCGGCCAAAGACGCCGACATCATGTCGTACCGCAGTTTTCTCACCGCGTTCCCCGCCAACGAGTTGATGGCGTTTGAAAATGTGGAAAGACAGGCGGGCAGCATCAATACCCAGGAATTTATTTTTAACGATGTGTTTGAAAATGCAGGCGCCAACCTGAAATTGCCGGTCACCAAAGGCAATTTCAAATTTACCAATTATAACAATCGACGGGAAGAACAACTGTTGAGTTATCGCGACGGCTCCTCGTTTTTGTCAAAATACCCTGCCGAACGCGGCCATTTGTACATTTGTGCTGCACCGATGGACGAAGCGATCAACAACCTGCCGCTCAATGGTGAGATCTTTATCCCGATGTTGTACAAGATGGCGTTGTCTTCCGGCCAAAAAAGCCCCATCGCCTATACGCTTGGCGTTGACGAGGTAGTGAGCGCCGACCACCGCACTACCAGCACGGAGATTGTATACAAACTCAAAGGCCAGGCCGAAGAGTTTATTCCCCAGCAGCGCATCGTGGGGGCTACGGTTTTCCTCACGCTCAACGAAGAGGTTCAAACAGCCGGGTTTTACCAGCTTTTTCAGCAGCCCGACACTATTTTGCAAAAGCTGGCCTTCAACTACAACCGCAAAGAGTCGGAACTCGACTATTACAACCCTGCCGATCTGCAAGCCTGGGTGGGAGATAATGCCAAGGTCATCGACATCAACGACAATACCGTGCTTACGGCCAAGATTGAGGAGCGTAGCAAGGGCGTCACGCTCTGGCGCTGGTGCGTGGCGCTGGCGCTGTTGTTTCTGGCTGCCGAAGTGCTGCTGCTGCGGTTTTGGAAGTTATAAACCGCTTGTATGGAATCTATTGATAGCATTCGCATTCATTTTAATCCGGAGCAACTCGGCATACTCAATTTTTGCCTGGCCTTTATTATGTTTGGCGTGGCGCTCGACCTGAAAGTCGACAACTTTCGCGAATTGCTCAAGACCCCTAAGGCGCCGTTGGTGGGGCTGAGTTCGCAAATTATCCTGTTGCCTTTGCTAACGCTGGGATTGGTGTACCTTATCCAGCCGCCCATGAGCATTGCGCTGGGTATGTTGCTTGTATCGGCTTGCCCGGGCGGCAACGTCTCCAATTTTGCCGTGCATTTGAGCAAGGGCAACACGGCCTTGTCGGTAATGCTCACCTCTATTTCTACGCTTGCGGCGATCATTACCACGCCGCTTATTTTTGCTTTGCTGGCGCCCCTGGCCATTGGCGATGAAGCCATGCGGGAAGATATTTACGTCAATCCGTTTGATATGTTGTGGGCCATTGTGCAGCTCACGCTTTTACCGTTGTTGTTGGGCATGTTCATGCACTATCGCCTGCCGCGTATTGCAGCCCGCATCCGGCGTCCTATCCGTATCCTTTCCATGATTATTTTTCTGGGATTTATTGTGGTAGCCGTTTACGGCAATCTTGAGAACATACGCCAGTATTTGCACCTCGTTTTTTTTATCGTATTGATCCACAATGCGACGGGCCTCCTGGGCGGGTATTCGCTGGCGAAAACCTTCGGCCTGTCGCGCGCCGATGCCCGGGCAATTTCTCTGGAGACGGGCATACAGAATTCCGGATTGGGCCTTATTCTAATTTTTAATTTTTTCGACGGCCTTGGAGGTATGGCGCTTATTGCCGCCTGGTGGGGCATCTGGCATTTGATCTCGGCCTTTAGCCTGGCTTCCTGGTGGGGGAGGAAGGGGGGGGATGTTTGATGTTTGATCGGTCTTTTCGCGTAAGAAAAGATAAGTTCAACGCTATAATTGGCATATATACCGCACATCGCCGCGTTTTGATTATGACTTATACCGCTCAATGCTACTGAATGAAACCCAACCCCGAAGGGGTGGCATTATACGAGCATTCATGTCACCCCTTCGGGGTTTATGCCATATTATGCCTCGCGCCCGGGTTCAGGCTATGCCCAAAACCTGAGGTCGTGCGGTATCAATTCTAATAAACCAAATGCGCAGCGTTGATAACTTCTTGATTGCATTAATCCATCTATATCAACTTGGTCGAGCGAATGATGTGATGACTGCAAATGGCAATTGTTGGCAAATATTCTTGTTTTCAACGAACCTGGTTTTTCTTACGCGAAATGACCGTTGGATGTTTGATGTTTGATGTTGGATGTAGGATGAATCGGGGCATAACATAAAAAAGCTCCCGGGCAGACAGGTGTAGCCCGGGAGAACAAAACAGCAGGATATATTCGCGTCGTTATAGACTAGAGTTGGCTAACGCGACGTACTACCTGGTAGAGTCGCGTATATTAGTTAACCAAATACACAAAGGGGTAGTTTTAGAGGGGGGTGGCGGAGATAAGTTTGAGGTGTGTGGACATGCCTCTGTTATTGGCGATGCGTTGCACATACTTGACCCAAACCGAACCATTGTGCTTGACCGCATAGATTTTATTTTCGCGGATTTCGTGAACGCCGGCGATTTCGCGGCAGATGACGATATCGCCATCCTGGATAACGGGTTCCATACTATTGCCGCTGATAGGGAATGCCACCAATCCGTTGCCTGCAAGGCCCGGCAGCATAAAGTATTCCGTGTCTTCAGCCTTGAAGCTACCTGCATCGACTGCGGCGCCTGCAAAAGCTTCCACTGTGGTAAACAGAATATTACCCGTTATGCCTTTGGGCATGTCGTGGGGTATTTCTGGAAGATCCAATCCGAATGGAGAACCGATACCGTCGATCAGGTACGATTCGTTGACGCCGAATTCACGGCAAAAAATGCGCGCCTGGCGATAATCGATGCAGCGCTTGTCATCTGGATTGAGGTATGCCCTGATGATATGGCCGTAACCCCTGTTGCCGAGTATCTTCTCGGCCAGGTCGCCAATCCCTTTCCCATTGCGGTCGTTCTTGACGATAATGCCGCGTTCTTCCAGTTGTTTGAAGGATTTGATAAATCGCTCATTTAGTTGGAGCCTGTCTTCTCTGATCATATTATCGTGCAATTAGCTTTCTGAAACAAAAAACTACAAACATGCACGCAAGATAAAACAAAAGATTTTATCAAACAAATTTTTTGATTATTTTTTTAGCACTTGTTTGTTTTGCAGACCGGCTTAATGAAATTTATTATCGAGCGATTGCAGCACGCAATCCCAGAGCGTTTCGTAGGGAACAATCTCCAGTTCGGCGCTTTGTTTGGCGCTCACCAGAGGGACGGCCAGCAAGAGATCGTGAAATTTTTTGGCTGTTCTGATCACTCCGTTTTTGTGAAAGTTGGCCTTCGGCAGTGTCAACAGCATTTTGATAAAGCAGTTGCTGCGGTAGGTGTCGTCTTGCCGCAAATGCCGGTGGACGTACATCTTTAGCGATTCCATGCGGTCGATGATCTCGTTGTATTTGCCCTGCTGTAGCAAAAACAATACCTGCAAGATCAAAATGGAGATATTGGTGCCCTGTTTGTCTTTCGAATAAGTAGGTACTTTATTCACAAAACGATTGATGCGAAATGCGCTTTTTAGTTCGCGCTCGGGTTTTATCCGGTGTATGCTAATGAAATAGTGAATAAACGCTTCTACTACCAGCCAGTATTCCCGTATGTTTTGGTGTAAATGCGAGTAGCTCGGATGCTCGGTAGCCATTTTGAATACTTTGTAGGCTTTCTGGTACTGCTCCGAGTGCAGGCACATGATGAGATAATATAATAAGGTGTTGTACCAGGTTACCGACCCCTCGGCGTTGATCTTGAGCAATCGCTGCGCTATGGCCTCCCCTTCTTTGTGCCGCTCCAGTCGCAAATAACACGCCAACGCATGGTTTAAAAAGGAGTTGAGTATCGTCAGATTGCTCGCCGACGTCTCGCGCGCCTGCTCAAAATATGCCAACGCCTCTAAACTAATCCTCAATGTATTGGCATAGTCGTTGATGATTTCGTACCGGAGAAGGGAGATGAGGTAATATTGAAAAAAAAACCTATAAGATCTATGTTCTTTGGGAATATTATCAAGTTCGTGAAAATATTTTTCAGCTAAAATAGCTATTTCAGTCTTTGTAGCTTTTGATCTAGCAAAATGTTGAGCTATATCAAGCCTATAAGTTTCTGATAAATTCTCTGCTCGATATATTTCGGAATACTTAAAGAAAAGATCGCGATATGTTTGATATTTTTTAAAATCCCCTACGGCATGGCCATAATGGCTTAGAAGTATTTTACTCAGCTCAAAAATCAAGTCCGTAAACTCAAATTCCATAGCTTTTTTGAGCGTATGCTCCGCCAGGGGGATAGCTGCCGAGCGGGCATAACGCCCCAGCATTATTTTAACCGCCGTAGTATATTTGTAGCAGGTGTAGTACGCGCGTTGATATTCGTTGAAGCTGGGTTGGTTGGCGTCTATAAAAAAGAGGGTATTGATCAACCGCTCGCGCAATTGTCGCTTGAGCCTTGCAAAATAGGTCGATTGCAATTCGCCTTCTTCAAAAAAGAAACGCGCCGCTTCTTCTTCGCTTTCGAAGCGATTTTCGGCAATGGCCTGGTACAACTGCTGCACCTTGCTACGCCCCCTTCCTGGCAGTCCGGCCACCTCAATTTGCTTGATTTTGTTCCTGGAAATGAGATCTACGAGCGGTTTTAGGTCCTTCATAATAGTCCGGATTTGGCCCAAAATTAAAGCTGTAAAATACTAATAACCAATTTTTTAATAAAATTTATTTTAAAAAAATCGCTAAAAGTTCTACGTCGAAACGGCGCAGAAAAGTTCTACGGGGTTTAGCCTTATCGTCATAGTTTTAAACATCATTTTAAATGTTTAAAACTATGGCTACCATTATCGCATTTCTGATTTCGCTTGGATTGATTACGACACCGGGTAATTTCCGCGACTCCAAAGGCAACAACACCTATTACAAACCGCAACCGAAAATCGTAGTAGACGATCAGGACGGTTGGTAGGAAATAATTGTTTTCTTATTCCGTTGCTGCTTGTCAAGCGGGGCATTGCCTTTGTGCAGTGCTGTTGTCCGGCTGTAACAGGCGCAATGGTTGGAGTTACGTTTGCAATGCTGCTTTTGCGTTGCGATTCATGTGTGTTTTAAAATATATAATCCTGATATTCAGGGTTGTATTTCAAAAATACTGTGCAATTTGCCAGAATCTGCGCTGTTTGTTTTATCAATTCTTGTAATTGATAGACTCAGTTGGCGCAGCTATTTTTGCCTCATCATAGTTGGTAAAGGTAGATTGCCAGGCTATTAGTGCTCTCTCTGTGTTATAGTCCCCCTCCCCCTTACTCTTCACAGGGAAGAAATAACTCATTTAGCGTGTTAGTAGTTCCCCTAGCCTTTGATGGGTGTGAAAAGCCTATCAAAGGCCTTTTTTTTGCCTGGGCGAAGACAGTCTTTTACTGTCATTGTAAATTGTACCGTGTTTGTTTATGGAAAAACGACAAAAGGAGATACAAAAAAAGGACTCTCCCCACCAACTCTACATCGAAGGTAAGGCTTTTCCGTACAAGCTGCAAAACAGGAAGTCATATTTAATTTACGTCAATACGAAATAAATTGGCCGGTATAGACGCGAAAGGCAACGTATTACGAGCGTTGATATCGGATAAAAAAGACCGGGCAGCCCCTTCCTTGTTCGATTAACTGGTTCAAAGTGAGTGTAAAGCAGGGGCTGCGCCAGTCGCTCATACATCAAGCAAAGGGATAACGATGGGAGGAGGAGAAATGCTGCTTAGGGGGCGCCGTAAGTTGCCACTAAAGTTTTGAGTTCGGCGAGGTAACGGGCTTTCACTGGGGCCCGGCGAAGGCGGTTGGTGGCGGTAAAGAAAGTGTGATGTTCGAGGAAATTGACTTGCAGGCGATTCCAGGCTTCTTCGGTTTGGAGCACATTAAAGTCCTTGAGTTCCTGAAAAAGGGTAGCGCCTATGGAGTAGAAATCGGGGCGGCCCAGGTAGTCGAGATCGGCGTCGCAGAGTATTTCCTCGAAGCGGTCTTGAGGGCGCTGGGGGATTTTTGTAGCCATGATCATACCGCAAATGCGGCGGATATCGCGATCGGAGAAACCGAATTGGGGCAAGTTGGCGCGAACGATATCACAGCCCAGTTCTTCGTGATTTTTGTTGTTGATCGTAAAGCCGGAATCGTGGAAAAGCGCGGCGGTTTCCAGCAGCACGGTATCATTGGGGGGGATATTTTCGAGGGCGCACAACTCGGTAGTTACCTCCAGCACGTCGAGCGTGTGGTGCAGGCCGTGGTACGTGAGCCTATGGGAAAGCTCGCGTTGCATTTTATCGATGATAAATTCCTTGGCTGCCTGGTAGTTCATAAAAAAAGTTGAGAGAAGCGTTGCGACTTCAGGTTCAACAACAACGCTTCCCGGCAAAGGCTTATTGTTTGGCCTGGTCGACGAGCATAACGCCGGAGGCCATAAATTTGAGTTCTACTTTGGGCTGGGTAATGGCGTCTATTTCGGCTTGCGATTTACCCTCGTCTTCGGCATAGTGTTTGAGTTCGTCAACGGGGGTTACTTCGCGGTAGGCGTAGCCTTCCATAATGACCTCGCGGCCGGCGATGTCTTTGGGCATAAAAAAGCCGTAGTCTTTGAATTTGACGAACATTGATTCCTTGGAAGGATCTTTGGCGGAAACGATATTCATCCAGCAGCCTTTTGCCTGGCAAACGCCTTCAACGGCGCCGCGCACCTTAACGGCGAGTGAATCCTGGCCATCGAGTTTTTCCAGGAGGTCGTCGTAGGTGATGGCGCCTTTGGCCGTAATCGGCTCGCCGAATGTTTTACCGGTAATAGATCGCGTGCTATTGCAAGCGGCCAATACAATGCCAAGGGCAATTACTGCGGCCCAGATTTTTGATGAAAATAACATACGCATATGTAAAGAGGTGTTAATGTAGCATGCAAAAGTAAGCTTTCCGTGCAAATTTTTTCTTAAAACGTTTTTGTAGTGCAATAACGGCATATAAATGAAGTTAATTCATAATAGTTTTCGAGATATACTACACATCAAAACAATACCGGGTAATAAGGTATTAATACGGGAGGTCTGATTGCATTTGCAAACCAAAAACCGTTGTTTATTGCGCCAACCGCTACACGCAATTGTACTAATCTCTATGGCCTGAGCTACCGCAATTGCGGCAGCCCAAAAAAGACATCATCATGAGAGCAATCCTCCGTGCGAGTGCGTTGGTCGCGCTGTTTGTCCCCTTGAGTTTGAAGGCACAACACAAGTGCCTGAGCGGCGACTGCTTCAACGGCTACGGTACTGCCGTCTTCCCCTCGGGCGGCAAGTACATCGGCGATTTTCGCGAGGGAAAAATTCAGGGCAAAGGCATTTTTTATTTCAGCGACGGCAACAAGTACATTGGCAATTGGGTAGACCAATACCGGGAGGGCGACGGTCGTTTTATTTTTTCAAATGGAGACGAGTACTTCGGCGAATTCCAGCTCAATAAATTCAGCGGTCGCGGCGTGATGACCTATGCCAACGGCAATCGCTACGAGGGCGATTGGCTCGACAACCGGCAGCATGGCCAGGGGGTGTTTGTTTTTGTGAATGGCGACCGCTATGAAGGGCAGTTTGTGACGGGTTTTTTCGAAGGGCAGGGCAGTATGTGGTATGCCGACGGTTCGCGCTATGAGGGCTGGTGGTCGAAGGGCAAGCGCCAGGGGGCCGGCACGCTGTACCTCTCCGACGGTCGTGAATTGAGCGGCGATTGGAGCAACGATGCGCTGCATGGCGACGGCGACGAGGGTGTCAAAACAGTGGAAACTGTCTATGAAAAAGTTGACAAAGACCCCAAGGTGAAAATCTGGGCCGTGATTGTCGGCGCGGCCCGCTATGCCCACATGCCGGTGCTGCGTTATACCGACGACGATGCCTACCAGATATACGCATTCCTGAAGAGCCCCGAAGGCGGCGCATTGCCCGACAACCAGGTCAAGGTGCTCATCGACGAAGACGCTACCCGCAAAAATGTGATGAGTACGATGCGTACGATTTTTGCCCGGGCCGATGACAACGACGTGGTGATGCTTTATTTTTCCGGCCACGGCCTGCCGGGCGCTTTTCTGCCTATAGATTTTGACGGATACAACAATAAGCTTACCCATACCGAAATCAAGGAGGCGCTTCGCCAAAGCAGGGCCAAACACAAGCTGGTGATTGCCGACGCCTGCCACTCCGGGACGCTTTTTGCCGCAAAAACTCCCCTGGAAAGCACGCTAAAAAAGTATTACCAGGCGTTTGAAGATACTAAAGGCGGGATGGCCCTGCTGATGTCGTCAAAAGGCGAAGAGTATTCGCTCGAAGACGGCGGGCTGCGGGCCGGTATCTTTAGCCATTTTTTGGTGCGCGGCCTCAAAGGCGAAGCCGATACGAATGTCGACAACCTGGTGACGATTAAGGAGTTGTTTGTGTTTATTCACAGGCAGGTACGGCTGTATACTGCCAACGCTCAAACGCCCTCGCTTTCAGGTAGCTATGATGAAAATATGCCGGTGGGAGTGGTGAGGTGAATTATTATGTTGAATTATTAATGTTGAATGGAATGTTGATTAAGCACTCAACATTAAGAGCATGTTTGGATTTTCGTGATTGAGCGAAAGCGAGCAAATTTTATTT
>DAINSQ010000060.1:0-25669 GCA_036741235.1 Saprospiraceae bacterium | reverse complement strand
CAACCCCGAAGGGGTGACATAAAAACATGGCCGGTACATTTTCACAAATCTATATCCAATACGTTTTTGCCGTAAAAGGCAGAGAAAACCTGTTACAAAAGCCGTGGCGCGACGAGGTTTTTAAATATATGGCCGGAATCATTAAAGGCAAAAACCAAAAATCTATTATTGTTAACGGGGTTGAAGATCATGTCCATGTCTTTGTTGGTTTGAAACCTTCGATGTGCATTGCCGATTTGATTAGGGATGTTAAAAACAATTCTTCGACTTTTATTAACGACCAAAAATTTGTGGGGAAAAAATTTTCATGGCAGGAGGGGTATGGCGCTTTTTCGTACGCTCATTCGCAGATTGAGCAGGTGTATCATTACATTGCTAATCAGGAAGAACACCACAGGAAGAAAACATTCAAAGAAGAATACATTGATTTTCTTCAGAAATTTGAAATTGAATACGACGAGAAATATTTGTTTGAATGGTTGGATTGAGTTATAATCATGTCACCCCTTCGGGGTTGGTTGCATTTCTGTTCTTTTTGCTATAATCATGTCACCCCTTCGGGGTTGGTTGCATTTCTGTTCTTTTTGCTTTCAGTCGCATAACCTTTCGTGACCTGTCATGTTGTCATAGTTCATTGTCGATATGTGCCAAAATGGCAGTGCTGTCTAAAAATGCCTGTCGAATTTGCACTTTTTGCGGCTTGGTACGGCAATTGATCAAGTAAAAATAGATTTCAACATTAATTAAAAAACTACAAAACATAAGTGCCATGACGATTTTGCAAGTAAGACCAGCCGTTCGCAGACGCCCGGTAATTGATTTTGACGCCTTCGACCAACTGTTGCGCACAATGGCCAATGTTAACGTGCCTGCAGTATACGGCAACACCAACGGCGTACAGAGCCGCCCTGCCGTTAATGTAAAAGAGACCGGCGAGGCATTTGTACTGGAAGTTGCGGCGCCCGGCCTCGATAAGCAAGATTTCGAAGTGAAACTTGATAAAAATGTACTTCACATCGGCGCTAAAAAAGAAGTGTCAATGGCAGAAGGCGAAACGGTTCGCAAGCGCGAATTCGGCTTCTCCCAATTTGAACGCCGCTTCCAACTGCCCGATACTATCGATACCAGTACAATTCAAGCCGCTTACTACAACGGCATCCTGACACTTACGCTTCCGAAGGTGGAAACTGCTAAAGAACAGCCGCCGCGCACCATCGAAATCGCGTAAGTAATTGAATATGACATTGGGATGACAGACTATATTCAATGTTTTGCCCGCAAAAGTTGTTGAATATATAGAAGTGACCCAAATGGTTTAACCAATTTAACAGCTGTTATGAGCCTTATCAAGTATAATCCCTTTGCTCCGGCCAAGGGCTTCGGCAATTGGGTCGATGATTTCTTTAACAGAAACATCGGTGACTTCATCGGCGCTGACTTTACCATCAGCCAACCGTCGGTTAATGTAATTGAAACCCCCGACAGCTACCGCATGGAATTCGCTGCCCCGGGTTTGGACAAGAAGGACTTCAAGGTGAATGTCGACAAAGGCTACCTGACTGTTTCCGCTTCGAAAGAAGAAAAGAAAGAAGATATCAAGGATGGGAAGTATACCCGCCGCGAGTTCAACTACACTTCTTTCGCTCGCAGTTTCCAGCTGCCGGAAACAGTGAAAGCTGACGACATTAAAGCTACCTACGAAAAAGGCGTACTTACTGTGGTAGTGCCCCGCGTAGAAGTAGCCAAACCCGAAGAAGTTCGCACGATCGAAATCGCATAATATAGGTTAGTTAATAGGGTTTTAGGTGTTTATTTCAGGCCGTCTCCGAGAGAGACGGCCTTTTTCGTTGCATCTTATTGTTTTTTGCTGTTACTTAGCATGCTGGAAAATAAACGGTAATGAAAGACAAAAACGTTGCGGGCATTTTAGCGCTTTTTTTCGGATGGATCGGCGTGCACCGGTTCTACCTCGGCCAGGTGGGATTGGGGCTGTTGTATCTTTTCCTGTTTTTCTTTTTCGGGCTTAGCGTATTGCTGGGGCTCATTGACGCCATCGCTTTTTTCTCGATGGACCAGGAGTCTTTTAATGTCAAATACAACCGAAATAAAGACGACTGGCGCGAACGCCCGGAATTTGAACGAAACAGAGATGTCCGCTATCGCGAACGAGTGGAAAGAAGAGAAGAGCGCCGTGAGGAACGCCGCGACCGGCGCGCGCCCGAGCGCCCCCGAGCGCAAGCGCCTGCCCGCCCCAGCAATGAGGCGCTGAAAAACAGCGGCATTCAGAAATACAAAGACTACGACTACGAAGGGGCCATTGCCGATTTCGAGAAGGCCCTTGAGATCAATCCCAACGATGTAGCTGTGCATTTTAACCTTGCCTGCGCACTATCGCTTACCGAAGAAGCCGATGAGGCTTTTCTTCACCTCGACAGGGCTGTAGCGCTCGGGTTTAACGATTTTGCCCGCATCAAAACCCACGACGCGCTGGCTTACCTGCGCATCCAGGATAAGTTCGACGCTTTTGAGGCCAACGGATTCAGGCTTGAACCCGGCGCCGCCCCATCCGGCGATGCCCCCAAAGCCATAGAAGCAACTCCGCTGGAACCGCTGGGCGCGCCGCCTTCGGCTGATTTGCTCGAACAACTCAAACGCCTGGGCGAATTGCGCGAAAGAGGCCTGCTCACTGAAGATGAGTTTGCCAGCCAAAAACGCAAGTTGCTGGGATGATCCCGGCATCTTTTTTTTTTTGACGACCTAATAATACTGGTGCTATGATAGCTGAAAACTTGCTCTCTTCTGCCATTTTGCCGCTGCGCACCTCCGATACCGGCGATGAAGCGCTCGGCGTAATGTCCGATTTCTATATCAGGCACCTGCCTATTGTGAACGACCGTCAATTGCTGGGATTGCTCTCCGAAGATGACGTACTCAACAATGACGCCGAGGAAGCCGTGGGCTCTTACGCACTGTCCGTGCCGCTGGTGTATGCCAAAAATTCCGACCATATTTTTGAAATCATGCGACTGCTGGCAGAACACCAGCTTACAGTTGTGCCCGTAGTAGACGATCAACACAATTATCTGGGATTGATTACAATGGAAGACCTGTTGCGCTATTTCGCCTCGGCAGTTTCTTTTGTAGAACCAGGTTGTATTATTGTGCTGGAAATGGCCAAACGCGACTATTCGCTGGCGGAAATTGCCCGTATAGTAGAATCTGAAAATGCGGCGATTATCAGCGCGTTTATCACAACGAATGCCGCTTCCGAACGCATAGAAGTTACACTCAAGCTCAACCGGCTGAATGTGCATTCTATCATCGCTACCTTCGAACGGTTTAACTACGAGGTGAAGGCCTCTTTCTACGAATCAGAATACTTTGATTCGCTAAAAGAACGCTACGACGCGCTGATGACTTATCTAAATGTATAAATGAGGGCGGTATGAATAATTTCTGGAATGAAAGATACGCCCAACAGGAATACGCCTACGGCATTGAACCGAACGCCTATTTCAAATCTGTTATTGACTTATTGTCGCCGGGTAAAATCCTCGTACCTGGCGCGGGCGAAGGCCGGGATGCCGTTTACGCCGCCAAGCTGGGATGGGAAGTTTTTGCCTTTGATTTGAGTACGGAAGGCCGCAAAAAGGCCCTCCAACTGGCCGAAAAGCAAGGAGTTGCTATCCGCTACGACATTTTCGACGCCGCCGATCTCCCTTATGAAGGCGAAAAATTTGATTTGATCGCCCTGGTATTTTTTCACCTGCCCGAGCAGATCAGGCCTGCCTTTCATCGGCAACTGACAACTATGCTTAACGAAAACGGATTGATAGCCCTGGAGTGTTTTCATCCCAAACAATTGCAAAATACTTCCGGAGGCCCCAACCAACTCTCCCTGCTATATACGCCAGAAATGTTAAGCCGCGATTTTTCGGGCTTGCAGCAAATCGCCAACGCCGCGCATACTATTGAATTGAATGAAGGGCTTTACCACGTCGGCAAGGCAGATGTGGTAAGGTTTTTGGGGAGGAGGTAGGTTGTCGGTTTAGGTTGTGGGTTCTCTGTTTGAACTAACCCCTACCGCTAAACCACCCCAGGCGCTCCCGAGTAAAGCTAAACTCAACGATGGCGACCCCAGTTATAGCTAAACCAACCCCCAGGCGCTCCCGATTCACAAAAATACCCCCTATCTTTGCAGGCCTGGCATCATACAGGCAACTGCAACATGAACAAACACCTGCTTCTTGTAACATTAATACTAATTCTCGGAACTGCTGCTACGGCGCAGCAGCTTGTCCAGACCCTTCGAGGTCGCATCATCGATGCGGATACCCGTCAACCGCTAGCCGGCGCTACTATATCCTTACTCGACACAGCGTGGGGCACTGCTGCCGACAGCGCAGGCTATTACCGCTTGCCGGCAATACCGGTTGGCCGCTACCGCGTGCAGGTGATGCATCTCGGGTATCAAAGCCTTCAGGTAGCCGAGGTGACCCTTGTTTCGGGCAAAGAGCTGGTACTCGACTTTGCCCTGCAGGAAGCGCCCGCCGATTTATCCGAAATCGTTGTGCGGGCGCCTCGCAGCGATGCCCGGAGTTATTGCCCTACCGTGCGAACGCTGACGGTAGAAGAAACCCTGCGTTTCCCCGCTACCTTCTTCGACCCCGCCCGGCTGGCCATGGCTTTTTCGGGGGTAGCGAGCGACAACGACCAGGCCAACGGCATCTCAATCAGGGGCAACTCGCCCAACGGCTTGCTATGGCGATTGGAAGATGTTGACATCGTCAATCCCAATCATACCCCCAATGCGGGCACTTTCAGCGATCGCGTTACGGCCAACGGCGGCGGTGTGATGATGCTGAGCGCGCAATTGCTGGCGGCATCCGACTTTTATACCGGAGCTTTCCCCACCGGCTTCGGCAACGCTTTGTCGGGGGTGATGGATATGCGCCTGCGCCGCGGCAACGACCAGCGCCACGAATTTACTGCCCAGGCCGGCCTCATCGGCCTCGATATGGCCGCCGAAGGCCCGCTCGCGCGTCGCTCCGGCGCCTCGTATCTGGTTAATTATCGCTATTCTACCATCGGACTGCTGAGCGCGATGGGGCTCGAACTGGGCGATGAGGCGATCAGTTTTCAGGATTTGTCGTTTAATCTTGTTTTTCCAACCGCTCGTGGCGGGCAGTGGACGCTCTTCGGCGTGGGCGGCTTCAGTGAAAATTTGTTTGAGGCGCAGCGCGATTCCTCGTTGTGGGAGTTTCAAAAAGATCGCTACGATATTACTTTCCGCTCGCGTATGGGTACGCTTGGCGCCTCTTTTACCGCCCCCGTCGGCGCTCAGGGCGTATGGCGTACCGTCGCCGCCTGGTCGGCGCTCGACAGCGACCGCTTTGGCGACCGCCTTGACGACGGACTGAATCCCCAACGCCAGGAAACAGACGAATACGGGCAATCCAAGTTGTCGCTCCATAGCTTTATCACCCGCAAATTTGGATCAGGCAGCCGTCTGAGGGCGGGGATTATGGCGGGTTACCAACACTATACCTTAATCTCCGCGGTATTGTCGGATACGCTTGTCAACGGCGACGGCGGCGGGCTGTTGCTGCAGCCTTACGCCCAGTGGCAGGCCCAACTGAGCAATCGCTTGCGGTTGAATGCGGGTTTGCATGGGTTATATTTTGATTTTAACGGTACAAGCGCCCTGGAGCCCCGCCTGTCGGCAGAATGGAGACCCGCCCCCAGGCATACGCTGTCGCTGAGTTACGGGTTGCACAGCCAGCTTCAGCAGCCGCAATTGTATTTTGCACAGGCAGGGAGTATTCAAAACGACCGGCTGGCGCCCACTCGGGCTCATCACATCGTGTTGAGCTATGAACGACAATTGGCCCGACAGGGGGCGTTGCGCGCCGAGGCATTTTATCAGCATCTTTTCGACGTGCCTGTTCCCGCGAGGGAATCGGGCAGCGCTTTCTCGGCCTTGAACCTCGTAGAAACCAGTGTGCCGATGCCCCTTTACAATGACGGCCTTGGGCGTAATTACGGGCTTGAACTTAACTGGCAGCAACTGTTTACCGGCCGCTGGTATTATCTGCTCAACGCCACGCTCTACGATTCCAAATACCGCACTGCCGGCGGCTTATGGCGTAATACGCGCTACAATGGCAATTATATCTTTAACGCCACTGCCGGCCGCGAGTGGAAAAAACAACGCGAGGGCCGCGGCGAGCGTACCCTCGGCGCCAATGCCAGATTGGTCTACGCGGGCGGTTTTCGCGATACCCCCATCGATGCCGAGGCCTCCGCTGCCGCCGGCGCTACAGTATACCGCGACGGGGAGGCTTTTAGTCTACGACAGGCCGACTACCTTCGCTTAGACCTGCGCGTATACTTGCAATGGCAAAAGCGCAAAGCCAGCAGTTCGCTTTATCTCGATATTCAAAATGCTACAAATGCCCAAAATACGGCATTTAGCTATTTCGACACCCAACAAAAGGCCGTAGTCATAAAACGACAATTGGGGCTGATCCCGATTTTGAGCTACCGGATTGAGTTTTAGTTGCTGTCACAATCTTGAAAACGCCAAGGCCAGTCGGGCAGCCAGCCCGGCGTTATTGATGGCCAGTTGAATATTGGAAGTCAGGCTGCTGCCGCCGGTAAGTTGTTCGATGCGCGCCAACAAGAACGGCGTAATCTTTTTCCCTTTGACTCCCTGGGCTTTTGCATCTGCCAGGGCTTGTTTTATTGCCGCATCTATTGTTGCGGCGGGCATATCGTAAGCTTCGGGGATGGGATTGGCGATGATAACGCCGCCTTGCAGGCCCATATCCCATTTGGCCTTGACCGCGCAGGCCAGCGATTCGGGATCGTCGTAGCGATAATCGACGGGCAGGCCGCTGCGGCGGGAATAAAAAGCGGGAAATTCATCGGTTTGGTAGCCGACGACGGGTACGCCGTGGGTTTCGAGGTATTCGAGGGTGAGCTCCAGATCGAGGATGGCTTTGGCGCCGGCGCAAACTACGGCCACGTTGGTGCGGGCAAGTTCCTGGAGATCGGCGGAGATATCCATCGTGGATGCCGCCTCGCGGTGTACGCCGCCGATGCCGCCGGTGGCAAAAAAACGGATGCAGGCCATGTCGGCGATGATCATAGTAGCGGCCACGGTTGTAGCGCCATCGGCGCCACTAGTCAATACAAAAGGAAGGTCGCGACGGCTCAGTTTGATTACCGATTGCCCGGCGCGGGCCAGCCGGTCTATTTCGGCCGGATTGAGCCCTACCTTGAGCCGACCGTCCATCACGGCGATAGTTGCGGGTACAGCGCCATGGTCGCGCACCGCCTGCTCAAGCGCCTGCGCCGTAGCCGCGTTTTGCGGATAAGGCATGCCATGAGAGATGATCGTTGACTCGAGGGCAACAACCGGTGCTCCGGCCTCCAAGGCGAGCGCTACTTCAGGTGATATATCCAGGAAAAGAGACATTTTTGATGCTGGATGCTGGATGATTTTATTGTATAAATAATTAGTAATCAAACATCAAAAATCCCCCAGCCTGTTACTTCCCTTTCACCAGGAGGTCGATGCGGTTGCGGCCCAGTGCCACGCGGCCCTGGCGCTCCAGTTGTTTAAGCAATCGCGACACCGCCTCGCGGGAAGCGTTGAGGTCGAGGGCGATTTCCTGGTGGGTAGTTTCGATCGTATGGGTACCTTGCGCCTGGGCCTTCTTCTGAAGATAATCAACAAGCCGGTCATCCATGTGCTGAAAAGCAATGCTGTCGATCGTATTGATCAATTCCATAAGGCGTTGATCGTAAGAGGTCAGCACAAAATTCTTCCAGCTTTGATAGCGGGTCATCCATTCATCCATATAGCGGGTTGGGATGCCGATAAGGGTCACGTCGTCTTCGGCTACTGTTCTGATCTCGCTTTTTTTGTGCATCAGGCAGCAGGTAAACGACATCGTACAGGACTCGCCGGGGCGCAGATAGTACAGAAACAATTCGCGGCCGTCATCGTTTTCACGAGATACCTTGATGCTGCCGTTGATCAGTAAAGGCATTATTTTGACATAGCTGCCCACATCCATGATGGTTTTGCCGGCTTTGAAACGGTAGATCTCTCCGTGGGTGGCAATTTCTTCCTGCAAGGGCCGTTCAGCCAACTGAGGATAATGCTTGCGCAGCATTTCGATGATCTCGGGATAAACTACAGAGTTCGCCATAGAATCGACAACTTATATTTTTTTCCTGGACGGATCGTATTTGACATTCATATTGATCCAAATAGAACGCGCTAATCTAAAAATATAAACAAACAATAAGGCCATTACGGCAATTAATAACCCGAAAGAAACAGCGGTACTCCAACCCAACACCCAGTGGAAAAACGCTATGAACCCAATACAGAACCAACCGGTAAAGATATAAGAGATGAACATGGCGCCATAATAAAATCCAGGCTCCGGGTGATAGTTCTGTCCGCAATGCTCGCACTTCTCTTTCATGTCAAACGAGCGCTTGAATGAAAATGTGGACGTATAGAACATATCGGTTTCGTGGCACTTGGGGCATTTTAAAAGGAAAATACTGTAAGCTTTCCCACCTTTGTCAAAAATAGCCATATGTGTTTTTTGAATGCAAATATGGGGAAATTTTGGTTATGAGGGGTTATGCGACTGAAAGGAGTCCCGTACTGACCAAAGGGAAGTCGGGAAGGGGTTATGAGGGGGTATGAGGGGGTATGAGGGGGTATGAGGGGTGATTATTTGAAAATCAATAATTAATAACAAAAAATCAAACATCAAGCATCACATATTGCACTGACAATTCTCCAAACACTCAATAATCAGGGAAACGTCTCTTTCTTTCAGAGAATAAAGCATGCTGCGGCCTTCGCGTTTGACGGAGAGGATGCCTTTGATGCGCATGGTTTGCAGGTGGTGGGAGGTGAGCGACTGTTCGCTGCCGAGCATATCGCAAATTTCCGACACAGACAGGCGAGGGTATTGCTCCAGCAGGTGCACAATGCCCAGTCGGATCGGATGGGCTACCGTTTTCAGAATAAAAGCGATGCGTTCGAGCTTCTGAGCTTCTTCCGGATTGATCGGCGCGATTTTAACTTCCATGGGTATAAGGGTATCATAGTACGTTTTAAGAAACAACCGACTATTGACAAATGTTGCGTGAGCATGGAGCGCTCTGTCGGTATTTCATCAGTCAGCATCCTGACTAATGGAGCGAAACAGGATTGCACAGCGTTAAATAATTCAGGATTTTGACAAAAAAAAACCGGATGCAGCAGCCACTTGCACGTCACCTCATCATGTTTAGCGCAATGCTAGCCGTTGCAGGCATTGCCCCTTTGTGTGGCCAAAGCGCCACGGATACTGTACTTACGCTTGTTTTCAGGATTTCGGCGCGAGAAGCGGAATCGCTTTATATACCTATAAACAAGGTAGTAGCAACCGATTACATGCATACCCGGGTTGACAGCACGATGCTGCCGGCGCAGTGGAGGCCTTCTACCCCCGGGCATTACCTGTTGGCGAATGCAAGGGGGGAGCAACTGGCGCTGGAATTGCGAAGTTTTGCGCCTGTTTATGCGCAGGTAATGAAAGATCAGCAGTATTTTGCCCTGCAGGTCTTTGATGAATCGGGGCAGGCGATACGCGATGCAAAAGTATGGCTAAACAGCCGCCCCGTGCCTTATCACTCCGAGTCAGGCCGCTATCAATTACCGCGTTATGACAAAGACGGCTTCCTGAAAATAGAGGCAAAAGGGCATACCGCTTTTTATAAGGTTGACAATAACAGGCAGTATTCTCCCGCCCGCCAGCGCTGGCAGCGGTTTAAAAGCTCCAAAGCAGGCCGTTGGGCAGTATTGCCCGGTATAGTGGCTATCAGACTCTATCAGGCAACCAAAGCACTGGTGCGCGGCGGTAGTCCCAGGTATTACCTGCGTTTCGGTCGTCGAAAAAAAGACTACGGCGGCTACATAGCGCTCAACAAACCTCGCTATTTGCCGGGAGATACCGTAAAAGTGAAGGCGTACATCGCCAATCACCGGCACAAACCCTACCGGAAACCGCTCAACCTCGTCTTGCGAACCGGAAATAAACAGATTACCCTGCATAGCGGATTACAACCCCAAACTCCCGGCAATTATATTTACGAATTTCCCATCGGCGATTCGCTCCAACTCGATAAGTACTATTCGCTTAGTTTGGAGCCCAAAGGCAAAAAAGCTCCCTTGATGTCCGGGCAATTTCAATACGAAGATTACCAACTCGACGAAATATCCTACTCATTGAACGCCCCGGCAGTACGCCGGAAAGGCGAGGCGCTGCAAATTGAGGCCTGGGGCAAAGACCGCAATGAGGTTTTCGTAGCCGACGGCGAAGTTCAGCTCACTGTGCTTGCCACGGGTATCTCCGCTGTGTTTGACAGCCTGGTGCGGGTACCCGATACGCTTTGGACTTACCGGCAGGAACTTCGTCCAGGCGAAAAAACAACTATCACGGTTCCCGATTCGATTTTTCCGGCGGTAAATATTAATACCAGAGTAGACGCCCTTTTCAGCAATAGCAACGGCGAGTTGCAAAATAGAAGCGCCGTTATTCAATATTACTTCCAGGATGATCAACATCAATCCGATGCGCGCATCTGGCTGGAATTTAATGAGATATGCGGAGCGTACTACGGCCCCGACGGCAAACCCGACACCATACCCGGCGCCATCATCATACAATTGCCCGGCGGGAAAGAAACGCTGGAACAACAGGTGACTTTGCCCTGCAGGCTGCCGGTAAACCCGGCTTACCGTGGTTATGAACTTAAAGTGTTGGGCAAAACAGCCGCTGTCGATCTAAAGGGTAAACACCGGGTATATCTGGAAGGCCGCCGCAGCGCCGATTCGCTGGTGTGGATGTTGTACAACCCGCTGCAGCTGCCCGTTACTTATACCGTATGGGACGGCAAGTCGGTTTGGGAACGCGGCTTATGTACCGCCGATTCCCTGCGATGGGCGCAGGCATCCCATTCCGCTCAAACCATGTCGGTGCAATGCCTTTTTACCTGGGCCGGCGAACCGCAAGTTGTTGAGAAAACATTTCCGCGTTACGATCAGCTACTGCGCATTAAAATAGAACAACCCGAACTGGTAGCGCCCGGAGAAACAGTGCAGGTGAAAGTATTGGCCCGGGATTTTCGCGACAAACCCGCCAAAAACGTACAACTCGCGGCGGGCGGAATTAATGCGCAATTCAACACCGGCGGAAATTATGAAGCCCCGGAAATCCAATACCGCCTGAAAAAAAATGCCATAGTACACTGCGATTACAGCGCAATTCGGCTCTCCCGGCTTTCATTGCAACAGCCGTTAACTGTCGAATGGTACGACAAACTCAGGCTCAACGACCAGCTCTATTACCGCATGCGCTTTGAGGGCGACGGCGTTTATGCCGAGTACATGCCCGCCCCCGTCGATACTTTTTATGGGAGAATGGCCCAATTTGCGCCCTACCTGGTGAAAAACGGTCAGTTGCAGCCGATATACCTGATTTACATTAACCGAAAAATGGTTTATAGCACGGAGGTCGATGTGTCGCCGCCCTATAGTTTTCCGGGTATCGCGGGCAAAAACACCATCACCGTCAGAGCCCTCGATGCGGAATACACCATAACCGATGTGGAACTCAAAAACGGACAAAAGCTGGAACTGGCTATCGATGTGGATAAATATGCAGCTTCGGAGAAAGCAAAGCAAGTGAGCGTCAAATCAATGCCCAGGGAATGGACGCCTTTTGAAAAAAACGAACTCAATAGACATACTTTTCAGTTAATTTCGGATCGGGCTGAGCATGTTTATTACCTCTGGAACGATAATTCCAATATTCATTTTGTCCCCATAAAACCTTCAAATCGCTACCTGCGGATCGGCCCTTTTCCACCCAATAGCCAATTGTATTTGCTTCGACAAAATGCTTTTCAATCAAAATTTTTGTTTGAACCGGGGTTTGCTTATTCGGTGTCTTTAAACAGGGAGCGGCTTTATTCCAAAAATCTTTTTCAAGACGATAAACCCTATTTTTTGTCTGAAAAACTGAAGCCGCAAAATCCCGGCGCGCTGATGTTTCATCCCGCAGGAGTGATAGCCAAAACCGCTGAAAAGCCGATGATCAATTTTACAACAATAACAAATAAACACCAAAAAGGACAAGGCAAATTGCAAGTAGAATACGGAAATGCCGGCGATTTTATGCTAAAAGCCATTTATATAATCGCCCCCGACAGTGTGCGGCACATATTTAGAGGCAATGTGCGCAGGTGGACAGGACTGGAGCCGGGAGATTACACCGTTTTTTTGATTGCGGGTGAAGGAGAAGCATTTTTTAAAAAAACGATCAACATAAGTCCCAATTCTACACTGTGCCTGCGCTGGAGCGGCGTTGAATTTACACCCGACAGCACCGGCGCCGTCACCTGGCCCATATTATACGGCCAACAACCCAAGCCTGATTTATCGCTCAAACCGGGCGGATGGAAATACGGAGGCGGAAGCAGCCGGTTGTCGGGAAAAGCATTGGACCCTGACGGAGAGCCGCTGATCGGCGCCAATGTTATGATCTATCAGGATAATATTCTAATTGCTGGTACGACGAGTGATATTGACGGCAATTATTATATTGATGGTTTGCCTCCCGGCAATTATGCCGTTGAAATCAGTTATACGGGATACACGGCAATGCGCGTATCGGGGGTGTCTTTGTATGCCGGCCTTTCCAACCAGCTCGATTTGGCGCTTCAATCACAAAGTTATGCTTTGTCGGAAGTCGTTGTTGTCGGATATGCCGTGCCGCTGGTTTCGCAAGATATGACTCAGGCAGGTTCTAGCGTTGTCGACATTGCCAACCTGCCCACGCGCCATGTAAATGCAATTACCGGCTCGGTCGCGGGGTTAGCCGGCGAAGACGAGGTCGGCATCAGGGGCAGCAGGTCGGGGGAAACGGATTACTACATCGACGGCATACGTGCCGACGCGCTGCCGGACGTGCAGTTCGACTCCATTGATGTGAGAAGTAATTTCAAAGACGAAGCGTTTTGGCAACCTGCTTTGGTCACCGACCGCAACGGAGCGGCCTTTTTTACGGTCACCTACCCCGACAACATCACTGCCTGGGATGCTTATGCGCTGGGTTTGGACCGCCGGGGGCGTGCGGGCGTAGCCAATAGCCGGGTGCGCGCGCTCAAAAAACTTGCGGCGCAACTCGCCGTGCCGCGGTTTATGCTGGAGGGCGACAGCGCCCAGGTCATTGGCAAAACCCTGCATGTCGGCGGCGACTCACTGGCCATAGCCACCGCTTTTCAAGTCGGCGGGCAGGTGTTGGCCGCTCAGCAGGCCGTAGTAACACAAGGCCGCGTCGACAAAACGCTTGTGACGGCGCCTGCCGCGCCCGACACCATCAGCCTGCGTTTTGCCGTGCAATCGGCCCAATATGCCGACGGCGAGGAACGCAAAATCCCGGTATTGCCCGTGGGCAGCCTCGAATCCAACGGCGTTTTCCTGTTGCTCGAATCGGACACCTCGTTTACCCTCGAATTCGACCCGGCGAAAGGCCCCGTCACCATTTTTGCGCCCGACAATCTGTTGGCGCAGTTGCTTGAAGATCTGGAGGATCTGCGGCGGTACCCATACGGCTGCAATGAGCAAAACGCCGGCAGGCTTACAGCTTTGTTGCTGGAAAAGCAGGTCCGCCAATTGCTGGGGCAAACATTCGACGCAGAAGAAGACATCAAACGAATGGTAGTGGCCCTGCGCAAGTCCCAAAATGCCAATGGTACCTGGGGCTGGTGGCCGCAGAGTGAAGGAAATATACGGATGACCACCTATGTGCTTCGCGCCTTACACCTGGCCGCCCAGTCGGGATATACAACCGAAGCCCTCGAGAAGGGCCTGCGCTACCTCATGGGGCGTATCCACCTGCAAAGGGGAGACGAATTGCTGCAAAACCTGGATTTACTGTCTTCCGTAGGTCAGGCGCTTGAATATGAGCGCTATTTGGCGCCGTTTGACACCATGAAACTATCACTGCAACAACATTTACAACTAATTCGCATCAAACAACAGCAGCAATTGCCCTATACGCTCGACTCACTGAAAAACAACGAACAACGCACCTTGTACGGCGGGTCGTATTGGAGCGGGCCGGCCTACCAGTTG
The DNA here is from genome assembly GCA_036741235.1 of Saprospiraceae bacterium. Taxonomy (GTDB): domain Bacteria; phylum Bacteroidota; class Bacteroidia; order Chitinophagales; family Saprospiraceae; genus JABWBR01. The sequence goes on along the minus strand of DAINSQ010000060.1, from coordinate 11,454 downwards.
TGGAGAGGACCGGTTGCGAATACCGTATTGGCCTACGACATCGTCCGTAATGCCGGCGATACGCTGCTTTGCCGGCGCATACGGCGCTACTTCCTCCAGAACCGCCGGCACGACGGCTGGCGCAACACCCTGGAATCGGCGCAAATCCTGCGTGCCATTTTGCCCGATCTTATGGCCGGCGCCGACCCCAATACAGCATTGCGAAGCAGATTGGAAATCAATGGAGAAGCGGTTACGTTACCGATACTTAGAAACATCACAGTGCCTCAGCCCATTCGTATCGACAAAAAAGGGGTCGGCGCCCTGTGTTTCACAGCCTACCAGCAAACCTTCAATCCGTTACCCGAACCTCATACCGGTAGCTACACGGTAAGTACTCGCCTGGAGCAGGAGGGGAAAATCGTTTCCGACCTCAAGCAAGGCATTCCTGCCCGGTTAATTGTAACGGTTGATGCAAAAGAAGACAGCGAATACGTCATGATCGAAGCGCCCATACCGGCGGGATGTTCGTACCTGTCAAAACCGCAGGGGAGATGGGGAAGCTATGAAGTTCACCGCGAGTACTGGAAACACCAGACGGCCATCTTCTGCGAGTATTTGCCGGCGGGGCGCCACGAGTTTGTCATCGAGTTGGAACCGCGCTTTAGCGGGCGTTATACGCTCAACCCGGCCAAAGCGGAGCAAATGTACTTTCCGGTGTTGTACGGCAGGGAAGCCCTACGCCGGCTTAGTATAGCTGAACACTAATGCGACTGCATGCTTTTATTTATTACCTTTGCCGTCGTGTTATTGCTCATTTAGTCTTATGCCATGTTACTTGACATATTTCTCACATTTTTTTTAGTACTATTAAACGGATTTTTTGTTGCGGCTGAGTTTGCCATCGTAAAAGTGCGGGTTTCACAGTTACAAGTGCGCGCAGACGCCAGCTTTACAGCCAGGGTTGCGGAGGGCATCGTTAATAACCTCGATGCATACCTGGCCGCTACACAGTTGGGGATCACCCTGGCGAGCCTTGGATTGGGTTGGATCGGCGAGGGCGTCGTATCGCGTATCATCATCAACACCATGCACTTTTTTGGTCTTGAAATGTCGGAGGATCTTGCCCACAAAATAGCCCTGCCCATTGCCTTTGCCACCATCACCGTATTGCACATCATCTTCGGCGAATTGGCGCCCAAATCGCTGGCCATTCGTTTTCCAACGCCTACTACCTTGTGGGTGGCATCGCCATTGCGAGTGTTCTACTTTATTTTCTCCCCCTTTATCTGGATGCTCAACGGCCTGGCCAATTTTATGCTAAGGCTCATCGGCATCAAGCCGGTACCCCACGCTGAAATCCATTCAGAAGAAGAACTCAAACTCATTATTGCCGAAAGCGCCGAAGGCGGCGCCATCCAGTCCTCAGAGCGCGAACTTATCCAGAACGTGTTTGAATTTGACGACCGGCAGGTATGGCATGTGCTTAAACCGCGCACCCAACTGGTAGCTATCGACGTTGACTCCAGCCTTAAGGAGGCCATGGAAACCGCAATCACCGAAGGTTATTCGCGTTTTCCGGTTTATAAAGAATCGATTGACAATATAACGGGTATTGTGATCACCAAAGACATCATGTTGCACTACATGCGCGACCCTGAAAAGCCGCTGCAGGACCTTGTGCGCCCGGTTATTTTTGTCAATTCCAATCGAAAAATCATGCATCTGCTGCGTACTTTCCAGAAAGAGCACACGCAAATGGCTATAGTGGTCAACGAATTTGGCGGCACGGTAGGCCTGGTAACGCTGGAAGACATCATCGAGGAACTCGTAGGCGAAATTCAGGACGAATACGATACCGAGCAACCCGTAGTGGAAAAACTCGCCGACGGAGCGTTAAAAGTCCTGGCTCAGAATCCGCTCGAAGAGATCAACGAATCTTTGCCCGAACCTCTGCCCACCAGCGCCGAATACCTGACTTTATCGGGGTTGCTGCTGAAGGTAACTGATGCCATCCCCAAAGTGGGAGAAGTTATCTCGATTAACAATTACGACATCAAAGTGCTGAAGATGTTCCACGCCAGTCCGGAGATTGTAGAGATACGCTGGAAAGGCCAGGCTTAAGCATCAGTGAAAGTTTATAGCAAAATGGGCATAAAAATTCATCGGCATTATACATCTTTGCAACGGCAAAATTTTTGATAAAAAAAATAATCAAACGCCATGTCTAGCATCGATAACGTAGGAAAGAAAGGATACTGCATGTTGTATTTTTTTCTGTTTCTTTTGTTGTTCGTGATTCTGGTGGTAGCTGTTTACAACTACAACTTCAAGTTCCTCGGCAACTAAGCAGGCGCCCCCGGCGCTATAATCCGACATCATGACGTCGTTATTCGCATATATCACCTGGAGCGCCTCGCCCGAGATAGTCCACCTTGGACCACTCACTTTGCGGTGGTATGGGCTGCTGTTTGCCGCCGGTTTCCTGGCGGGCTTGTACATTGTGCGAAACATGTTCAAGGCGGAGAATGAACCCGAAATATGGCTCGACAAGATTTTTATCTACATGGTAGTCGGCGCAGTAGTAGGGGCAAGGCTGGGTCATGTATTTTTTTACGATTGGGATTATTACTCGAAGCACCTGGGGGAAATTCCTATGGTGTGGGAGGGCGGCCTGGCCAGCCACGGCGGCGCCATTGGAATTATCGTTGCTTTGTGGATTTTCTCCCGGTATACTTCCAGGCGGCCATTACTTTGGATTTTAGATAAAGTGGTGGTGCCTACTGCGCTCGCCGGCTGCTTTATCCGGCTTGGCAACCTGATGAACTCCGAAATACTGGGCCGCGCCACCGACGTGCCCTGGGCTTTCGTATTTACAAGTGTTGACGAAACGCCGCGGCACCCCGTGCAGCTTTACGAATCGGCTACATATTTACTTTCCTTTTTTATTCTTTACTACGTCTACTGGAAAACGGGTAAACGTCATAAGTTGGGGTACATCTTCGGGTTGTTTATGGTGCTCATCTGGGGGTTCCGGTTTTTCATGGAATATTTCAAAGACAGCCAGGGCGGTCTGGAACAGTATTTCGGCGGCGCTTTCAGCACCGGCCAGTTGCTTAGTATCCCCTTTGTTGCAATAGGACTCTACTTCATGTTCCGCAACCGACAACCCATAACCGAGAACCGACCTGCATGATCGCTTATATCAAAGGGCTCATTACATATAAAAACCCGGCTTATGTGATTGTTGAAACGGGAGGAATAGGCTATCACATCAATATAAGTCTGCAAACATACGCGCGCATCGAGTCGCATGAGCAGGTCAAGTTGCTCACTCACCTTCACATCAAAGAAGACAGCCATACGCTCTTTGGATTTGCCGATGATGCTGAGCGCACGCTTTTTGTGCAACTGCTATCGGTATCCGGCGTTGGGCCTTCTACGGCGCAGATTTTGCTATCAGCGCTCTCTACCGATGAAATCAAGGCGGCGATTGTGGGTGAAAACGAACAGGCATTCCGCAATGCCAAAGGCATCGGCCCAAAAACTGCCAAGCGCATTATTTTGGATTTGAAAGACAAAATCGTCAAAGAAGGCGGGGAATTGTCGCCCGTATTCTCGGCGCAAGACAATACAATCAGAGAAGAGGCGTTATCAGCATTGGTAGCTTTGGGTTTTGCCCGTATTCCGGTGCAAAAGGCGCTCAATCAAATTCTCAGGGAACAGCCGGGGATACGTTCCGTCGAAGAACTTATCAAGCTGGCGCTCAAACAATTGTCGTCCTGAGAACACATTGCGGATCATCCCTATTGATCATACCGCCGGTTTGACTCCGGCGCGTATATTGGCGGGTGATCCGCAATACTTTTTAATGAACTTCAGTGCGCAGGCCTTCGCAGCGTTTGGCCATCGGCCCTGTCTTTGGCAACAAGCGAACAAATGATATATTGTCGGGATACGTTAAAATTACGCCGCCCGGCAAAATGAGAAGCCAACTATCGTTTAAAACAGTAATTAACGCAAAGCAGTTCGCAGAATTTCTTTTTTTCATGGATACCAGCCCTCCGGGGCGCAGTTCCAGAATCCCATGTAGGAGTTATGATGAGATTTTTATTACCCTTTACGTTGTTTGCATGTGTGATGTGGAGCGCCGTTAGCGCAAAAAGCGCTTTTCCCGCTCTTCACGATGATCCTTTTGCAGCCGGCTATATTCATGCCGTTCAGGATACGTTGCCTCCCATCCAGGATCGCCAGGGCGATTTTATCAATGAAGCCAATCAGAACCCTTTCGACCTGAAAGACCCGAAGATAGTGGAGCAAAACGTCGACTTCGACCCGGAAACGGGTCAGTATATCATTACGGAAAAAATCGGCGACGATTATTTCCGGCCGCCGACATACATGACCTTCGACGAATACCTCGCCTGGCGTAAAAAACAAGAGGAAGATGCGTATTTTGACCAGCTCGCCGGAGTTAACCGGGGCTCCGGCGTGAGCTCCCTCGACCCGCTGGCCAAATTTGATGTGAAAAGCAGCCTCATCGACAGGCTCTTCGGCGGCACTACCGTCGATATCCGGCCACAGGGCGGTATCGACCTCACCTTCGGCGTCGACCACCAGCGACTCGACAACCCCATTCTTACCGAACGGCAGCGCCGGCAAACGGTGTTCGATTTCGATATGAATATTCAAATGAACGTGACCGGTAAAATTGGCGAAAAGCTTACGCTGACTACCAATTACAATAATAACGCGACGTTTAATTTTGACAACCAGATCAAACTCAACTACAATAGCGATCTTTTTAGCGAGGACGATATTATTAAAAAAATTGAAGCGGGTAACGTAAGCCTGCCCCTGCGCGGTACGCTTATCCAGGGCGCTCAAAGCCTGTTCGGCCTCAAAACAGAGTTGCAATTCGGCCACTTGCGCCTGACCACCATCGTGTCGCAGCAACAATCGCAGCGCGAAAATATTCAAATTCAGGGTGGCAGCCAGTTGCAGAAATTTGAAGTCAAATCTGACGAATACGACGAAAACCGCCACTTCTTCCTCAGCCACTATAACCGCGAATCGTACGAAAGCGCACTGCGCAACCTGCCCCAGATCAATACGCTTTTCCAACTCGAAAACCTCGAAGTATGGATCACCAACGACCGCAACGAGGTGCAGGACGTGCGCGATATCGTAGCGCTTGCCGACCTCGGTGAGCCCCAGCGTATCGTCAACCCCAACGCCGTTAATACCTACGACCCTCCCCGGTTCCGCGAAATCGGCGGCGGCAAACCCTTGCCCGAAAACTACGCCAACGACCTTTACGCCAAAATTATCGCTCAACCCGATATCCGCGATATCGACCAGTCGGTGGCCGTACTCCAGTCTCAGCAATTTGGTTTGGTGCAATCGCGCGACTTTGAAAAGGTGCGCGCCCGCAAACTGAAATCTACGGAATATACCGTTCACCCCGAATTGGGCTTTATTTCGGTGAATATCAACGTACAACCCGACCAGGTGCTCGCCGTCGGCTATCAGTACAAATACAACGGCAAAATCTACAAAGTGGGCGAATTGTCGGTCAACACAGGCGACGTAAGTACCGACACCTCGCGCCAGATCTCGCAGGTGTTGTTTGTGAAGCTGCTTAAGAGTATGACCCAGCGCACCGACGTACCCACCTGGGACCTGATGATGAAAAACGTCTATTCTATTGGCGCTTACCAGGTGAACCCCCAGGATTTTCGCCTCGATATCTTTTATGAAGACCCAGGCAAGGGCGTGAAGCGCTTTCTGCCCAAGGGCAACCTCGAGGGCGTTCCCCTTATCCGGGTGTTTAACCTCGACCGCCTCAATACCCAGGGCGACCCCCAGCCCGACGGCGTTTTTGACTTCGTGCCGGGTGTGACGATCAACCCCGTGAACGGGCGTATCTATTTTCCCGTGCTCGAACCCTTCGGCTCGGCTATCGGCAATCAAATTACAGACCCCGCACTGCGCGATACGTTTACTTACCCCGAATTGTATTCGAAAACGATCTTCCTGGCGCGTGAATTCCCGGAGAAAAACCGATTCTCAATACGAGGTAGTTATAAATCGAGCGTCTCTTCTGAAATATCGCTGGGCGCTTTCAATATTCCTCCCGGGTCGGTGCGCGTAACCGCCGGCGGGCAGATGCTCCAGGAGGGCCGCGATTATGAAGTCGATTACAGCACGGGCCGCCTGCGCATTCTCAACGACGCCGTTCTGGCCTCGGGCGTGCCTATCAATGTGTCTTTTGAAGACAATACGCTTTTCGGATTCCAGCAGAAAACGATGTTCGGTATACGCGCCGATTATGAGGTGAGTAAAAATTTCAGCGTGGGCGCTACGTTCCTGCAATTGTTCGAGCGGCCCTTTACGCCCAAGGTAAATATGGGCGAAGACCCCATCAATAACCGCATTTTTGGCGGCGATATCAATTTTAGCAAGGAATCTCAGTTTTTGACGAAATTGGTAGACAAGCTGCCTTTTTATTCTACCAAACAACCCTCAACAATCAGCGTGAGCGCCGAAGCCGCTTATCTCGACCCCGGCCACGCACGCGCTATTAACCAAAGCAATAAAGACAAAGGCGGCGTAGTTTATGTAGACGACTTCGAGGGCAGTACCAACAGTATCGACTTGCGCGTGCCCGCCAACCAGTGGGTGCTGGCCAGCGTACCCCAAAACGACGACCAGAACAACAACCCGCTGTTCCCGGAATCCCGGGCCAATAACCTGTCCTCCGGCGCCAACCGGGCCCGTATCAACTGGTACCGCATCGACCCCAGCGCCCGCGGCCCCAACGACGACAATAACCCCTACACCAGCCTGGTACCCCAACAGGAGGTATTCCCCAACCTGCAATTGACTCCCGACCAGCTATCGCCCAATATTCAGCCGTTTGACATGGTGTTTTTCCCCAACGAACGCGGCCCCTACAACTTCGATACGCCCAACGGCTATGCCGGGCTCAGCCGGGGAGTCTCCGTCAACGGCGACTCGCTGGTGCTGCGCGACCCCGAAACCCGCTGGGGCGGTATCATGCGCGCCATGACTACCAACGACTTCCAGTCGGCCAACATCGAATTCGTGGAATTCTGGATGCTCAGCCCCTTCCTCGATACAACCAACGCCTTCAATCCGGCGCCCGACGCCGAAGACAAACAGGGGACGCTGTACCTCAACCTGGGTAACGTTTCGGAGGATATTCTCAAAGACTCGCGCCAGTTTTTTGAACACGGATTGCCCAGCGATATTAACCCCGATCGCGAGGTAGACAGCACCCTGTGGTCGGTGGTGCCCCGCCGCGTGCCCTATACCCGCGCATTTGACAACTCGCCCGGCACCCGCGAAGTTCAGGATGTAGGCCTCGACGGCCTCAACGACGAAGGCGAGCGACGAAAATTCGGGAGTTGGGTCAATGCTATCAGGGCTATTAACCCTCAGGTGGGCGATAAAGTAGCAACAGACCCAGCCAACGACAACTTCCGCTATTACCGCCACAGCAGTTTCGGCTCCGCTGACGGCATTAAGCAGCGTTACCGCGACTTCAACAACCCCCAGGGCAACTCGCAATCTAATACCGGCAACCTGGAGCGCCAGTCGGGTACCAACACACCCGATATGGAAGACCTCAACCAGGACTTCTCGCTCAACGAATCGGAATCTTATTTCCAATACGAAATTCCGTTGTACGTCGACCCCTTCAACCGCCGGGAGGTAGACCGCAGCCGCACACCCTTCATCACCGACCGCATCGAAGCCGGCAACGGCCGTATCTGGTATCGATTCCGTATTCCGCTCAATACGCCTAATAAAAAGAGCGTGGGCGGTATTCTCGACTTCCGCTCCATCCTTTTCATGCGTATGTACATGCGGGGCTTCAAAACGGAAACTTACCTCCGCTTTGCCCGACTCGAGCTGGTGCGCAACCAGTGGCGTCGATACACCCAGGACCTCACAGGCCGTGATATCAACGGCGTGCCCGACAACTGCAACGGCGTGGAAACCAACTTTGAAATCGACGCCGTCAACATCGAAGAAAACAGCAGTCGCCTGCCTTTTAATTATACTCTGCCGCAGGGCATTCAGCGCGAGCGCTCGCTGGGCGTCTTCCAGGCGCTGCAAAACGAACAATCGCTTTCGTTGCGCCTCAACGGCCTTTGCGACGGCGACGCGCGCGCGGTATTCAAAATCACAGAAGCCGACATGCGCGTTTATGACAAACTCCAGATGTTTGTCCACGCTGAAGCCCCCGACCGCGACGTGCCCGACGGCGGCCTGCGCGTGTTTATGCGCCTGGGCAGCGACTTCCAGAACAACTACTACGAATACGAGATTCCGCTTACGATGTCAAACCCCGACGCCGTCACCGGCCTGCCTCCCAGCGACCCCCGCTACAAGCAGGAAGTATGGCGCGTTGAAAACGAATTTAACTTCCAACTCAAGCTGCTGCGCCAGCTCAAGGAAGAGCGCAACCAAACAGGCGGCAGCGCCACCGCGGAATACGTGCGGGTGCTGGATCCCTCCAATCCTGCGTTGTCGCATGTCATCAAAGTAAAAGGAAATCCCAACCTCGGTTACGTAAAAGTGGCCATGATCGGCGTGCGAAATCCGTATACCGGCGACGGCGCCTCCTACCGGGCAGAAGTTTGGGCCAACGAATTACGCCTCTCCGGCCTCGACGAGCGCGGCGGCGTAGCGGCTATTGCCCGTGTTGATATGCAATTGGCCGATCTGGGCAACGTTACCCTGGCGGGCAATTTTAACTCCATAGGCTTCGGCGCCCTCGACGACCGCGTGCACGAACGCAGCCGTGAAAGCGTAACCGGCTACGACCTGGCCGCCAATGTCGAATTGAATAAATTCCTGCCGGAAAAGTGGAATATCAAAATTCCATTCTACGCGCAAAGGTCTAATACCACCCGTACCCCCGAATTCGACCCCTACGACCTTGACGTGATTCTCCGCGATAAACTCAAAGCCGCTGATTCTCCGCAGGAACGCGATTCCTTGCGGGTTCAGGCGCAAGAGGTAACCAATATCACCACCTTTAACTTCACCAACGTGCGCAAGGAGCGCGGCGGCGGCGGCGGCGGTACCGGTACCGGCGGCGGCGGAGGCGGTGGTGGCGGCGCAGGCGGCGGAGGCAAGCCCAGCGCGCCAAAACCCTGGGATATCGAAAACTTTAGCGCCAGCTACGGCTATACCGAAACCGACCGACGCGACGCTATTATCGAATTTGACCGGCAGAAACGCTATACCGGAGGGATTAATTATACCTATACCCGGCCGGCCAAGTATATCGAGCCGTTTAAAAAAGTGATCAAAGACGACAAGTACCTCAAACTCATTAAAGAACTCAATCTGAACCCTCTGCCCAATACGCTGACCTTCAGCACATTAATGGATAGAAGTTTCACTACTACGCGTTATCGCTTTGCCGGCGTCGACGAAAGGTTCAATACCTTCTTTAACAAGCGTTTTACCTGGGATCGCGATTATACCTTGCAGTGGGACCTCACCCGCTCGCTTAAAGTCAGTTTCAACGCCAATAACAACGCGGTTATCGACGAACCCGACGAAGTGGCCATGCTCGAAGACCCGAATATTGGCGATATCCGCAAATTCCGCCGCGATAGCATCTGGAACAACATCCGCGATCTGGGTCGCCCGAAATTGTACAAACACGATATCAATATCAGCTACAACCTGCCGTTGCGTTTATTGCCGTTTATGGACTGGATCCAGATCAGGGCGCAATATCAGGCCGGTTATGCATGGAACGCTGCCGCCCTCAACGTCGATAGCCTCGGTAATGTCATCCAGAACCGGCAAACCCGCTCTATCAACGCCGATTTGAGTTTCGACAAACTGTACGACCAAATTGGGTATCTTAAAAAAATCAACAGGGGGGCCGCGCCCAAGGGCAAAGGCAAAGAAAAACCTGGCGCCAAGTCGGACGACAAAGGGCAGGAAATCGATGCCGGCGGCGATAAGGACAGTAAAGACAAAAAAACAGCCAAGAAAAAGGATACGGAACCCAGCGTGGCAGAACGCATCCTTATCCGGCCTTTATTGCTATTGCGAAAAGCCAGGGTCACTTATACCGAACAATTCCGCACCGTCGTGCCCGGCTTTATGCCCCGCTCCAATATCCTGGGCATGGAATCGGGCTTCGGCGCTCCGGGATGGGATTTTGTGGCGGGTATGCAACCCACCATCCGCACCCTGCGCGAACCCGATTACTACCAGGAAGACCGCGACTGGCTCTACAGAAACCGCAACTGGCTGACCACCAGTTTGTATCTCAACCAGGATGTTGTACAGGATTACTCCCAGACCTATGACGGTCGCCTTACCCTGGAGCCTTTCCGCGATTTCCGGGTGGAAATCGAAGCCAATAAAACCTACACCGAAAATCACACGGAGACTTTCAAAGACACCACCAGCAACGGCATCGTCGATTATGCGCACGCTGTGCCTACCCAGATGGGCTCGATGACCGTGACCTATTCGGCATTGCAGACCTTGTTCCAGGATAGCCGGCAAGAAATCATCGATTTGTTCCGCACCTTCGAGGCCAACCAGCTTATCCTGTCGCAGCGGCTGGGCACAGGGCTTCACACCGATCCCAACCTCGGTCAGTTGGGGTATACGGATGGTTATGGCAAAAACCAGCAGGACATTATGATACCGGCCTTTATCGCCGCCTATACCAAACAGGACGCCCGCAGTATCAACCTCGATTTATTCAAAACCCTGCCGAAGCTCAACTGGCGACTTACTTATAACGGGCTGAGTAAAATACCACTTTTTAAAAACATCTTCAGCAACTTCAACATTTCTCACGCCTACAAGAGCACGATGACCATCAACAGTTATCGCACCGGTTTGGACTACCTGGCTAACCGCAGCAACGGCAGCCGCGACACCTTGTCGGGCAACTTCTTTGCCCGTCTCGAAATTCCCGAGATCGTCATCCAGGAGGCCTTCTCTCCGCTTATCGCAGTAGAGGCTACCCTGCAGAACGGTATATCGTTTAACGCTGACTACAAGAAGTCGCGCAACCTGGCCCTGAGTACCGTGAACCGCCTTCTGGCAGAAACGCAGACCAAGGAAATTACGATTGGATTTGGTTATCTGCTGCGCAATGTCGACATTCCCTTCCTCACAGGCAGCAAGAAAAAAGGCGCTAAAAAGCCCAAGCAGGACGAAAAAGAGCAGAAGCCCGATCAGAACCAAAACCGGAACCAGCAGGGTGGTCGCAGCGGCCAGTTACAGGGACGTGATTTGGACATCCAGTGTAATTTCTCGATCCGCGACGACGTCACCCTGGCCCACAAGCTTGACGATAGCCCGGCCGAACCCACGCGAGGCAATTACGCACTGTCGTTGTCGCCTTCGGCAGAATATAAGCTGAATAAGCGTCTCAGCCTGCGTTTGTTCTTCGACTAC
>DAINSQ010000059.1:0-25740 GCA_036741235.1 Saprospiraceae bacterium | reverse complement strand
GAGAACTGCAATTTTTTTTACCGCCGGGTGAAAGGAGTTTGGCGCTGAGTTGCGCAGAGCATATAATATCGTCAACTTAAGGAAAAACTAAAACTCCGTGTCACTCCGTTTTACTCCGTTTAAATCTGTGGTGAAAAAATCGACGGAAGTTGACGAATTAGTCACAAAGATCGCCCCCTCGCCAGGTCGCCCCCTCACCCCCTCATAAACCTCCTCCTGCGCCCTCACCGGCTTCGCGTCCGCCGTGCGTTCGCGCATCGGATTATCCTGCTCCGCATTCAGTACCCTCGCGCGACAGTTATCCTGCCATTGCAGCTCAAAAATATGCTTGATTTGACGGAAGACCTCCGTGTCATAAATGGGAATGGCCACCTCTATGCGGCGGTGCAGGTTGCGCTTCATCCAGTCGGCGGAGGCGATATACATGCGTTCGTCGCCGCCGTTGGCGAAGAGATAGATGCGGGCGTGTTCAAGGAAGCGGTCGACGATGCTGATGGCTTCGATATTGTCGCTGAGGCCGGGCACGCCGGGTTTGAGGCAGCAGATGCCCCTGATGATGAGCTTGATGCGCACGCCTGCCTGGCCCGCTTCGTAGAGCTTTTCGACCATGGCGGGCTCTTCGAGGCTGTTGAGCTTGAGCAGGATGTAGGCGGACTTACCGGCTTTGGCGTTGGCAATTTCCCGGTCGATAAGGTCTTCGAGTTTGTCTTTGAGGGTGAAGGGCGCTACGAGCAGGTTTTTGCAGTCGGGCAATATGATTTTGCGCTCTAGCAGGTCGAATACGCGGGCGGCCTCGTCGGCCAGGCGCGGGTCGGCGCTCAGCAGGGCGTGGTCGGCGTAGATGGTGGAGGTTTTTTCGTTGAAGTTGCCGGTGCTGAGGTAGGCGTAGTGCCGGATGCCGCCGTTCTCCTGCCGGCCTATGAGCAGGATTTTGGCGTGGACTTTGATGCCGGGGTAGCTGTAGTGTACCTGGGCGCCGGCAGCCGACAACTGCTCGCCCCATTGCATGTTGGCTTCTTCGTCGAAGCGGGCTTTGGCTTCGATGAAAACGGTCACTTTTTTGCTTTTGGCAAGGGCGTATAACAGCGCTTCTACTACTGCCGATCGCGACGCCGCCCGGTACAGGGTGATTTTGATGAATTCAACCCGGGGGTCGTCGGCAGCCTCGCGGATGAGGCGGATGACGTAGTCGAATTTGTGATAGGGGTAGTGCAATACCTGGTCGCCGTTTTGTATACAGGCGATGATAAATTCGGCCTGCTCGAGCACCGGATGCGGCAGGGGCGGCATCGGAGGATAAACCAGCGAGGCGTCGGCATAGGGGTTGGGGAAGCTGAAGAAGTCGTTGAAGTTGTGGTAGCGCGCGCCGGGAATGAGGTCGTTTTTGTTGAGCTCAAGCAGGGTTTTTAGCCGCTGGATCAGCGGCTCGGGCATTTCTTTGTCGTATAAAAGCCGGGTAGGGGGGCCTACATGGCGTTTTTCGAGCCCTTTTTTGATTTTTTCGAGCAAATCGCCGCTGTATTCGTCGTCGATGGGTAATTCGGCGTTGCGCGAGAGCTTGATGGCGTAAGCGCCGGCTATGGTGGCGCCCAGCAGGTTGGGCAGGTTGAAGCGGATGGCGTCGTCGAGTAAAATGATGTCGTGGCGGCCTTCGTGACTCGGCAGTTCGATGAAGCGGGGTAGGGGAGGACTGGGGATTTCGATCAGGGCAAATCGCTCGCTTTCAGTGATTTGTGCAATGAAATATAGCGCCCTGTTTTTTAAAAAGGGTAGTTCGGCGGTATCCGAATCTACCCAGTGTATTTGTAGGTGGGATTGTATTTCTTTTTGAAAATATTGCGCTACAAATAGCTGTTGGCCGGGGCTCAGCGACTGGGCGTTGAGCAGGTAGATGCCGTGGGTCTGTAGTTCGGGCAGCAGTTGCTCCCGGAATATGCTGCCGAATAGCTCTTGCTGCCGCTCTACGGTGTGCCGGATGGCGCGCAGGGTTTTCTTGATCCTGGCTTCGTCGAGCGCTTTGCGGGTGTTTTTGCCCAATGCCCGGTAGCTTCTCAATGCCGCTACGCGCACGCGAAAAAATTCGTCGAGGTTGGAGCTGTAGATGGCCAGGAATTTGAGTCGCTCGTACAACGGTACTTCGGGGTTCCGGGCTTCCTGTAATACGCGGTGATTAAATGATAGCCAACTGAGGTCTCTGTTGTATAAGCGTTCTTCCATTATTTCGGATTTCGGATTTTGGACTTCGGATTTTACCACAAAGGCGCTAAGGGCACAAAGTACCACTAAGTCCCGAAATCACTCGCATTGACGAAGTCACAAAGACAGTCTCCCTCCCTCTCTCCCTCTCCCTCCCTCTCAAAACGTAGGGCAACCAATGCCTCGGCCCGACGGCCCGCTGCCTTCGCCGATGCGGAACGACAGCGTAACGCCGCCCACATAAAACCAGTCGAGGAAATCGCCGCCGCGGCGGTAGATCACGTTTTCGGCGGAAGGTTCAGTGATTTGGGGATTGCTGAAGCGTGCGGCCAGCGATCCGTTGCCTTCGAGAATATCGAGGTAGTTGACCTCTGTGTAGCTCACATCGTCCAGATGGTCGGTAAACAGCTTGCGGCCGCCCATTTCCACGCCTACCGTGACTTTGTTGTTGATGTAGAATTTCAGCCCGCCGCCGAAAGGCACGTTGAGTTGGGTGAGGGCATAGGGTTTTTCATAACCCGGCAGCCCCTGTCCTTCGGTGCCCAGCGGCTGCAGATCGATCCAACTGCCGTCGAGGTTGCCTTGGGGGTTAAAGCGGTATATGCCGACCCCGGCAAACAGGTAGGGGGCCACGCGAAAGCCTTTGGGATTACCCAGCGTAAAAATGTTGTATTCGCCGGTGAAGGCAAGTTCCGAGATGTTGGTGCGGAAGTTGAGGCCGCGCATTTCAAAGCCGCCGCGCATATCATCGCCGGCCACTTTGGTAAAGGTGGCGCCGAGCCGCAGCGACAAGCGCTTGCCCACATTGTAGCGGCCAAAAACGCCGATGGCCGGGTTCAACTCTTGAAAATACAGCCCAAGTTCCTGGGGGGAGAGGTCGCCGCTGTATAGGGATAAACCGCCGAGCAGGCCGATTTCGAAGTTTTTGTCGATACCCCTTCTCTGCGCCTGCAATACCAGGCCGGGAAGCATCAGTAGCAGGTATAGTGCGAATTTTTTCATAGCAGGTGTGTTAAAATAATATGAGGATGACTTGTTTAGCATGCAAAGGAATGAATTTCGCACGCTATAACGTTCAACACGCAAGGTTTTATTTTATAAACACCAGCTTTTTCTTTTGAGTAGAAAAATGACTCAAAAAAGCAAAATTTAGTCCTTGATTGATAACCATATTTCCTTTCGCAGTGTTTGGAAATGGATAATCAACCACATCACATCCGGTATATGAGTCTGCGAGCCAACAACAACGATAAAGAAAAACAGCCAATGTCCCTGAGTTGGGAAAAACTGCGCAAGTCTTTGTCTATTTTTCGCTACGTGTTGCCCTATAAATGGGCTTTTATCCTCGGTATGTTTTTCCTCGGGGCAGGCAGCCTGCTTTTTTTGTTGATCATGAAAGTGCCCGGCGAGTTATTCAACGTCATATCGGGCGAAGGGCGTTATCCGCTCAATATCAATCAATTGTTTTTGTTGTTGCTGCTGTTGCTGGGCGTGCAAAGCGTAATGTCGTATTTTAGGGTGCAGCTCTTTGCGCTGGTCAGCGAAAAAAGTATTGCGCTGATGCGTTCCGATTTATATAAAAAGCTGGTGACGCTGGGCATACCGTTTCTGGAAGAACGCCGCGTGGGCGAACTCACCAGCCGCATTACCAACGACGTCACACAGGTCTACAATATCTTTTCCTGGACGCTCGCCGAGTTTATCCGTCAACTCATTATTCTGGTAGGAGGCGTCGGCATTATTGTGATCACGATGCCGCGCCTGGCGCTGACAATGCTGGCTACTTTTCCAGTGGTGGTGATCCTGGCTATGTTTTTTGGTAAATATATCCGCAACCTGATGAAGCAGCGCCAGGATCAGTTGGCGCAAACGAATGTGGTGGTGGAGGAGACTATGCAGACTATCCATACCGTGAAAGCATATACCAACGAGTGGTACGAGGTGCAGCGCTACGGTAAAAGCCTGAAAGAAGCTGTGGCCTTGTCCCTTAAAGCGGCGCATATGCGCGGGTTGTTTTCGGCGTTTATCATTTTTGTGATGTTCGGCGCCCTGTTTTTTATCATGTGGAGGGCGGCGCTGATGGTGCAGGCCGGCGTGATGCTCAAGGGCGACCTGGTCGATTTTGTGGTGTTTACGGGCATCATCGGCGGCGCAATCGCCAGCCTTGGCAATTTTTATACCGAAATCGTTTCGGCCATCGGCGCTACGGAACGCGTGCAGGAAATTCTGGACCAGCCCTCAGAGGTGGAATTGCGCGACGCGCAGTTGCTGCCGGAAGAACGGTTTACGGGCAATATTACATACGAAGACGTTCATTTTTCATACCCTACCCGCTCCGATGTGGCAGTGTTGAAGGGCGTTTCGCTCAGTATCCCCGCCGGACACAAAGTGGCCCTGGTAGGCGCCAGCGGCGCCGGCAAGTCGACTATCGTGCAACTATTACAGCAGTTCTATAAAGCCACCGGCGGCGATATCAAGGTTGACGGCCGCTCGATTTATGACTACGACCTGAGCGTGTATCGCAAAAACCTGGCCATTGTGCCGCAGGAGGTACTGTTGTTCGGGGGCACTATCCGCGAAAATATTACCTATGGCCGCCCAGGCGCCACGGAGGAAGATATCATCGCCGCCGCTAAAAACGCTAACGCCTGGGACTTCATCCAGTCGTTCCCCGACGGCCTCAATACACTGGTCGGTGAGCGCGGCGTCAAGTTGTCGGGCGGACAACGGCAGCGTATCGCCATCGCCAGGGCTATACTTAAAGACCCAGCCATCTTGCTGCTCGACGAGGCAACCTCCTCGCTCGACGCTGAATCGGAAAAAGCAGTGCAGGATGCCCTCAGCAAACTGATGGAAGGCCGCACTTCTATTATTATCGCCCACCGGCTGGCCACTATACGCGATGTCGATTGCATTTATGTAATCGAAAATGGCAAGGTGGTAGAGCAGGGCACCCACGAAGAACTCTCCGCACTCGAAGACGGTATCTATAATACGCTGGCCAGAATGCAATTCGAACTGGCGTAATTCAAGATTATATTTATCTTGAGGCTGTTTTTTAACTGACCCCGGGTCGCCGTTTTTTACCGCAGCAGTAGTAAGGAGCCCCTCAGACGCTGCGCAAAACTCCTTTTACCTCTGCGGTAATAAAATAGTGCACCAATCAGTTGTTAAATCAAAAAAATAGCCTTTTACATCTATGAAAAATTCCTGTTGGATCATCTGCGTGCTGGCAGGCTTGCTTACCATAGCCTGTAATCAACAACAAAACGGCAATTCGACCGCCGCCAATACCACAACTTCTAACGAAGCGACCTTCGAGGGTTGCGGCAAAGGAAAAGCCGCCCCGGCCCAACCGCCAATGGCGGCTATTCAAACCGATCTGCTGCTCAAACACTATTGGGTGTGGGAATTCTGTATCTACGGCGATGATCCCCCCCTGGGGCGCGCCATGGAGGGCCGCTGGTTCCAGTTTAAACCAGATGGTACCTTCGAATACGGCCAATGGGAAACCCTGGTGTGCCGAGGCACCTGGACGATTTCCCCTTATAAAAACATCGTCCGCATTAAACTCGACGCCGAAATCGACGAACACGATAGCGAGTTTGAAATCCAGGGCCACACTACCGACGAGATGTCTTGGGTGGGAACCACTACGTATAAACAAAGCAGCATGATCGTCAAGGCAATTAATCTGCTGACCCGGCCTACTCGCAAGCAGTTTGGGAGAGAGTGATTTTAATGTTTGATGTTTAATTATTGATGTTTGATTATTAATTAAATAAAAAAGCTATGTGGAGCAGGGCACTTCATTATATACTCGGGATTGGGATCATTGGGCTGATAGGAGCCGCTTGCAAAAAATCAGAGGGTACGTCGGCGTCGGCATATGAAGATCCCACGGTCAGCTCGGCGTGTTTGGCTTGTCCGGCGTGGGCAGCCAATGCCAACATCTACGAAGTCAACATCCGGCAATATACGCCGGAGGGCAATTTCAAGGCGTTTGCCGCGCATTTGCCAAGGCTCAAGCAAATGGGGGTTGATATTTTGTGGCTGATGCCCGTTTTTCCCATCAGCGAAGCCAACCGCAAGGGAACGCTGGGTAGCTACTACGCCGTTGCAGATTTCACGGCAATCAACCCCAATTACGGTACGCTCGACGAATTTAAAGCGCTGGTGGATACCATTCACCAGTTGGGTATGAAAGTCATTCTGGACTGGGTGCCCAATCACACCGGTTGGGATCATGTGTGGATTACCCAACACCGGGATTATTATACCCAAAACAAATCGGGTAAAATCACTGACCCAATCGCCCCCAAAACCGGTAAATCATGGGGGTGGACGGATGTGGCCGATCTGAACTACGACAACCAGGACATGCGCAAGGCCATGACCGATGCCATGTTGTTTTGGTTGCGCGAGGCTAATATCGACGGTTTCCGCTGCGACGTGGCCGGCGAGGTGCCCGATGATTTCTGGCAACAGGCGACGCCGGTATTGCGTCAGGCAAAACCGGACATCTTTATGTTGGCGGAGGCCGAGCACGCGCCGCATCGCAACAGCGACTATTTTGCCATGTCGTACGGCTGGAGTTTTCACCACCTGATGAACGAAATCGCCGCCGGTAATGCCAACGCCAACGATATCTACGAGTGGTTGAAAAAAGATCGCTCAGCCTTTGGCAAAGGTTATCACATGCATTTCATCACCAACCACGATGAAAACTCGTGGAACGGCACCGAATTCGAACGCATGGGCGATGCTGTGGACGCCATGGCCGTGCTGAGTTGCACTTTTGACGGTATGCCGCTGCTATACAGTGGTCAGGAGTCTGCCTTCAACCGCAGGCTGGCTTTTTTTGAAAAGGACAGCATTAATTGGGGCAATTATTCCAAAGCGGCTTTTTATACAGCCTTGCTCAACCTCAAACACCGCAATAAAGCCTTATGGAACGGCCCTGCCGGCGGCAAACTGAACCGCCTGGCTACTTCCGACGATAAATCGGTTTTTGCGTATTACCGCGAAAAGGATGGTCAACGCGTGGTGGTGATCCTCAACCTGAGCAACAAACCCCGGTCGGTCAAGATTGACGCCGCCGCTATCGCCGGCAATTATACCGATTTGTTCAGCGAGCAGTCCGTCAAACTGGCTACCAAAAATCAACCTTTTGAACTCAAAGCCTGGGGCTATCAGGTACTGGAGGGGGATTAGTTGATGCTGGATGTTGGATAATTGGTTTTTGATGATTGTGTCAAAATACACATACCACTGTTTATGAATAAAAAGAACAACGCACTTACGAGCAAGCCCAGGTTGAGTTTCTGGGAAATCTGGAACATGAGTTTTGGTTTCCTGGGCATTCAGATGGGTTTTGCATTGCAGAACGCCAATGCCAGCCGGATATTACAGACCTATGGCGCCGACGTGCATCACTTATCCTGGTTCTGGCTGGTGGCGCCGCTTACCGGCATGATCGTGCAGCCGATTATCGGGCATTACAGCGACCGCACCTGGAATCGCCTGGGCCGGCGGCGTCCGTATTTCCTCACAGGGGCGATTCTGGCGGCCTTCGGCTTGATTTTTATGCCCAACGCATCGGCGGTGACTACCTTTTTGCCTGCCCTTTGGATAGGCGCGGGCATGCTCATGGTCATGGACGCTTCCTTTAATATTGCCATGGAACCTTTCAGGGCGCTGGTAGCTGACAAACTGCCCAGCGATCAACGCACGCTGGGATTTTCGGTGCAGACCATGCTCATCGGCATCGGCGCCGTGGCGGGCTCCTGGTTGCCTTATGTGCTAGCGAATTATTTTAATATCGAAAGCCAGGCCGATCCGGGAGTAGTGCCCTATAATTTGATTTTATCATTTATCATCGGCGCGGCTACGTTGGTGGGCGCCATTGTGTGGACCATCATCCGCACGCCGGAGTATTCGCCCGAAGAGCAGGCGCGTTTTGCAGGCGAAGAGGTGACGCAGGAACACGAGAGTCTGACTGCCATTTTTACCGATTTTGCGCGAATGCCCCGCACGATGCGGCAGTTGGGACTGGTACAGTTTTTTTCCTGGTTTGCGCTGTTCTCGATGTGGGTGTTTACAACCCCTGCACTGGCGCAACACGTTTGGGGGCTGCCCAAAGACGATACCAGTTCAGCGGCATTCAACGAGGCGGGCAACTACGTGGGCGTTATTTTCGGCATATACAACCTTGTTTCTGCGGCTTTTGCCCTGCTATTGCCGGCTATTGCCCATAAGGTGGGCCGCAAGCGCACCCATGCCCTCTGTCTGATTGCCGGCGGCATCGGCCTGATGTCGATATGGCTGGTCAACGACCCTGCTATGAAATGGATGCTCAATTTGTCAATGGTAGGCGTAGGTATCGCCTGGGCGAGCATACTGGCTATGCCTTATGCTATTCTGGCGGGTTCTATTCCAGTAAAAAAGATGGGCGTTTATATGGGCATCTTCAATTTCTTTATCACTTTCCCGCAAATCGTCAACGGTATCTTTAACGGCCCTATCGTGCATTATTTTTACAACGATAAAGCAATCTGGGCCCTTGTTATGGCCGGCGTGCTGATGCTGCTGGCTGCGGTTAGCGTGCTTTTTGTGGAGGATAGAGATGATGAGGTAGAAGCAGTTCAAGGCTAAAAAAAACGAAGCCGGGAAAGTCATGCGCTTTCCCGGCTTCATATCATATCTATCCATTCCGGATTATCTTATCAAAGTCACATCTCCTTTTAACTCGTATTCCAGGTCGCCGAGTTTCATGATGATGCGGTAGATGTATACTTCGGACGGCGCCGGTTCGTTT
The DNA here is from genome assembly GCA_036741235.1 of Saprospiraceae bacterium. Taxonomy (GTDB): domain Bacteria; phylum Bacteroidota; class Bacteroidia; order Chitinophagales; family Saprospiraceae; genus JABWBR01. Next base: position 16,727 of record DAINSQ010000059.1, on the reverse strand, counting down.
TTGTACGTGCCGTCCCAGCCTGCGCTGTCTCCACTGCCTTCGTATACTAGTTGCCCCCAACGGTTGTACACTTTGAACGATTCAATAGTGTAGCCGCCTTTGTAGAAGACCTTAAAGACGTCGTTCCTGTTGTTGGCATCGGGAGTAAAGATATTGGGTATCCGGAAACGGGCCGGTAATACCAGGATATCGGATTCATCGCTGCGGTTACAACCTTCTACGGAGGTCACCGTAACAGAATAAGTAAATAACGTGCCATTGTTATCTTCTACAAACGGCGCGATATGGGAGAAGGTCGGCGTAGTGGTTTGTCCAATCTGTACGCCGTCTTCAAACCAGGTATAGGTGGCGATGCCGACATTGGGCGGCGTCACCACGGCGGTCAGAAGTATGCTGTCTTTGGAGATGACAGTATCCGCCGGGCTGATCTCAATGTCTACCCCGAATTCGTCGCCGATGACGGTCACGGTTACCACTTCGGTAAGCGTTCCGCAATTATTGCCATATACATAATCGAGCTGCACGTCCGTCGTCTGGTTGAGGCCGGTAATCGTAATACTGGCGCCGGTTTGAGTATTGCCGTTGTAAGACCAGGTAAAGCTCTCCTGTGCGCCCGCTTGCAGGTTGCTGGAAGCCGTGAGCGTTACGGGGTCGCCGGCGCAAATCGTAGCGCCAGAAACGGTGAGATCCGGTTCGCTGACAACAAATACGGTCACGGTATCCTGCACGGTGAAACACTCGTTTTGGGCAGTGAGCACATAAGTGGTGGTCTGCGTGGGTAATACGGCCAGGAAAGGATCGTCGGAGCTAAAAGCGGGGTTGCCCGGCGATGTCCAGACATAGTCGATGTCTTCGTCCGTAAAGTTAAGCTGCACAGGCGTAGTCTCGGTATCGCAAATCGTTGGGTTGGGAATTAGACTTGTAACGGGCGGGGGCACCACCACTACGGTAGTACCGGCCTGCTGGGTACAGCCGCCTATTTCGGCTGATACGTTATATGTTGTTGTCGCACTTGGATTAGCGGTTGGCGTATAGCAATCAGTACATGACAAGTTGGTGGGCGGCTCCCAGGTAATGGCGCCCTGGCCGTCGTATTCGAGCGTGAGTTGTATGCTTTGTCCCTGGCATATTCGAGGGAATTCGGGCAGAACGCTCATCGCCCTGGCTTCAACCACATTGATGGTAATTTCGGAAGTATCAACGCATGCATTGTTGGTAGTCACGCGCTGGTAGGTAAAGGTATCGAGCGCCGTAATGACGAGGTTCCACAGCGAGTCGCCGGATTCAAAGCCGGGGCCGGGCAGCCATTGGTGGTCAATTTCGGGGAAATGGCCCGGTTCGTAGGTATTCGAGATGAAGGTAACAATGTCGCCCTGGCAATAGATTTCCTTATCGGGAATAGCCGTGATCAGGCCGGTGGGCAATGAATCCACCTTGATGAATATGGAATCGAATACGGTACACTGCGCCACGTTGAAGGTGGCGAGGTACAAGGTTGATTCCGTAGGCGCTGCAACAACGGATAAGCCCTGTAGCGTATCCAGCGTGCCGTTGTCGGGGCCCCATATCAGACCTGTGCCGACACCTGTGCTCGTAACAGCCGAGAGGTTGACTACTTCGCCAAGGCAGATGAACACCGTATCGGGCGCCTGAATATCCACATCGGCGGGCGCTACGGTTACTGTTACCTGGTCGGTTTGGCTACAGAAACCGCTGGCGCTTGTAGTTGTAAGCGTATAAGTGGTTGTTTGCTGCGGAGTGGCCAGCGGCGCCGAGCTGGTGGGGTCATCGAGTCCTGTTGTGGGCGACCAGCTGTATTGCGTGGTAGTGGTATCCTGGTCGATAAATTCGGCCAGCACAACGCTGTAGTTCTGGCAAATCAGCGTATCGCCGATCAATTCGGGTACGTCGAAGGGATCGACGTTGATGGTCAGGGTGTCGGATACCACGCAGCCTGCCACTTCAACGGAAGCGATGTAGGTAGTGGTGGTAAACGGCGTACTGACCGGCGTATTGGTGTTGGGGTTGTTCAAATAAATCGTCGGCGTCCACTGCAAATTGGAATTATTGACGTTGTTGATAGCCGCCAATTGAACCGATGCGCCGCGGCAAATATTGGTAGTGCCCGAAGCTTCGAGCGAAATCTGCGGGTCTACGATTTGCAGGAAAATAGAATCTACATCCGTACAGATGGGGCCCACTTTGCCTTCAACCTGCACCCACATGCTGGTGGGAGGCGTTACCACGGGGTCGGCGACAAACGGGTTGCTGAAGATATTGATGGGCGTCCAGAAATATTCGGAGGCGCCTTCGGCAAACAACTGCAGGCTGGAATTGGCGCAAACCAAAGCCGTATCCACGCCGCCCTGTACTTCTATTTCGAGTTCGTCGCGCAGTTCGATGGTCAGGGTAGTGTACACTACATCGCCGCAGCCGAAGTTGTTGACCAACTGGATGATAATAGTTTCAATGGGTTCGTCGATGAGGTCCGACAGCGGCTGGATCGGGAAAAACACCTCTGTCTGGCCGGGCTGGAAAGTAATCGTAGTGGGTATATTTAGCAGGTAATCAACGCCGGGCGTTGCCGTTCCGCTTACTACCACATTGTAAGTAATGGGATCTTCGATGGCATTCGACAACTGAATGCGCACCTGGTCGGGTTCGGTGGTGCAATCTTCGAGCAGGTAATCGATACCGGAGTTATAAACGACGTTGAGGTTGGGGGTACCGCCGCGCAATTCGGAGATAAACACACCGGAGTCCCACACAAAGTCGGAGCGGTCGGCAATGGCCAGTTTGAGGTGATAAGTATTACAAGGAATAACCTCTGCGCGCGCCGTGAGGCTTTTTTTCACGCCGAGCAGGTCGGAGGTGAGGCCGTCGTATTGCAGGCTCTGACCGCCGTCGTTATTGCGGTAGTACTCCCAGTTGGTGAGGTTGTTCACGCTGTTGATCTGCACCGGGGTATTGTTGCCGTCGGGCAATACAGCGATGTTCAACTGGTTGCCGATATTGGGATCACCCACGATGCCGGGGCCGGAGATGAGGAATGCAAAGATGTCGTTGAACGACTGGTTGACGAATTCGGGGTATTCTTCCGAGGCGAACACGTACTCGAAGGTGAGTTCGTTAGTAGCGGCAAATACGTCGATCTCGATGATACAAGCGTCGTTTGAAAGCGAACCGTTGCCCGAAATGGTAGAGAGATAATCGAGGTCGGGATCGCCGGGGGCCAGGTTGGTCGCGTTGGGGTTGCCGCCGCCGCCGTCGTCGTTGGGGCCGGGCGCCCAGTTGACGTCGCCCGAAGTGAGTAACAGGCCGCGTTCCAAACCGAGGTCGGAGTTGTCGGGCGCCTGGAAGATGCCGTAAGCGCGGTCGGGGCAGTTGATGTTGTCGATGGTAACGGTAGTAAACGGCGTAGAGATAAAGTCGACGATCTGCTGGTTTGTGATATTGTCCTCGACGATGATAGGGTCGGGGTCTTCACAGGGTTGCGCCGAGCACTCCCAGGCGCCGGCGAAACCTTCGAAGGTTACCGAGGCGTCGGAGATAAACTGCACGGTAAGGCAGCCGCTGGAGGCTTGTACCTGGTAGCAGACCGCGCCGCCGCCGGAGGTGATGGCGCTGCCGTTGATGGCCGAGATGATCGAGTTGGGGTCGGCGGAGTCGGCATCGTAGAAGATCAACTGATCGGTATTGCCGAAAACGGTTTCCTGAATATTGTAGTATTGCAAGGTCAGGGTGATACATTCGTGAGGCTGGTTGGGGCAAATGGTAAAGGTATGGTTTTCATTGTTGGAGTAATCGCCGTCTTCGCCGCCGGTATCGTACAGAACGCCCGTACAGGCAGTTGAACCGCCCTCATCGATATTGCTGGCCGGGGGCGTTTCCGTTACGCACAATTGAAACGTACCGGCGTTGGGCGTGGCAGAGGCCGAGTAGTCATTGATCCTGATATAGTAGGGAATATTAGGCGTGAGGCCCTCAACGTCGAGTTCGATAACCGTTTCGCCGTTTTCAGCAGTGATACAGGCCAATTCCGCCAGGCCGTCAACCTGACAGTCGCCGCGGTAAAGCGCTATTTGAGGGTTGATCATTCCCGGCGATACGCCGTCTGTTAAGCCGGTAACGGTGATCGTATAGTCGAAAATCGTATCGCTGGTCGTAAAAGCAAACCACACGTCCCTTTGGGTTCCGCCGCCGTTGAAGCAGGCCGGCACGTTGCCAAACCCGATGTCGCTGGCGGTAGCGCCGACGTTGGTATAAAATACGTTTTCAGGGCATATCGGCGCAACGCCCAGATCGATCAAACCCGAGCAATCGTCGTTGATTGGTTGTGCAAACAAGCCGCAGGTCAGCAAAAATAAAGGTAAAGCGAGTAGATAATGTTTCATAAAACAAAGGGATATAGGTTACTTATTGGGGCTAAAATAAACACTTTTTGGGCGAATTATGGGTATTTTTCGTGTCGGCAGGGTTTCATTTCGGGATATTTTACGTTTGACGTTTGTTTGGTTTTTTAAATTAAATATTATTTTATGTTTTTATTGCAGTTTTTCAATGAATTGCGAACGTCGGCAATTTTGACGTATCCGTAGTCATTACCCCAGGCCTGGTTGATGTAATTAATAATATTTGTAATTTCAAAATCGCTGAGTTGAGGAACGCCAGGCATGGGTTGCTCAAATTCGACGCCGTTGACGATTATTTTTTCAGAGAGACCGTATTTGATTATGCAGCCGAGTTGATCCTGGCGCCGTTGAAGGTAATCGGCCCCGGCAAGCGGAGGAATCAGCGCTTTAAGCCCTTTTCCGTCTACGGCATGGCAGTTGGAGCAGAATTTGACGTACAACAATTCGCCTTGTTTATAGGAGGTCTGGTCGCACCGGCTCAGTAGTCCGATACAACTTAGCATAAAGATGGCCATAAGCAGCGTTGAGTTGCGCATACATTAGATGATTTGATGACAGTAAAGGGACTGCAAAGGTATTCACCACACAACGTTTTTTTTCCTTTCCTTGCATTAATTGCAAAGAGTTGACAACCTTTACATGCGTATATTAATCCGATAATTTATTCGCTCACCTAACAACTTTATTACAATGAACCGTTTGCTTCGCATTTCCTTGTTCACTGCGTTCAGTCTGGTTTCGCTTTCGGGGTATGCCCAGCGAGATTGGGATTATGAATGGAGCCAGCACAATATTGCTTTCACGCTGGCCGAAGATTTTAAAGTGCTTACCAATACCGGCGATGAATTCACTGCCAAAGGCGACGGTATGGATTTCGGTATTTTTCCTTTTAGCGACAACACGATAGATGCTTCCGATATCGTCGCTTATACGGTAGCGGTTGCCGAGTCGCTGGAATTGGAAGAAGTAGACGACGCCGATGTGCTGGAATTAAACGGATTGGAAGGCGCTTATGTAGAAGGCTACAAACAGGGCTTGCGTGTGGTATTGCTGGGCTTCATCGACCCCGTGTCAGCTACCAATTTTTTTGCCGTAATAACTTTTGGCGATGATGACCCGGTGGCGGAAGACGAAGCGGTGCGCATGATCACCAGCTTTAGAAAAAAATAAGAAGCCGCCATGCAGTTGCGGTAGCACTTTTATTTGATGAAAAACCCGGAACCATAGCGCCCGATATTTGTTACACTTTCAAAAATTATTGAAAATTAAAAATGTCGGGTATGGTGTGCCGCAAACGCGCTATAGTTTGGTTTCGACAAGACCTTCGCCTGCACGATAACGAGGCGTTGGCAGAGGCGCTGAGATGCGCCGACGAGGTTATCCCGGTTTTTGTTTTTGACGAGCGCACTTTCAGGGGTAAAACGCGTTTTGGTTTCCCAAAAACCGGGAAGTACCGCGCGTTATTTATTATTGAAAGTGTGGCGGATTTGCGCCGTTCGCTGGCAGCGCTCGGCGCAAATCTTATTGTCAGGGTCGGCAAACCGGAGGAGGAGCTTTTTGAGATTGCCCGCAAGGCAAAAACAAGCTGGGTTTTCTGCAATCGCGAGCGCACGCGCGAGGAAGTGCAGGTACAGGACGCGCTCGAGAAGAACCTGTGGTCGATAGGGCAGGAGATGCGCTATAGCCGCGGAAAGATGCTGTATTACACGGCCGATCTGCCTTTCCCCGTGACCCATACCCCCGACGTATTCACCCAATTTCGCAAGGAAGTAGAGAAAACAGTGCCCATCAGGGCGCCGCTGCCCGCGCCTAAAAAGCCGTTTGCACCGCTTACAGTACAAATAGAACCCGGCAAAATCCCCGGTTTATCCGATTTCGGACACAGCCCATTTCAACCCGACAGCCGGGCCGCACTGGCCTTCAAAGGCGGCGAAACGCAGGCGCTGGACCGGCTGGCCTATTATTTCTGGGAGACGGGCTTGGTCAAGACCTATAAAGATACCCGCAACGGATTGCTGGGCGGCGATTTTTCGTCAAAATTTTCACCCTGGCTGGCGCAAGGCTGCATCTCTCCCAAATTAATCTACCAGCAACTACGCCAGTTTGAGGCCAAAAACGGGGCTAACGAATCGACTTACTGGCTTTATTTTGAATTGCTCTGGCGGGATTTCTTCCGCTTTATGGGCAAAAAACACGGCGACAAGATCTTCCTCAAAGGAGGTACCCGCGGCGTCGCCGATCCCGCCTGGCGCAATGATTTCCAATTGTTCAACAAGTGGAAGGACGGCAGCACCGGCATTCCCTTTATCGACGCCAATATGCGCGAGCTCAATCAAACGGGTTTTATGTCGAACCGCGGCCGGCAAAACGTGGCCAGCTTCCTGGTCAAAGACCTGCATGTCAACTGGCAGATGGGCGCCGAGTATTTTGAGTCGCTGCTCATCGACTACGATCCCTGCAGCAATTGGGGCAACTGGAATTATTTGGCCGGCGTGGGCAGCGACCCCCGTGAAGACCGCTACTTCAATATCCTGTCGCAGGCCCGGCGCTATGACCCCCAGGGAGAATACGTCAAACACTGGCTGCCCGAACTGGCCGATCTGCCGCCCGAGAAAGTTCACAAGCCCGACCGGTAGACGTTTGACGAGCAAAATGCCATGCACTGCCATATCGGCGATGATTATCCTGCCTCCTTACTGCCCGGCAACCACTGGAATTAAAAAATCGCCGGGAGTTGCGTATCTTTGCGCTAATGAGCGAAGTAACAAAATCGGCAAAATCATCGCTGCGGCAATTGCCACAGGTCGTCAAATACCTGATGGCCCTGGCTGTGGTGGCCTTCATCAGCCTGTTGTATCCCAATCACCTCAAGTTCAAATACGACTTTGAGAAAGGCCAGGTCTGGCACTACGACGACCTGGAGGCTCCCTTCGACTTTGCAGTGCAGAAGTCGGCTGCCGAGATCAATACAGAGCGGGAAGAGCTGGAACGCGGCTTTCCCCCCTGTTACGAACTCGACCAACGTATTGCTAAAAGCCAACAAGCGCTTTTTGAACGGGAATTTGCCAACCAACTGGAGCAAGTCAAAGACCAGGGCGATTTTCCCGACGTCAGCCGCCATTCGCAGAAATACCTCAAATACGGCTCCGCTTTGCTGCGCCGTTTGTTCGACAGAGGAATTGTGCGGCTCGACGCCGGCCATGCCGCCAAAGGTGAGGACTTTGTCGTGCAGGTCATCAACGGACATGTGGCAGAACGCCGGACCATCGGCAACCTCATGCCCGTAGATGCCGCAAAAGCCCTGCTAAGCGATTCGCTGCCCTATAGCCGCCTCCAGGAACCCGATTTCCTATACCCGCTGCTGGAGGGCGCCATTCAGCCCAACGTTTTTTACAGCGATTCGCTGACCAATAAATTCAAAGCCGAGCTTTCTTCCGGCATATCGCGTTATCGCGGAATGGTGCGCAAAGGAGAATTGATCATCGCCCGCAACGGCATCGTCACCGACGAGATATACCAGCGCCTGTTGTCTTTTAAAGAACAATACGAAGAACACGTAGTAGAACAGCGCACCAATATCAGCGTCTTTGCGGGTTATCTGTTGCTCACGCTGCTGGTCGTAGGCATGTTGATCCTGTATTTGCAGCGTTTTGCCAAAGAAGTCTTTCGCCTGCCCGGCAAACTCGCTTTTGTGCTGATGTGGCTGGTGGTGTACAGTTATGTGGGTTATGTGGTTGAAAAAAACAATGTATTAAGCGCCTACATGATCCCCTTTTGCATCGTGCCGATTGTCATAAAAACCTTTTACAACGAGCGGCTGGCGCTCATTGTGCACATTAGCGTGGTACTGATAGCCAGTTTTATCACCTCGCTGGGTTATGAGTTTGCTTTTATGCAAATACTGGCGGGGTTGGTCGTACTGATCAGTTATGTGAGCACCAGCGACTGGTCGCGCTTTTTTAATACGCTCTTATTTATTTTTCTCACCTACGGTTTTGGCTATCTCGGGTTAACGCTCATCCAGGAGGGCAGTCTGAGCAGCGTCAACTGGTCGGTGTATTCCTGGATTTTCCTCAATGTTTTCCTGACCCTGCTGGCTTATCCGTTGATTCCGCTATTGGAAAGGGTCTTCGGTTTTATTTCGCCGATTACCCTGCAGGAATTATCGGACATGAACAAGCCGCTGTTGCGCGAACTGGCCATCAAAGCGCCCGGCACCTTGCAGCATTCGTTGCAGGTGGGCAATATCGCCGAACAGGCGGCCCGCCGCATCGGCGCCGACGCCTTGCTGGTTAAGGTAGCGGCCCTGTACCACGATATCGGCAAGGCGCAGCACCCCAAATTTTTTATCGAAAACCAATCCGGCGAGAACCCCCACCAGGGATTGACCGAACTGGAAAGCGCCCAGATCATCATCAGCCACGTACCCGACGGCGTCCAGATGGCCAAAAAGGCCGGCTTGCCCCGCATTGTCATCGATTTTATCCGCACCCACCACGGCACTACCCGCACCGAATACTTTTACCGCAACTACGTCAAAAAACACCCCGGCGAAGCTGTTGATGAAGCTGCTTTCCGCTACCCGGGCGCCCGCCCCCGCACCAAAGAAGAATCCATTTTTATGCTGGCCGATTCCATCGAGGCGGCCTGTAAAAGCCTGGCCAACCCTACGGAAGCCGAGCTGTTTGAAAAAATCGACAAGATCATCCAGGAAAAAATCAACCAGGGCCAGTTGGAACACTCCGCCCTTTCTTTTGATGAGCTGGAGACCTGCAAGTCGGTGTTCAAGCAGTTTATGAAGTCGGCCCACCATGTGCGCATCGCGTACCCGGAGGGAGGGGAGGGGAGGGGGTGACTTTGCGACTTTGCGACAATATCGTCAACTTGCCCTGATTTTTTCACCACAGCGTTAAACGGAGTTTCACAGAGTAATATAAAAAACTCTGTGCCACTCCGTTTTACTCCGTTTACCTCTGTGGTGAAAAAAAACTGAGCCAATAACACATAAATGACAAACATAATGCAGGCAAACATCAACATACTTTATCTGATACTCACGTTGACATTAAACGCCTCTTGTTCGGACAACAAAAATGTCAATACAGCCGTAAAGCAAGCGGTAATTTTAACCGATACCTTACAATTTACTTCGGGGATACGCGCCATTCTTCAGGACAGCAAAGGCAACTACTGGTTTGGAAGCCACCAGGAAGGCGTATGCAAATACGATGGAAAAACATTCACCTATTATACCACCGAGGATGGATTTTGCGGCAGGCAGGTAATTTCGATCAAAGAAGATGAAACAGGAATAATCTGGTTTGGGACCAGCAGTGGTTTATGCAGTTACGATGGGGTGAAATTTAATTCGGACAGCCACATAGTAACACCTGGATCGGGGTCATTTAATGCTATGGACCTTTGGTTTCCTGGCAACAAAGCTGATGAAATTATACATATCAACAAAGGTCGCATCTACACAATTAAAAACCCGATACAAATTCCATCAAATGAAAATCCGGGTAATTATGGAATCACAGGTTTCACAAAGGGTAAAAATGGAGATATCTGGATTGCGTATTATGCAGGCGTTGTGCATTATGACGGCAAAACAACCCAACATATAAACGACAGTACCATGCGCTACGATGGGCACTCCAATTACATGCATGTAAGAAGCATACTGCAAGATTCCAAAGGCAGATTATGGATAGGAAACAACGGAATAGGCGTATTATTAATGCAAGGCGATTCCATTATTCATTTTTCAAAAAAACATCGCCTGTTTATTGCCGATATTTTTAGACAAAAATCGCCGCCCGGAACCTTAATGCACGTTTTTGCGATAAAAGAAGATTCTAAAGGTAATATTTGGTTTGGCGACAGGGATACCGGCGCATGGAGATTTGACGGAAAAGAAATAAAAAATTTCATTGTAGATCCCGCACTAAATACACAGCACATTTGGGATATCTACGAAGACAGGAGCGGCAATTTGCTCTTTGCCATGGGAGATAGCGGTATTTATAGATTTAATGGAAATGGCTTTGACAGGATTTTATGACCATTTTCTTAAACCGCAGAGGTTAAGGGAGTTTTTCGCTAAGTTTCGCTGAGTAGCTCTATTGTTCTGCGCAACTCCGCGCTGAACTCATTTCACCTGGAGATAAAAACAACTTTGCCCGTCAATAGCACATAACTAGATGATATTGTCAAGGAACATGAATTCGCCGCAATTATGCTCCAAGGAAAATGCATAAGGAGCCCCACAGCATGCACTTTTGTTTTTGATCAAGGAAAACCTTATATTTGTAAGAAACTGTAGAAGCGATGACAATACAACGAGTTGACAACCAAATAATAATAACGCTACCTGGGTCTGTAGATATGGAGGGTGTACAACGACTTGTCAATTACCTGCTATACAAAGAGGCCACAAAAGATAGTAAGGCCAGGCAGCAGGATGTAGATGAATTGGCTCGTGAAGCCAATAAGCAATGGTGGGAAGAAAATAAACAACGCTTTTTACCGGAGTGAAATTTGTAGTCGACACCAATATCGCCTTTAGCGCTGTTCTGAACACTGAAAACAGAATCGGTGACTTGATCATGAATTCGCATGGTATTCTCGAATTTCATGCATGCGATACGTTGCGCTCGGAACTCAAAAAGCACCGCCCAAAGTTGTTGGAACTCTCAAGGATGAGTGAAGAGCAGTTGGATCAAGCTGAATACCAAATCACAAATTGCCTGGTACTTACAAACGAAGCGCTCATTCCATTTGAATTTTGGGCAAAAGCAGCTCATCTTGTCCGGGATGTTGATATGAATGATATTGCCTTTGTGGCGCTTGCTGAATTTATGGGAATAAAATTATGGACAGGTGATAGAGAGCTATTGAGAGGTTTGGCGAGCAAAGGATACTCTAATTTCATCACAACCGACGAGTTATACAAAATACGTACCTTACTTGAATGAAATTATACCCCGTTAGCGCGAGGTTCCCTCTCTGCTGGCGCGAAGTCCCCTCCCACTAAAACCCAAAACAAAATACAAGTGCGCTGGCGCGAGATTCAAATCTCGTGCCGCCTATCAGTCGGGTTCCAACCCGACAGACACACAGTACAATCGGGTAAAACCCGAAGGATAAACGGTACGAGGTCGAACTTTAAGCTAGTGGTAATTTTCAAGTAATAGTCGAGCATAGATTCATACCCACGACGCTTCAGTGCCTTAACTCGTTACAATAATCATTTATGAAGTTTAATAAATACATATGGGGACTGTATAAAAATTCTGATATAGGAAAAAAAGCTATTGATGATTCAAAGCCTTTTATAGAAATCCCTGACAACGAATCTTTTCTCGTTGATTTTGAAGAAGATGAGATTGAAAAAATAAAGCAAAATGGATTTTTGGATTTTATACAGGACGGCAAGGTCAATATCTTAAAAATATACCATAACCATTTTAGTAAGAAAAGCTTTCAAGTAGATGCGGCAGATGATACATTTAACCAATGGATAAGCGAAGGAGTTAATTTTGCAGGATTTGATATTTTAGTAAAAGATGAAGATGAAGGCTGGTGGGAAGAAATTGAATATATATCAAATGCGCTTTATATTTCATTTCCGGATTTCTTTTTTCCTTATTTTTTTATTTGCGAATTTGATAAATTCAAGCTTATATGTGATGAGTATTATATCGCCCTCCCGGAAATCCCGAAAAAACGGTACAAGCGCGAACGCACAATGTATTATCTTGAGATTTGCAAGGCATTATATGAGTTCAGGATCAACAACGGATTAAGTCCAGAAGAGTTGATCGCTTTTTTTTACGACTTTGCGCCCAATTCGCTGGCAGAAAACACTCTGAACATAAGCCCTTCAAAGGTTTGGTATGTAGGTGGAGGACAAGGAGGACAAGCGGATTTTGACTTTTTGGATAATGCGAAAAATAATGAGACTGAACGGTGGCAATCAAATATAGATATACGAGCAGGGGATATCTTGATTATGTACTGCGTAAGCCCAAGAAGTTATATCCACTCTGTTTGGCAGGCCATTAATGATGGTTTCATTGATCCTTTTTTTTACTACTACTGCCTGACCTATATTTCTAATGCAATAAAAGTTCCTCCAATCACACTGCAAGAGATAAAGACAAATCCCGTCTTGTCAAAATCGCCGATTATCAGGAAAAATTTCCAGGGAGTAAACGGCTATCCAGTTGCTCATGACGAGTACGGCGAGATGCTCAGGCTCTGGGCAGAAAAAGGAATGGATATAACGGCTTTACCCAAAATAGAAGTCATAAAATACCTGTCGGATGAGATCGTACTGAAAGATGAAAGGGAAGTGGAATTGTATCTGCTGGAACCTTTGCTTTCGAGATTGAAGTATGAGCAAGCGGATTGGATACGGCAAATGCCTATAAGAATGGGTCGGGGCGAAAGATATTATCCTGATTACTGTTTCGGAGCGATATCCGCGCGAGGCGAGGAAAGCGCGAAAATGCTGATAGAAGCCAAGTATTCGATAAAAAGTACGAAAAGTCTGAAAGATGCTTACTTTCAGGCAAAATCGTATGCCATGCGATTGCAGGCGGATAAATTCGTTCTTGCCTCAAAAGAAGGGTTATGGATATATGAAAAGGCCGGCAGTAATTTCGATATTGATAAAAATATCCATTTCACGTGGAATGATATTGAGAACCCTGACAATCTTCATCAGCTTATGAAAATGATCGGAAAAAAATTCAAAACATAGAACTGTTTTCAAATCAGCAGAGCTATCTCCGTGAGCGGCAAGCAGCGCTGGAGGGATACCTTCCTATGGGCTTTCGTTCGTGTGGAAACGGTAGTGATACTAAGCCCGCCCTGCACAAATGTTTTTACGGCCTCTACTGCAAAACGAAGATTGAACGAAAATTGGCTGAAAACCGTTATCTTAGCTAGACGAATGTTATAAAGTCATGGATAGAGAACTTCGATCCAAGCTATTATTATACCTCCTTCCCTACCATCCAGCCAAGATTGGTGTGTTTGGTTCATTTGCCAGAGGCGAAAATAGTAAGAGTAGCGAATTGGATATTCTTATCAAGTTTAAGGATAGAATAAGTCTGCTTAAGTTGGTTCAAATTGAACAGGAGCTTACTGATAAACTTGGCATTACTATTGACTTGGTCACCGAAAATAGTTTAAAGAATCCTCGTCTAAAGGAGTACATTGAAAAAGACTTAATTACTATCTACGAAAAAACATACTACTAGTGCGAACTTTCTACCCCCGCACTGGCGCGAGATTCAAATCTCGTGCCGTCTAATTTCCAACCAGACAGATACGCAGTACAAACGGGTAAAATCCGAAGGATAAATAGCACGAGAGGAACGTTTTCCGGCGCAAAGTGAACACTTGATACCTGGTTATTGGGCTCAGCATAGTGTTTGATCAAATAGGTTTATGTACCTCCTTCCTCCGCGCAACTCCGCGCCCAACTCCTTATACTCAGCGGTGAAAAAAAATCCGGGCAAGCCGCAAGATTTTTTCTCCACCATCTTGCCTTTTAATTGTTAGGTATTATATTTACTGATATACCACTCATTGCACATAACTTGACGTCGTATACTATCCTTAAATAAAACCGCAAGATGGAAAAACTACCAAACATACATCCGGGAGAGGTTTTGCTAGAAGAGTTCCTTATCCCAATGGGAATCAGCCAATACAAGTTGGCAAAAGACCTCAAGATACCCCAGACAAGGGTAAGCGAAATCGTAAAACGGAAAAGGAGAATTACAGCCGACACGGCATTAAGGCTAAGTAAATACTTCGGTACTTCGGCAAAATTTTGGCTTGGACTTCAGGACGACTTCGATATTGAGGAATCCAAAAATATCCTGGCAAAAGACCTGGCCGGAATCCCGGAAATGCATAAAAACTTGGCGTGATAAAGCATACCGCCAGCGCAAACTTCCCACCCTGCGCTGCTCAGCCCCCTCCCTCTGCGCCACTCCGCGCCCAACTCCTTTCACTCAGCGGTGAAAAAAAATCCGGGCAAGCCGCAAGATTTTTTTCTCCGCCCTCTTGCCTTTTAATTGTTAGGGGATTATATTTGCACATAGTCCAATCGTCGTGAAGGGGTTTACCCGGTCGCCAGTGTTTTTGTTGTGTGAGGTTTGGGTGGTGTATGCATGGTAAGGTGTGGTACAGGGGGCTGGTTGTTTGATACGATTAAGTATTGGCGCAATGCGGGTTTGGTTAGGTGACTAAGTTAACCTGCAGTTGACGACTAAGTATAGGTGCAATGACCTATATGATCCAGAAAGGGGATGTGATTATAACGTGGATTTATTCGTTAATAGCATGTATTGATTGTTGTTTTTGGAAAACGGGTGTTATCCCAATAAAAAAATAATATGATAATCAATAGCAGAAGAGACGCAGGTTACACAATCATTTCTCGATTTGAATTTTCATTTAGGCAACTTCTCGCAGAAGGGCTGGCAATATCATCTCCTGATTTTCGTGATAAAATACCTTCAGGAATAATTAAGAAATGTGAAGAAAGAAAAGGAGAGACATATTGGTCGGATGCTTTTGAGTTTTTTGATGAAACAGACTTTCCGGACCTTAAGGAGATTTCTTTGTACAAGGACAATTATCAAGTGATTCTAAAAAATTGTATTTCTAAAAATGACTTTACATATGCAATGGATGAACTATATGCATTACGTTGTAAAATAGCACATGTAAAAGGTTATTTTACAAGTGTTGATTTAGATAAACTAATAGAACTTTCGTCAAGTATTGCAAATTCACTTCCATTTAAAGAATTTAACAACCTTTTATCCAGTCTTAAATCGGACCCTAATTCAGTAGTCGTAAAAATACCAATTGATTTTATTGAAGACCGGTTTTTTGAGTCAGGAATAATTAATAATATACCAGTTCCAGATTATGAATACGAAGGTGGTTTTGTTGGACGAGATGAAGATATTAAAAAAATAATGCAATATTTGGAAAGTGAAAAATTTACAGTAATAAGCATAACAGGATCTGGAGGCGTAGGAAAAACTGCATTAGCATTAAGAGTTCTCCAAAATTTTACCGATAAATATAAAAAGCAAACATTTGATGCAATTATCTGGCTAAGTGCTAAGGAAAATAAATTATCAGCATTAGGAATTGAAGATATTGAGCCAACATTAAAAAGCTATGAAGAACTTCTTGATACTATTATTGGAATATTCGACTTCCAATCTGATTTGCAAAATAATTCAATTGAATCAAAAGAGCAATTCGTAAATGAAATAATTGATATATGCAGTAAGATGTTGATTGTTATTGACAATCTAGAAACAATAACGGATCAAAGAATTATCAACTTTATTTTTGATGCGCCATTAAAAGTGAAATTTCTGATTACTTCAAGGAAAGGAATAGGGCAGTTAGAAAGAAGATATGAATTAAAAGAATTAAAAGCAAAGGAGGCTGTTTTTTTGTTCCGTCAAATATGCAAAGATAAACAACTAATGAGATTAGTAGCATTACCTGACGATATTATCCTTAAATATGTTTCTAAAGTTTCATTTTATCCTTTAGCTATAAAGTGGGTAGTTGGTCAAGTCGCAAGAGGTAAAGATATAAATAAAGTTATTGACGATATTAATACTACCGAAAGTGATATATCTAAATTTTGTTATGAGCGGATTTTTGCAACGATTAGTGAAAATAGTAAAAAAATACTTTACACTATTGGCATAGAAGATTCTGTATTTGACGATTTAATTGAAGAACTTATTTTGTGTTCTCTTTTAATTCCAGAGCAATTTCAAAATGAGAAGAAGGAGATAATTACTAAATATACTTTACTGCCGCTAACAAAGGGATATACAAGGATACAATTAAATAAAAATATTGAAATAAGGGAAAATCTAAATGCACGGATTAACCAAGTCGAAAGCACTGTTACTACTACAGAGAGAGCTGCAAAAGAATATAAACATAGCTTATATAACTATGGGGCAAAAACCGATGAAGAGAAAATTGCTACAATCATTGCACAAACAGCATTTCAGAAATATCAGTCTGGTAACTATGATGCTGCAATTGAGGAATATAAAAGAGCAATTAAGGTGGCGCCACATTTTTCGCCAATATATAGAAATTGGGCTATTATGGAATCATATGAGAATCACTTGAGTGAAGCAGAGAAACTGATGGATAAAGCAGCCCAGCTTGATCCAAAGGATCCACAAATATTTCTTATTTGGGGCAATATCTATAGGAAGAGTCGGAAAGATATTGAAGCACAAA
>DAINSQ010000058.1:0-25946 GCA_036741235.1 Saprospiraceae bacterium | reverse complement strand
AGTCAATTGACGAATGTCCAAACATGCTCTTAATCTCTGCTTAATTTGCGAAGCACAAATACGAACCCGCCAAGCATCAGAAAAATCAGGATGCTCCACAACAACAGTCCAGGGCGTGGTTTGATTTCTTCTTTACCCGACGTGGCCGAATCGGCAGCGCTAACCGACAGGGCGTTGACGATCGTTGCCGTATTGTATTTCAGCATATCGATGTATGTAGGGGCAGGACTATCTTTGTCTCCGATGGAATCTGAATAAAGCTTGCCGCCAATTACAATGTGATTGTCGCTGGCCAACTGCTGCAGTAATTTGGGATTAACCGTGCTTTCAATGAAGACTGCCGGCACTTTGTTTTCCTTGATGACCTTGTTTAGCCGCACCAGGTCGGAGGTTTGTGCGTCGGCGTCGGTGGAGGTACCCAGTACGGCCTCTACGCGGATACCATAGCGGCGTCCGTAATATCGAAAAGCGTCGTGCGAAGTGATCAAAATGCGCTGTGAAGCGGGTATACTTTGAATTTGCGCTGCGATATTCCGGTCGAGTTCTTCCAGTTGTTGTTTGTAAATGCCGTGGTTGAAGGCGTAACTGTCCGCATTGGCAGGGTCGAGCGCTGAAAGCGCTTTCAGTATATTATCGATATAGATGATGCCGTTGTCGGCGTTCATCCAGGCATGGGGGTCTGTTGAATTCTTGTATTTTTCGCTGGCGATGGGGGCAATGCCCTCAGTAATGGCGACCACCCTGGCTTTGGTACCCGAATTGCTGATCAATTCGCCGAGCCAGCCCTCGAAAGTCAGCTCATTTTTCAAGATGAGCTGGGCAGAGGCCACCAACCGGGCATCAGCGGGTGTTGGCTCGTAGAGGTGGGGGTCGCCGCCAATAGGCACAATGCTGCGCACCTCTATCATATTGCCGCCGATCACTTGGGCCATATCAGCAAAAATAGAGGCCGTAGCGACGACCAGCGGCTTTTGCCGGGCTTGCGCAAACCCGGTTTGAAAAATCAGGAAAGCGCTAAACGCTATTAGAAGCTGTTTCATAGTTACTGCTTTTGAATAAATAGATTTTGGCTAACTTTTTTTGAAAGAATGTGCTCTTTATCTCCGTTGAGCGAAATTTTAAGCGATTCGTCATAATCAAACCGCTCCAGTACCTCAATTTGGGCCCCCAACGATAGCTGTAGCTTGTCAAGATACTGAAGGAAGGCTGCGGAGTGATCCTGAACGCCAACCACGACGCCCTTGTCGCCTGGGCACAAATCAGCCAACGGCGCCTGTTTGCGAAAAGTGAATTTGCCGTCGGCGTCGGGAATAGGATCGCCGTGTGGGTCAAACTTGGGTCGCCCCAGGTATTCGTCAAGCCGCTCCACTAATTCATCCGACTGAATGTGCTCCAGTTCTTCAGCCATATCGTGCACCTCATCCCAAGAGAAATGCAATTTTTCAACTAAAAATACTTCCCACAACCGGTGCTTGCGCACCAAACGAGTGGCTAGCCGGCCCCCTTTCTCTGTGAGGGTAACGCCTTTGTATTTTTCGTAATAAATCAACTCTTTTTTTGAAAGCCGGTTCAACATGTCCGTCACTGAAGCTGCTGTAGTCTTCATTTCTGTCGATATGGCATTGGTGTTTACCGGCCGGCCCTCTTCTTTCTCCGCTATTTTAAAAATAGCTTTGAGGTAGTTTTCTTCTGTGTGTGATATATTTGTCATGGCAACTCGAGGATAGATTAGTACAAATATACTACTTTTAGGTTAATCTAAATATTATTTTAGATAAATATTTTATTTCCGGGCCCTAAAAAAAGTGTCCGGTTTGATTATCTTTGAACAATAACCAAAAAAAATTGACCATGGCAGACTGGATTTGGTTTTTACTCATCGGCGGTATTGCCGGCTGGCTGGCCGGCCAGTTTATCAAAGGGTCGGGATACGGCATCATCGGCAATGTATTTTTGGGCATTGCAGGAGGAATTGTTGGCGGTTTTTTATTCCGGCTGATCGGATTGAAGGCGGTAGGTACGCTGGGCTCGGTTCTCATGTCGGCAGTTGGCGCGGTTTTGCTGATGTGGATTGTGAGCAAATTAAAAAAATAAACATTGGAAGAACGGCTGCAAAAGTGGCGCCTGGTGCTGGGCCAACAGGCAGAGGAAGCCGGGGCGGAGGCGTCGATAACCTTGTCGGCACAGCAACAAGGCATGGACAGGGTGCTGGACGCCCTATACGACAGCCGGCGCAAGGGCGGCCTGGGCAGTTCTTCGCCCAATGTGAGTCGATGGTTGGGCGATATCAGACGTTATTTCCCGACACCGGTTGTGCAAGTCATGCAAAAAGACGCGCTTGAGCGCCTGGGGTTGCAGCGGATGTTGCTGGAGCCCGAATTGCTGGAGGCAGTCACGCCCGATGTTCATCTGGTGAGCGCGCTACTGTCGCTTGGTAAGGTACTCCCCATTCAAACACAAGCAACAGCCCGGGCAGTGGTTGAAAAGGTAGTCAAAGCGCTCGAAGAGCGCCTCCGGTATCCCATGCTGGCAGCCTTGCGCGGACAACTCAACAAGGCGGAACGCAGGCGAAAACCCCGCCCCGGTGATATCAACTGGCTGCAAACCCTGCGGGCTAACCTGAAACACTACCAACCCGAACTCAAAGCCGTTATACCCGAACAATGGATCGGCTACGGCCGAAAAGCCAACCAACTTTGCGACGTTATTTTGCTCATCGACCAGAGCGGCTCGATGGCCGCCTCAGTAGTTTATGCCGGCGTGTTGAGTTGCATTATGGCAGCTACGCGCTCGCTGCGAACACGCGTGGTAGCTTTCGATACTTCAGTTGTGGACTTGACAGAGTATTTGTCTGACCCCGTTTCACTGCTTTTTGCTACCCAGCTCGGCGGCGGCACCGATATAAACAAGGCGTTGACCTACGCCCGCCCGTTTGTACAGTCGCCGGCCAACACTATAATGGTGTTGATCAGCGATTTATTTGAAGGGGGGCATCGAGAGGGGATGCTGCGGCAAATCGCTGCGATCAAGGCGTCAGGAGTGAATTTCATCTGCCTGCTGGCCCTCAACGACGAAGGGGCGCCGGCTTTCGACCGCGATATGGCCGACGCGCTGGCGCAATGGGATATACCCGCTTTTGCCTGTACGCCCGATCTTTTTCCCGAGCTGATGGCGGCAGCCATTAACAAGCAGGATATCAGCCAATGGATAAGCGCAAAAGGAATAGAAGCCTAGTTGTTAGTCGCTTTCTTCGTGTGCGTAAACGGCTGTACTCAGAATTTCTTCGTAATAAGCTTCGTATTGCGGCAGGATAATGTCAATATCAAAACGGCGGGCCTGGGCCAGGGCATTTTTGCGAAATTCTTGCAACACTTTTTCATCGCTCAGAATTTCTACCGCGTTGCGGGCCATGCTCTCCACATCGCCCACCTGGCTCAAAAAACCCGTTTTGCCATGAACGTTTAACTCTGGTAAACCGCCAACATCAGAGGAAATAACGGGCACCTCGCAGGCCATAGCTTCAAGTGCCGCCAAGCCGAAGCTTTCGCTTTCAGAAGGCATAATAAACAGATCGGAAATAGCCAGTAACTCCTCTATGGCGTCTTGTTTACCCAAAAAACGAACCTCGTGGCACAAATCGAGCCGGCGACACAATTCCTCCATTTGGGTGCGTTCGGGGCCGTCGCCGATGAGCAGCAATTTCGAAGGAATTCGAGCCTGTACCCGCTTGAATACCTGAATTACATCTTCAACGCGCTTTACTTTTCTGAAATTCGAAGTATGTAACAGAATCCGTTCGCCGTTGGGTGCTATCGCTTTCTTGAAATGGTCTTTATCAATTTTTTTAAAACGTGAAAAATCGATAAAGTTGTAAATTACCCGAATGTCTTTCTTGATATTGAAATAGTCGAGCGTTTGGCGTTTCAGACTTTCCGATACCGCCGTCACACCATCCGATTTGTTGATGGAAAACTCTACAACAGGAGCAAATGCCTTATTGGTTCCTACCAATGTGATGTCGGTACCGTGTAACGTGGTAATATAGGGCACATAACGGCCCTGCGACAGCAATATTTTTTTGGCCATATACGCCACTGTTGCGTGTGGAATGGCGTAATGCACGTGTAATAGGTCGAGTTTTTCGAATTTGACGACATCGACGAGTTTGCTGGCCAGCGCTGTGTCGTAGGGAGGATATTCAAAAAGCGGATAATCTTCGCCGGTGACTTCGTGGTAATACACATTTTCTTGAAAGACGCCCAGGCGGGCCGGACGGCGGTAGGTAATAAAATGAACTTCGTGGCCGCGGTTGGCCAGGCCTAATCCCAACTCGGTAGCTACTACGCCGCTACCGCCATAAGTGGGATAACACACGATGCCTATTTTCATGCCTAATTTTCGTTTGTGGTCGGTTGCAAGATCGGGCAGGAGCAAGTTTATCCTGCTCCTGCCCGACCTGACACAATAATATAATGATATAAGACCACAAATGGTTGTGGGCGGGATCAATCCATTTTAACCAATTTGACCGTTTTCACTTCGTTGTCAACGGCAATTTGCACCAGATAAATACCGTTGGCATAGCGGCTCAGGTCGAGTTGGTATTGCGCGCTGGTCACATTGCGCTCAAAAGCCTGCATCAGTGGTTGGCCTACCATATTGATCACTTGTACGCGAGCGTCAACGGCATTGCGGAATGATACATTGAGCTGTGTGAAGCCCGTTGTCGGGTTGGGCGCCAGGTCGATCCGCCCGATTCGGCCGGCGATATCGTTGGCGCCTACAGCTATACCCACTTCTACTTCCACGACATCCTGGCAGCCTACGGCATCGGTAATCGTCACAGTATAAGTACCTACGCCGAGCAGAATAGCGGTAGCGCTCGACTGGCCGTTACTCCATTCGTAGTTGTAGGGCGCCACACCGCTGCCGGGTATCAACGTGGCAATACCGTTTTGCGCATTGGGGCTGCTGGCGCCGGTAACCTCGGCAACTACATCAAACGAAGCCGGGCAACGTTTGACATTGACGTTATCTATGTCGAGATAGTAGTCGCCCGATGTCCATGTAGCCCTGAAACGCACCACGATGGCCTGGCCGGCATAGTCGTCGAGCGGCAGCGCTATGCGACGCATCACGTTGGAGGTGATGTGGTTAGTACTATTGATATTGAGGATGGTTGTGAAGGTCTGTCCACAATCGGTAGATATCTCGATGTAAAACTGCTCGCCTGTGCTCAATGTCGTTGCAGTCTGGCCGTTGCCCGAAAAATCCACAAATCGATACTCGAAGAGCAGGGAGTCGCCAACCGCAATGGCGCCGATTGCCGGCGTACTGGCCTGGAAGGCCTGGTCGGCGCTCCAGAGGTTATCAGCCATCACAAAGGATACATTGCTATGGAAGTTGGTGATCTGAACATCCGTGTCGATATTCCATCCCCCCGGGAAGACGCCTGCTTCGAAATTTTCAGAGAAAGGCACGCTGCGCGCGGAAGCAAAAGCCGTGCTCGTCGTGTCGTTTTCCACAAATTGCTCGCTGGCCAGCGAGGTCCACACCACTATATCGTAAACATCGGGGGCACTGGAGTTGAAAGGCGTAGTGAAAGTATAGTTTACTACCTGGCCAGGAGCGACTGAAAGGGTACCTACGTTTTCGATGACGGGAGTACCGCCGTTGACCTGGTAGCCTACGTCGAAGCCGGTTTGCATTTGCAGGCCGTTGTTGAAAATGCGGATCGTTACCTGGTCGTTGGCAGAACCGCAGTTCGTATTGGCATTGCTGGCGCCTACAGCCGAAAGATCGTTGGCCAACGGCTCGGAAATCAATACATCGTCAACACCCATGCCTTCGAATGTTACAGAGAAATCACTGGAGAAGACAAACCGCAGGCGCACAGAAGACTGGCCCGCTGTGCCGGTCAATACATTGGATGCGGTAACCCAGCCGGTGAAGCCGCCGGTGCCATCCCACCAGTTGTTGAAGTTGTCATTGTACCAGTTGATGCCTGTGCCGAAAGCGCCGACTTTGGTCCAGGTTTGACCGTCGTTAATACTGGATTCCAGCCAGGCTTCATCACAGCAGGACTCTCCTTCAAAAAACAAAGAGAAATTTATCTTGGGGTCGCTATTCAACGAACTGAAATCGAGACATGGCGAAATAAGGTACGACAATTCAGAATTGTTGTACGGGCCGTCCAGATTCGTCACCCAGGCATACTGGCCGCTGGCGGCGGCATTGATGAGCGCCCCGGAAGGCGTGCCGAATTCCCAGGAATTGTTCTGACCTGTGCTCGTCCACCCTCCCGAATCTTCTTCAAAATTAATAAAATAAGGATATTCGGCAACTGTAGGAATGTTATAAAGGGTGAGATAAGTCGTATCGTTGGTCAAATCGCTGTCGCCGTCAAGTTCAGTCCACACCGCAATAACATACTCGCCTGGTTCCGAAAGATTTACAGTTTGTTCAAATTCGATATAGACAATGCTGTCTTTGCCCAATACTCCGGTGTAAAAACCGTCAAGCGGCTGGTTAATATTGACGGGCGCCCCGTTGACGCTCATATTGATGGTAATCAACGACTGCGGGTTGCCTCCGAAGTTCTGCAATTCAAACCCAATGATCTCTGATGCGCCGAGCCCGCATTGGGTAGGAGGGCCTGAAACAGAAATAACACCCACATCATTGGCCCACAACGTAGTAAAATCAAACGGGCCGATATTCGTACTCGTATCGCCGTTTTCGCATACTACCGACAGATAAAACTGATAGGCCGTATTTTCCTGGAGGCCGTTGAGGCGGGCATCAGCTTCCCCGGTCACTTCAATGACATTGCCCGTTCCCTGTGCAAAGCCTGCCGTGTCATATTCGATGACATATTCGCCGTTGGGATCGGAGGGCAACCAACTGATATCGGCATAAAAAGCCCGCACATCATCAATTGACACTCCCGATAACGGCGGAATGGGGCAACTCGGGCAACTTGCCGTAAATGTAAATACCTGCCCTATTGTTGGGAAAGGGCCGTTGTTGAATACGAGCAGCCCATCGGCATCGTACAGAAAGTACGTCACTTCGTTTTCAAAAAACCCCGGCGAATAGTTCAAAACCACATTAGAACCTCCCGTTATGGGGATATTGAAAGTAGCGCTGGAACCGAAATCAAACGTATACTGGGTAGGTACGCCGTCAATCGTTATAGTCAGGACCGAGTTGTTCCATCCATCCCCAAAACTGTCGAATAATTCCAACCTATATTCACACGACAACTGGGCGAAAGCCCCTGTAGCCATGCCCATTGAGATAAGCCATAGTGCCAGTGTAGAGATTTTCTTCATAAAAGTCAGATTTTTAGTGCTTTGCGATAAAACGCTGTGAAAACTAAGGGCAATGAAGCAATAAAATTAATAAAAATTCAGAACCTGCCTGCTTTAGGAAGCCCATACAAGGCCAAACAGCAGTAATATTCGTCGCCAAACTTACATTTTACTTAAACATTTTGCGCTATTTCATGTTAAGCAATTGGCTAAAACGATTTTTCAAACTTTTTTACTGTGGCGGTATATTCCATCAAAGACCTGGAAAAGCTATCGGGCATCAAAGCGCATACCCTGCGAATTTGGGAACAGCGCTATGGTATTATTACCCCCAAGCGGACCAAAACCAATATCCGCTTTTTTGAAGACGATGACCTGAAGCTCATCCTGAATATTGCGCTGCTCAACAAAAATGGAGTCAAAATCTCCAAGATCGCCCAGATGGACAAGTCGGAAATCGCAGGCAAGGTCGCCACGATTTCTGAAGTCAATTTTGAACACGACACCCAACTCGACGCCCTGACGATCTCAATGATCGAAATGGACGAATACAAGTTCGATCGCATTATCACGACCAATATCCACCAGCTTGGCTTTGAACGTACGATGCTGGAGGTGATTTATCCATTTCTGGAAAAACTCAGCGTGCTGTGGCTCACGGGCTCCATCAACCCCGTGCAGGAAAATTTCATCAGCTACCTGATCCGCCAAAAACTGATCGTTGCCATCGACCACGAACCGCTGGTGACGGGCAAACACACCAAAAAGTTCATTATCTATTTGCCTGAAGGCGAAAAACAAGAGTTGAGCCTGCTCTTCATGCACTACCTGTTGAAGTCAAGGCGCAATCATGTTATTTATCTCGGCCAAGATATTGCTGTGGCCGATCTGGAAGACGCCTGCCATATTCATCAGCCCGACTATATTTTTACAATGATCACCGAAACCTTTGCCAAAGAATCGGTGCAACGCTATGTGGACCGGCTGGCGCAAACTTTCCCGCATTACCAAATTCTGCTGTCGGGCTACCAGGTAGTGTCCCAAAATGTAAAACCTGCCGCCAACGTACTTATCCTCAAAAGTCTGGAT
Source organism: Saprospiraceae bacterium (assembly GCA_036741235.1). GTDB lineage: Bacteria > Bacteroidota > Bacteroidia > Chitinophagales > Saprospiraceae > JABWBR01. The sequence goes on along the minus strand of DAINSQ010000058.1, from coordinate 17,544 downwards.
CAGGCAATCAACTTCCTCTCCCAAATCGGCGAAAACGGCCGGTAGTAGCACTCCGAAAGACACGGAGGCGACCCCGGGAGATGGGGTCGCCTCGTGTAAGAAAGCGACTTTTGTTTGCAGGAAAGATGAGCTGCTGATGGTAATTGAACAGCAAACATCTTGCGTTTGACTCTGCAAAGATGTCGCGCAGAGGTTAATTGAAGGTGAAGGGAAGGTCAAGTTTCTGTTATGTTTGGGGGTTGTAGGTTGTAAGTTGCAGGTTGTAAGTCATGGAAAAGCGTTATATTTACACCTACAACCTACAACCGCCCATGCTTCAGCAAACCCACATCCCCACCCCTTTCGGTTGCTTTGAAATCGCCGGCAGCGAACTGGGTATTACCCGGGTGCAAAAGGTAGATGATGGCCGTTGCAAACCAGAGGCGGCGCCGGAGGTATTGCGGGATTGTGTACAGCAACTCCAGGAATACTTCGACGGCAGCCGCGCTGAGTTCGACCTCAAGCTCGACTGGGGCGGCGCGCCCGACTTCTACAAAGCCGTGTGGCAACAACTCTTGCTCATTCCCTACGGCCATACCACCTCCTATTCGGCAATCGCCGAAAAAATAGGCCACCCCGACGCCGTTCGCGCCGTGGGCCTCGCCAACCGCAACAACCCCATTGCCATCATCGTACCCTGCCACCGCGTTATCGGCAAAAGCGGCGACCTGCAAGGCTACTTCTACGGACTGGACATGAAGCGCCGGCTGCTCGAACTCGAAAACCCCAAAAGCTTCGCCAGACAAGGAAATCTTTTTCCACAATAAAATTTTTATTTTCGCAGTGCGCAAAACGAAATTTTGTATTGCTAACAAGATTCCCTATCCCTATTTGCAATCAGCCGCCGTATACGCTTTTTTTCGCTGACGACTCTATAGCCAATGCTTGATGTAGTAATTGTTTAAAGACAATTTTCTTTTGATAATCAGTCAAAAAGCCTATCTTTGCAGCGTTTTTTAACAACCCTATCATCATACGATCAAATTCGGCATATATGGCTAATATCGGTCACATTAAGCAGATCATCGGCCCCGTAGTGGACGTTAGCTTTTCGGGAGAAAATTCTACCTTGCCCGAAATCCTCAATGCGTTAGAAGTAAAGCGCCCCAATGGCGAAATGCTCGTACTGGAAGTACAGCAACACCTGGGCGAAGATAGCGTTCGCACGGTAGCTATGGACTCTACCGACGGCCTTACGCGCGGCGCCGAGGTTATTGACACCGGCAAGGCAATCGCTATGCCCGTGGGCGACGCCATCAAGGGCCGCTTGTTCAACGTAGTAGGCCAGGCTATTGACGGCATCGGCGAAGTACCCAAAACGCAGGTATACCCCATCCACCGCAAACCGCCTACCTACGAAGAGCTCTCTACAAGTAAAGAAATCCTCTACACAGGTATCAAGGTGATCGACCTGATCGAGCCCTATATGAAAGGCGGCAAAATCGGCCTCTTCGGCGGCGCCGGCGTAGGTAAGACGGTTATCATCATGGAGCTGATCAACAATATCGCCAAACGCTACGAGGGTATCTCGGTATTTGCAGGCGTAGGCGAGCGCACCCGCGAAGGCAACGACCTCCTTCGCGAAATGATCGAATCCAATGTTATTAAATACGGCGATGAGTTCAAGCACAGTATGGAAGAAGGCGGCTGGGACCTGAGCAAGGTCGACCCCAAGGCACTGGCAGAATCGCAGGCTACCCTGGTATTCGGCCAGATGAACGAACCCCCCGGCGCCCGCGCACGTGTGGCACTTTCGGGTCTTACCGTAGCTGAATACTACCGCGACGGCGACCTGAGCGACCCCAACGGCGGCCGCGATATCCTGTTCTTTATTGACAATATCTTCCGCTTTACCCAGGCAGGCTCGGAAGTATCGGCCCTGCTCGGCCGTATGCCATCTGCCGTGGGTTACCAGCCCACGCTGGCCACCGAGATGGGCCTCATGCAGGAGCGCATTACGTCTACCAACCGCGGCTCGATTACCTCGGTACAGGCCGTTTACGTACCCGCTGACGACCTTACCGACCCGGCCCCTGCAACTACCTTTGCCCACCTCGACGCCACTACGGTATTGAGCCGCAAAATTGCCGCCCTGGGTATCTACCCCGCTGTAGACCCGCTCGACTCTACGTCGCGTATTCTCGACCCGAATATCATCGGCGAAGAACACTACCGCACAGCCCAGCGCGTGAAGAACATCCTGCAGCGCTATAACGAATTGCAGGATATCATCGCCATCCTCGGTATGGAGGAATTGTCGGAAGAAGACAAACTGGTAGTACACCGCGCCCGTCGCGTACAGCGCTTCCTGTCGCAGCCGTTCCACGTCGCAGAGCAGTTCACCGGTATCCCCGGTACCATGGTATCTATCGACGAAACAATCCGCGGCTTCAATATGATCATGGACGGCGAAGTGGATGAATATCCCGAGGCCGCCTTCAACCTCAAAGGTTCTATCGACGAGGTGATCGAAGCAGGCAAGAAGATGTTGGCCGAAGTTGGCGCTTAATGATTATTGACTGTTTCAAGCTGTTAAGGCATTATGAATATCTCCGTACTCACTCCCGATAAGGAACTCTTTCACGGCTCTATCGCTTCGGTGAAAGTACCGGGCACGCAGGGCCAGTTCCAGATTCTCAACAATCACGCGCCGATAGTTTCTTCGCTGGAAGAAGGCATCGTGTATATCGTCACCGCCGTCGGCAACTACCGTTATTTCGACGAGGAAAGCGGCGCCGTTAAAGACGGCACGGAAGCCGGCCGCACGATCTCTTTCAAAATCGCCGGCGGTTTTGTAGAGGTACTTAATAATGAGGTATCATTGTTGGTGCGTGGAGTGAAAGAGGTGTAAGCGCATTTTTAACGTTTGGTCGGGTTTTGTTTTATCTACCTAACCAGACGATTTCCAAAGATATAAGCCCGCCGGCATTTGCCGGTGGGCTTTTTTGTTGTGACTACGTGTAAGATATGAAGTCCGCCCCGGCTCACGTTGGTTGTTAGTTTCAACTCCGCCCTGCTCGAATCGCCCGTCACCCGGCCGACCATATCAAGAATATCCGCTTGAATTGGATGTTTTTTTCCTAATTTCAACCTTTTATTTTTGGATAAAAAAACAACCTGTAGATGAAAAAAATATTTACGCTACTGCTTTTCGGAATGCTGGTTGGAGCGTTTGGGTTAAATGCGCAAATGTCATTTAATGCCGCTAACCAGCTCTTCGTACAGCCTAATTCATACAGCGGTGTGGCCATTGGCGTGGCCGATCTGAACGGCGACGGCTATGACGACATAGCCCACTTGCAAAACGGTCGTATCCTCACCGTGGAATACCAGCGCCCCGACGGGCTGGGTTTCAATACCGTCGTAATAGGCCAGGTATCTACCATGAGCCAATGGAGTTTATGTATTGCCGACGTCGACAACAATGGCTTGAACGATATTCTCACCGGCGGTCGCTACGACGGTATGAAATTGTACAAAGCGTCAGGTACGGATACGGTAATTTACTCCTCCAGTCTGCTGCCGGGCGCCACGCTGTTTGTGCAGGGCTCCAACTTTGCCGATATCAACAACGACGGCTGGGTAGACGCATTCGGCTGCCACGACGACGGAGAAAGCCGGATTTGGGCAAATGACGGTTCTGGCGCCTTTGTTACTGCCGACAACTGGATAGACATGGCTACTGTGCCCGCTTCTGATAACTCCGGAAATTACGGCAGCGTATGGGCGGATTTCGACAACGACGGCGACCTCGACCTCTACATTGCCAAGTGCCGCCAGGGTGTGAATAACCCCGCCGACCCACGCCGCATCAACGCCCTGTTTGTCAATGACGGTAATAACAACTTCACCGAAGCTGCCGAAGCTGCCAATTTGAAAATCGGCGCGCAATCGTGGACGGCAGATTTTGGCGATATTGATAATGACGGCGACCTCGACTGCTTTATCACTAATCACGACGTGCCCAGTATGCTTATGCTCAATGATGGCAATGGCGTATTTACGGACATTACCCCCAACAGCGGTCTCGACATCGGCGGGTTGCCGATACAAGGCATCTTCCGCGACTTCGACAACGACGGCTGGGTCGATATTCTGGTAGCAGGCACTGCCCAATATCTCTTCCGCAACAATGGCGACAATACTTTTTCGGAGGTCGAAGGTTTATTTAATAGCAACCAAATGGAATCTTTTGCCGTTGGCGACCTCAACCACGACGGCAAACTAGATATTTATGGCGGCTATGCCGAAGTGTACACCACCCCCAGCAATATACCCGATGTGCTGTGGCTAAATGCCACCGATAATGGCAACCGCTTCCTCGCAGTCACCCTTGTGGGCGATACCAGCAACCGCAATGGCATTGGCGCCAGAATATCCATTTACGGCCCATGGGGAGTACAAATCAGAGAAGTGCGCTCAGGCGAGAGTTATGGCATCATGAATTCATTTATGCAGCATTTCGGCCTCGGCGCCCACACCATGATTGACTCCATGACGGTGCGCTGGCCCAGCGGCGCCTTAGATACTTATTACAATATAGCCGCCGATCAATTTTTAACCTTGCTCGAAGGCAATTGCGTACCGCCCACGGCAGTCATTACTTACGATGGGCCTATCGTATTTTGCCCCGGCGAAAGCCTGACGCTTACCGCCGGCGAAGCATACTCCTATCAATGGTCAAATGGCGAAACCACCCAAAGTATCAACGCTACTACTTCAGGTAGCTACAGCGTCATCGCCTACAACGAAGCCGGCTGTTCTGCTTCTTCGACGCCCGTTGTCATTGTAGTTGACCCGGTAGCCATTCCATCGATTGCTGCTGAAGGCGACACCATTTTCTGCGCCGGCAACAGCGTAATCATCAGCGCAAGCCCCGCAGCGGCATATACCTGGTCGACGGGAGAAACCACTCCATCTATTAGCGTTTCTGCTACCGGCGATTACTATGTCACCACCCCGGGATTGTGCAGTGATTTCAGTTCGTCGGCCATACACGTTGAAGTGCTGGCAGCTCCGGCGCCACAGGTCTTTCCTGATACCGTCATCAACGAACCGGCTGAAGCGATCCTGGTCTCTACCGGCGATGCGCCCCGCTGGTATGATGCGCCAGTGGGCGGCAACTTACTAGCGGAAAACGATACGCTTATCATACCCTTGCTGACGGAGACCGCCACCTTCTATGTTGAAGACCCGGAATTTTACCCCGGTCCATTGTATTTCGGCGGCGCGCCTCAACATTCTGGCAATTCGCAGTATAGTGGGAACCAATTCAACGGCGAACTTTGGTTTGACTGTTTCACTCCCTTTACACTTCGAAGCGTAAAAGTATATACAGACACCCCCGGCGAGCGCATCATAGAATTGCGGGATTCCGATGACAATGTTCTGCAGTCGCTTACCGTGAATATACCAATGGGCGAAAATACCATCGACCTCAACTTTGCTGTTCCTGTTGGCGACGGGTTGAAACTGACCACCAATACCAATCAGAATATCAATGCCTTTGGCTATAACAGCCCGCGCCTGCAACGCACCAACGGCCCCACAGTGACGTATCCCTACGTAACGCCTGGAGTGCTTAGCATTAACGAAGCCAACTTCGGCACGGATGTGTACTACTATTTCTACAATTGGGAAGTCAAATTGCCCGATGCCGAGTGCGTCAGCGAGCGGGTACCGGTGGAAGCCGTTTTTCTTGTTGTAGAGTCGGTCAACGAAGCTATCGCTCAACCATTGACATTACAGCCCAACCCCAGCAGCGGTGAAATAATGATAGACCTGCCTGCCGACACCCGCGATTACAGCCTTCACGTACTGGATGCGCAAGGCCGCGTGGTAGTCAGGCATAACCTCAATGCCGATAGTCGCCGGCTACAACTTGATTTGAGCCATTTGCCCAATGGGGTATATATGGTCAGGGTGCAGTATCAGACGGGATTGGCAATTGGCAAAGTGATCTTGCAGCGCTAATTTTTTTATAAAAAAAAACAAAAGGCTGAAAATATCCCTGGGAACTCCCGGCGTTTATTTTTCAGCCTTTTGTTTTTAACCGGCTTCTGAATATGAAAAGCCAAAACGTATTTTTTCTGCTAGCCACATGGGCCGTTCTTGCTTTTTCCGCTTGCGACCAGGAAGATCCTGCCACTACCCCGGATACAAACGTGTACGAGTCTTGTTGCGGTGACGATCCGGTAGAATTCAATTCCGGCGACGCTTATTTGTATGTGCCCAACGTATTCACGCCAAATGCCGACGGCATCAACGACTATTTTGCGCCTTCCATCAACGAGCAAATCCTGGGCTTTGATTCTTATTTGATATATACGCCTGTTGGCGATACCGTTATTTTTGCCAGTTCAGTCTACGACCCTGCCAATGTTGCCAATACTGCCTGGGATGGCAACCGGCAGAATGGCGCAGCTTATACGGGTCGCTTTAAATATGAATTCAGCGTATTTTTGCAAGGTGGCGGCTTATATCAAATAGAAGGTTATGCTTGCCGGATTGCTTGCGGATCGGATGCATCCATATTTAAAACAAAAACAGGCTGCTATTACCCCTCCCAAATTAACACCAGCGGTTATTTAGATGCAACATTGTCCAATAATGAGAGTAATTGTTTCGAATAGTATATTCCTCTATCATTTGGGCGCATTCATCTAAACAATCATCCCAAATGGGTGTAAAAGTGTTATTTAGCATAAAAAGATAGCGCATGATATTTCCCATTGGCGATGATCAGGTTAGAGGCGGGCATTTTCCTTTTTTCAGCTATAGCCTGATTGCATTAAATGTAGCCATTTTCCTTTTCCAGGTTAATATGCCGCCTGCGGCATTAGAGGCTTTTGTATATGACTATGGCTCCATACCCTACGAGACGCTACGAGGGCAAGACCTTTTCACGCTGGTTACCAGTATGTTTCTACATGGCGGATGGATGCACCTCATCGGCAACATGCTATTTTTATGGGTATTTGCCGACAACATCGAATCCAGCATAGGCCATCTCCGGTTTCTGGCCTTCTACCTGTTGGGGGGGCTGGTTTCGCATGGCGCGCATATATACTTCAACTGGGACAGCCAAATACCCACCGTTGGCGCCAGTGGGGCCATTTCAGCGGTAATGGGGGCTTATCTTATAATGTTTCCTACATCCCGCGTCAAGATTTTGTTTTTCCTGTTCACCTTCCGTGTGCCGGCGCTATTGTTTTTGGGATTCTGGATATGGCAACAATGGCTCAATGGCACAGCCGCGCTAAATGTGCCTACGGCAGAGAGCAGCGGCGTAGCCTGGTGGGCGCATATCGGCGGATTTGCTTTTGGCGTACTTGCAGGAATATATTACCGCTTTAATCGCATGCCCCGCCGGGCTATGCCGCTATATGATCGCAGAGACTTGCTTTAGCAGGATGGTCCTACCACTCGTCCCAATCATCGGTATCTCCCCAACCGCCTATACGGAAAGTGAGCAGTCCGGTAGGGCTGCTGAAGCTTTCGTTGTCGAGGCCATCGAGTTTTGAAATCCCGTTCACCCAGCGATAACCGGCGCTGATGCCCATTTTCACAAAACGGGTGAGGTTGATTTCAAGGCCCAATTCGGGCGTGAGGGCAAAGAGCCTGTCAGTAGCAATATCTTCGCCGTCTTCACGCAGGCGGGCGCTGCCCCACCCGATTTTAAGGCTGGAATACAGGTGAGCCACCCGGTGAGGGTTGGGTGTGTAGCCCAGCCAAAAACCGCCGTGGCGAAAGCGAATATTGCGCTCGTCGCCGCTGGAAGTCGTATACTCGGGATAGCTGGTGCCCATGCCGTAACCGCCGATAAACATATTGTTGAGCATCAGTGCGCCGCCGCCGCCCACATCGGCGCCGACTTCACCGTTGATGGCGCCCACTTCGATAATCGGCGCTCCGAAAGCGCCTACTACATTGAGATCGCCAAAAAGCGTTTCTTCCTGGGCCGCAACGTGAAGGGCCCCAAGACACAATAAAAGTGAGGTAATCAGTCTTGTCATGATCGAAAGTATTGATGAAAGTGAAACTTTTTCTCTTTTAATGATGTAAATATTTAGTCTTAACCCCTATACCAGTACGACTAAAGTTAATGGGCATGCAATTTGAACACGATGTTCTGGCAAAAAGCCAGGAAATACCGGTAGTAGTTGATTTTTGGGCGCCCTGGTGCGGCCCCTGCCGTACGCTGGGCCCTATCATTGAGCAATTGGCGCAAGCCCAAAAAGGTACCTGGGAGTTGGTGAAGATCAATACCGAAGAGTACCCCGACCTGGCCGAGCGCTACGATGTATTCAGCATTCCCAATGTGAAAATGTTCTACAAAGGCGAGGTAACAGGCGAATTCGTGGGTGCTATCCCTAAAGTGGCTATCGAACGCTGGCTGCAGGAACACTTACCCGACAACCGCAAAGACGAGCTATCGCATATCCTGGCAGCCCTCGATAATAGCGCCGATGCCCTGACTAAACTGGACGCCTTTGTGCAGCAAAATCCAGATATAGCGGAAGCCTCCCTGGCCCTTGCATCTCGTATCGTGGCCGCTGATCCGACTAAAGCGAAAAACCTGATTGCAGCTATCCGCCTGGGCCATCCGCTCTTCGATCAAGCTGAAGACATACGCACTTTGTCAGAGTGGTTTGAACTACCAGCCGACAACGGCTCGCCCATAGCGCCGCTACTCCAAGAGGCTGCCGCCGCTTATGCGCAAGGACAAAATGAAGCCGCCGTTGAAGGCGTAATTGCCGCCGTAGCCGCCGACAAGCACTACCACGCTGATTTACCCCGCCGCGTAGCAATTGCATTATTTCGCCAGTGGGGCCCCCGGCATCCGTTGACGACCAACTACCGATGGAAGTTTGATATGGCGTTGTATTAGCGGTCACAGTCGGCTGCATGGAATGTCGAAACCGGCATTTATGCTATATATTTCCGATCTATCTATTCTTTATAATACTAAAATCCCGCAGTAAAATACTATCCCGTCTTCAAAAAAAAGCAGAACTTGCCATTAGCATATTCCAATTGCTATTATGGCAACAACTTCCCGATATTCTCTGCTATTACATGTGCTCCTCCCGGGGCTAATTGTGGTATCCGCTTGCAGCAAAGATACCGGCAATAGCGGCCATGCTATCGAATACTGGTCATCGAACAATGGCGGCGAAATCCGTTTTTCACAATGGGCAGTCGGTAGGTGGAATGCCTCAAACCCCGAAAGCTCCGTCAAATACCAACCTGTGCCCGAAGGGCAGTCGAGCGAAGAGATCATCCTGGCGGCAGTAGTAGCCAAAACCACCCCTGATATCTACTCCAACATCTGGCAAGGACTAGTAGAGTTTTACAGCCGTTCGGGCATTCTTGTGCCGCTCGACACCCTCGACGGCTTCCTGGAGTTTATTTATTCGCGATGCGATTCGGCCACCGTTCGCGAAATAACCTCCAGTGACGGCCATATCTACCAGGTGCCATGGAAAATTAACCCCATCTTGACGATATACAACAAGCGAATTTTACAAGAGATGGGGTTGGACAGCGTGCCTGCCACTTACTCCGGCTACCTCAAAGCTGCAGAAAACTTCCAAAAAGACACCGACGGCGACAGCTACGTCGACCAGTGGTTTGGCAATACTTCTGTCAAGTTGGCCTGGTACCAGCGTCTGTTCAATTTCTACCCGCTTTATTTGGCCGCCTCAGGCGGTATGCCGCTCATCAAAGACGGCAGGGCAAATTTCAACAACGAATATGCTGTTGAGGCTTTTCGCTTTTTGCAAACGCTTTACCGGCGTAATTTTTTCTCGCGACAAGTTGAATCGGCAGGACAAGACTTGTTTGTTGCAGAAAAATACGCAACAAAGTGGACCGGCCCATGGGAAATAGAATATCTGGAAAAATTCAAAAGGGAAGGTTTTGAATACGAATTCGGCCCCATGCCCGTGCCCGACGGCCATCAGGGGCCTGTGTACACCTATTGCGATCCCAAAAGCATTGTCATTTTTAATACGTGCAAAAATCCGCAACTGGCCTTTGAGTTTATTAAAACAATGGTCGGCGAAACCGGCGACCTGCAATTTTTACAAACTACCAATCAGTTGCCCCGGCGAAAAGATATGGAGACGCTCCCCGCATTTCAGTCTTTTTTTACTCAAAACCCTAAAATGCAGGTCTTCGCCCGCCAGGCGAAACACGTCAGAGGCGCCGATAATTCTGAGTTTTTGATAGAGGTTTTTGATATTTTGTCGCAAGAGTACGAGGCTTGCGTGCTGTATCAAACCAAAACCCCCGAAGCAGCCGTGGCCGACGCGGAAAAGGCAGTGAATGTCCTTTTAGGAAATTAACTTGTCACCTTGAAATAAGCATATGAAAAAACCGCTACCCTACCTCATCATATCGCCATACCTATTGCACCTGCTGCTGTTTGTGTTATTCCCGGTGGTATTCTCCATTGTGCTGACCTTTCACAAATGGAATATCATCTCACCAATGGAATATGTGGGGCTGGACAATTTCAGGCATCTATTCAAAGACAGGTTATTTTGGAAATCTATTCTAAACACGTTCCAGTTTTTATTGATACATATTCCGCTTCAAATAATAGCAGCGTTAGCGCTGGCGTATTTCTTAAATAGAAAATTACTGCTGCGAGGTTTTTTCAGAGCTTCTTTTTTCCTGCCGGTGGTTATTTCAGGAGTGGTAGTGACCATCTTGTGGCAGCAGTTATTCGGTCTTGAAACCGGATTGCTCAACCGGCTACTCATCAACATGGGTTTGGCCAGGGTAGAATGGCTTTCCAATCCCAATGTAGCCATCGCCTCCATCGCCATCATGGCCACCTGGAAAAACGTGGGCCTGTATGTGATTTTGTTTTTGGTTGGATTACAAACTGTGCCAAGGAGTTATTACGAAGCCGCAGAAATCGACGGCGCTTCTGACTGGCAGCAATTCCGCTATATCACACTGCCTGCAATTAATCCTACGATGTTTATGGTCGTGATCCTTTCTACAATCGGCGGATTTAGTCTCTTTATTGAACCTTATATCATGACCGACGGCGGGCCGCTGAATAGCACTTTATCTGCTATGCTCTATATTTATAAACAAGCTTTTGGTTACTATCATATGGGGTATTCGGCTACCCTGGGTTTATTTTTTGCCCTGCTGATTATGGCGGTAGTGGCGGTGCAAAAAATGGCGATTGAGAATGAAGAATGAATAATCTTTAATCAAATGATTATCAATTGATTAAAATGAAAAAGCTCTTTTTTTATTTAATACTCGGCGGTGCGGCCCTCTCATTCCTCTATCCCTTTTATTGGATGATCATGGCTTCATTGACGCCGGAGGCGCAGATCGGGGAATTGGGCTTGCTGCCGCAGGGGCTCACCCTTGACAACTACGCCCAGATGGCGGGAAAAATACCTATCTGGCGATCGTTATTCAACAGCGTTATGGTTGCCTGCTTATCAACACTGGGCGTATTGGTATTTGGCTCAATGACAGGTTATGCGCTGGCTAAATTGCGTTTCATAGGGCGGGAGTTATTTTTTTTCGTCATCATATTCACCATGACACTGCCTTTTCAGATCACCTTGATACCCAATTATATTCTTATGGTCAAATTGCAGTGGACCGACACTATGGCGGCACTGGTCGTACCGGCATTAAACAGCGCTTTTGCTATCCTGCTGTTTCGCCAGGCTTTTAAGAGCATTCCCGACGACCTCATCCATTCGGCCCGGGTTGACGGCTGTGGAGAATTGCGGATCATATTTCAGATTTTATGGCCCAATATCATTCCCACCATCATCACCGTAGGAATACTCACCTTTATGAATTCCTGGAATGACGTATTGTGGCCGCTCATCGTTATTCGCGAAGAGCAACTGATGACCATGCCGCAGCTTGTTACGCTATTTGCTGTGGGCGGCAGGGCGGAGGCGCAATTGGGCGTCAAACTGGCGGCTGCGGTAATTTTAGCGCTGCCTGTCATTATTGCCTACGCTGTCTTCCAGCGGCATTTTATTCAAAGTATGGCCTCCTCAGGTTTGAAAGGTTGATAAAACAACAGCTCATGATTGATATTAAAAGAACGGATATCCGGCTCAAAGCCGACCCGCGTAAAGTGATACTCAAATTCCTGGACTACGGTAACGCCGCCCGGTTTGAGCCCGTGGTACACTACGTGGCGGGAATGGAAGAAGCTTCCGCTATGGCCCTGTTAATGGCTATTCTGGACAATTTCGAGCACCGGCATTTCAATATAAAGGGCGCTTTTATGGACAATTATGCCCGGGTAACAGCCTATGTACCTGCCGGCGATATGTCATTCACAAAAAAACTGCTCATAGGCGCCTATTTCACCCACGAATACAGCATACAAGCAGCTGCCTTGTTCAACCCGTCTATCGTACCGCATCCCGATCAAAGCGGACTGGCGCCGGGCGAACTTCGATTTGTACTATCGCTACGGGCTACCGGTGAGGGGCATATTTCCTCAATTGTCTTTCAGACCGGCGTGGTCAACGCCACCGGAGAAGTGCGCCTCGACCCTGCATCTCCCAAATTGACATGCGGAAACCCTGCCAACGGTGTTGCCGATGGTTGTTACAACCTGATTTTTGACCCCGAAACTCCGCTCAGCAGCCGGGTACTTTTCCCTGGTTCCCCCGCCGAATCAAACGGTATGGAAGACGCCCGTTTTGTACAATTCAAGGATAAAGGAAATACTTTCTACCTCGCCACTTACACCGCTTATAGCGGCCGAGCTATTCACCCCCACCTGATTGAAACCCCCGATTTTGTACATTTCAAAATCAAACCTTTCAGCGGAAAGGCGGCATCTGATAAAGGTTTTGCTTTTTTTCCCGAAAAAGTTCTGGGGAAATACGCCATGATCGGCCGGCAAGGTGGTCGCAATTTGTCAATTATGTACTCCGACGATCTATACCGGTGGGAGGATTACCAACCCCTGCAACAACCTCAACGACATTGGGAAATGCTGCAAATGGGCAACTGCGGAAGCCCCGTAAAAACCCCGGAGGGGTGGTTGCTGCTCACCCACGCCGTCGGACCTATGCGAAAATATGTACTAAGCGTTTCGCTACTCGATTTAGAGCACCCCGACAAGGTGTTGGCAAGCCTCGATTTCCCACTGCTGACTCCCAATGAGGAAGAACGGGAAGGCTATGTTCCAAATGTATTGTATACCTGCGGACTGCTGGAGCACGGCAAAAATCTGATAATCCCCTACGCTATGTCTGACAATGCAATCAGCTTTGCCATCGCAGAAACAGATAATGTTTTATCCGCCCTGAAAACCGAGCTGCCATGAGAAACCTCCCGGTCGTTTTCATACTATTGATGCTCCTGACTTCTTGCTGGCCTGCTAAAGAGAAAGACAAAACTTCGGTGATAAACACTGCGCACCTCAACCATCTCTACAAAGAGATTGTAATTGGCGATACCGTTCGCCTGGGTACAGTGTGGATCTACTGCGAAGCGCCTGATTATCGTTTTGTTGGCGACGAAGACGAAGGTTTCACCTGTGTTGACGATGTGGCCCGGGCGCTGGTATTTTACTGCCGGCAATACGGTATAAGTCCCGACACCGCCTCATTAGCCAAAATTCGCACTATGACTGCATTTTTGCTGTTCATGCAGGCTGAAAACGGGTATTTCTATAACTTCATTTTTCCAAACGGGCAGATCAACAAAGACCATATCAACAGCCGGGCGGTGGCGTCGTGGTGGTCGTGGCGGGCCTTCTGGGCACTGTCGGAATTTAACTTGCTTTCTGCGCCCGCGCTCAGCGATCTGCAACAACAAAGCAGACAGGCGATGGATGGTTTGTTTACAAAAATGAAACCGATATGCGCAGCCGATACGCAGCAAGTCGACTTTGAGGGCATTGCCGTACCCCAATGCCTGGCGGAATTGGGGGCCGACCAGGCGGCGGTGATGGTAGTTGCATTGACTAATTATTATCGGATTCACCCGGAAGAGGATGTCAGAAAACTGATCCTGACGCTCGGCAATCAACTGCTTCGAGTGCAATACGGCGACTCCCAAACGCCGCCTTTTTACGCCTTTCTGAGTTGGCAAAATTACTGGCATGCCTGGGGCAATTCGCAGGCATACGCCTTGCTTTATGCCGGTCGCCGTTTACAACATCGGCCTTTTGTAGATGCGGGCCTCAACGAGGTGCGATATTTTTATCCATTTTGCATTGACAAAGGTTTTGTACACGAATTTAAACTTACGAAAAAAGACGGCAGACCAACTATTGAGGCTATCAAACCCTTTACCCAAATTGCCTATGATATAAGTCCCATGATACTAGCGGCTGTTGAGGCCTACGCCATTACAAACGAAACGGCCTATGCTCATATCGCAGAGCAATTGGCAGGCTGGTTTGAGGGCAAAAACGCCGCAAAGCAAGCCATGTACGATTCGGCCACCGGACGCGCCTACGACGGCATTAATTCAGCCTCTGACATTAACCGCAATTCTGGCGCAGAATCGACAATCGAAGCGCTGCTGAGTCTGCAAGCACTGGAAGTTGTGAACCGACAAAGACAACAATAACCTGAATACCAGGTATCTGATTGCCAATAGCCCAAAAATTACTGCCACCAACAAACAAACATCGACATGGCGTCCATACAATTTGAACAAGTCAGCAAAAACTTTGGAAAAGTCAACGTCATCAAAACCGTAGACTTTGAGATCAAGGACAAAGAGTTTATGGTACTCGTCGGGCCGTCGGGTTGCGGAAAATCTACCTTGCTGCGCATGATAGCAGGCCTGGAAGAGATAAGCTCGGGCCAATTGCGGATAGACGGGAAGGTTGTCAATGACATCTCGCCCAAAGATCGGGATATCGCCATTGTATTTCAGAATTACGCCCTGTATCCGCACATGACGGCTTACGATAACCTGGCCTTTTGTTTAAAAATAAAAGGGTTCGACAAACAAGCCATTCGGGAGAAAGTGTTGGAAACCGCCCGTATTCTGGAAATAGAGCCCATTCTCGACCGCAAGCCCAAGGCTATGTCGGGCGGACAGCGACAGCGAGTGGCCATAGGGCGCGCCATTGTGCGCAGCCCCAAAGTTTTCCTTTTCGACGAGCCGCTGAGCAACCTCGACGCCAAATTGAGAGGGCAGATGCGCCTTGAAATTGCCCGGCTGCACCAACGCCTGCAAACTACCATCGTTTACGTCACCCATGACCAAGTGGAAGCCATGACGCTTGGCGACCGCATTGCGGTGATTAATAAAGGCGAAATTCAACAAATTGATACGCCCCAAAATCTGTACAACAGACCGGCAAATCGCTTTGTTGCCGGGTTTATCGGCTCGCCGCCCATGAACTTTATAGACGGCATATTAGAGCAAACAGCATATGGATTGCGATTTGCAGATCACTCCAAAACAATTGTCGTGCCGCTCGACAAACAAAAAGCCCTGGCCGAATTTGCAGGCAGCAACATCACCCTGGGCATCCGCCCGGAGCATATCCATGCCTTCCCGGAAAGAGAAAACTCCAACTACGTTCCCTTTGAAGCCGACATCCAGCTAATGGAGCGCCTTGGCCACGAAAGCTTTGCATTTGCCATACTGCATGACAAGCAAATCACGGCTCGCCTGGCCGCCGACGAAGCAGTGGACCCGCCATGTAAAATGACCCTATGGATCGACTGCAGCAAGTTGCATTTTTTTGATAATGACACTGGAGAGGTGATTTCAACAGAGAAATAATACAGCAAAATGAAGTAGATATTGCCAGGAGAGCCTTTGGAAAAGTCCTTGACACAAGATGACTTGTTTATTGTTTGGCGCTATTATACTGCTTTCAAAATATCTGCTAATATCTCTTCAATTGACAGGGTCGCGCCGCAGATCACCTCATCCGATGCACCGTAATACAAGGTTATCTCGTCGCCATTAACCAGATGCCCATTGGTAAATACGACATTGCCGAAAAAACCCGTTTTTTCATAATCATAAGCGGGCTCCAATAAGGGATGATGGGAGCGGGCCAACACCTTGGAGGGATCGTCGAGATCGAGCAGAACGGCGCCCAGGCAATAGCGATGATGATGATCGGCGCCGTGATATATTTCAAGCCAGCCCTCAGGCGTTTTTATGGGCGCAGCGCCTGCGCCTACCCTGGCGCTATCCCACCAGCTCTCTCGGGTATGCAAAAGACAGTGATGCCGCCCCCAGTGCAGTAAATCAGGGGAAGAAGCTATCCATATAAAATTACCCCCTAAACCAAGCCCCGAAGGGCGGTGCAAACAATAATATTTATCATCAATTTTTGATTCAAAAAGCGCGCAGTCTTTATTGTGCGGAGGCAAAATCATACCATACCTCTGAAATTGCCGCCAATCGGTAGTCTTCATCAATCCCACCCCCACGCCGTGTTCAGATACCTGTGTATAGGTGAGGTAGTAGCCGCCGTTGATGCAACTCACCCTGCAATCTTCTATGCCGAAAGTCTCTAATTCACCCTGCCCGAATATTTGTGCAGGGAAATCAGCAGGTTCGCGAAAATGAATGCCATCATCGCTGCACACCAGCCGTAAATGCGAAATAGTAGACAGATATGTTTTTCCCTTGTAACCTACCATTCGGCTATCCGACAAATCAAGATTGGCGTCTTCTTTGCGAAATTCCATAATCTTAAACTGCCCATCGCCGTTCATCACCGGAAACGATACCTTGCCTTCTTGCTGAACGGGGCGCTCTGCCACGCGCAATAGCAGCCAGGTTTTTCCATCAAAATGAAAAACGCCCGGGTTTAATACACATTCCACCACCCAATCGCGTTGGCTGGGTTGAATATCGTCTTTGGTGAGAATGGGATTCTCCGTAAAACGCGTAACCATGACCGAAAAGCGGATAATTTGGCGCCACGGCTCGGCAAGTATTTTAATGCCTGCCTTGCCGTGGCCCTGAATATGAAGACCCTGTTTACTGCTTATTGAACTTCACCGATCCGAGGTTTTTACCCCCCAAGACGAAGTTGAGCGCATATTGGCCCGGTGCGTAACCGCTCACATTGACCGAAAGCTGTCCGCCTGCCATTTCGCTTTGGTTGAATGCCATAGCGTCAACCTGTCTGCCCTGCGTGTCAAATACGCGGAGCAATAACGGCTGGTTAGCCGGCAAATGGTGCTTCACTGTGAGCATTTCTTTAGCCGGGATGGGGAACACCTGATCAATGTAGGTATGCACCAGGTTTATTTCGTCAAACCCGGTGGTACCATTTTCAAACAGGTTGGCGACTTCATCGGAAGTCAGCGCCCGGTTGTAGATTTTCACGTTGTCCAATGCTCCAATAAAATACTGCCCGCCCTCTATCGGGTTATTGCCGAAAGCGAGGGGCCTGGCCGTAGTATTGAGCTTGCCGGGCGCCGGTTTGCGGTTGACTTCAACGCCGTTGACGTAGATGATGTCGTCAGTACCATCATGAACCATGGTGACATACCA
>DAINSQ010000057.1:0-26006 GCA_036741235.1 Saprospiraceae bacterium | reverse complement strand
TCAGAATAGACTGCGGATCATTCTCTTGGGCGGCTACGTTGACTGTGGCGTAGTTGGGGTTTACCTTGAGCCAGGGGGCGCCGGTAGTGAAGCCGCCATTGGGGCTGTTATCCCATTGCATAGGTGTTCGGCCGTTGTCGCGCGACGAAATCTTCATTCCTTCCAGGAAGCGCTTCAGGTCGCCGCCTTTGGCTTTCACCTGTGCGTAATTGGTCAGCAATTCGATATCGTTATAGTCTTCCACGCGGTCGAATTTGATATTGCTCATGCCAATTTCATCGCCAAAATAATAAAACGCCGTACCGCGCATGCTGAGGATAAAGGTAGTGAGCATTTTCGACGACAGGTCGCGGAATTCGGGGCTATCGTTGCCCCAGCGGGTGAGCATGCGGGGTTGATCGTGGTTGGCGAGGTAGATGGTGCCCCAGCCTTTTTTGGCGAAAGCATCGGTCCACTTGGCGTAAATTTTCTTCCACTGCACAAAATCGTAGCCATTGGGGTCGGGCATTTTGTATTCATTGGGCAAATAACCGAAATCGATTGCTTCGAAATAATAAGCCATATTTAGCTCCTTGCGGGCGGGGTCTACAAATTTCATCACGCGTTCCACATCGCCCATCGCCTCGGCCACTGTTGCGATGTTGTATTTACCCAGCACTTCGCGGTGCATTTCCTGCATATAGTCGTGCAGGCGGGGTCCGCTAGCATAATACATTCCCCATTGGCCGTTGTATTCGGCGGGTAGGGGAGGGAAGGTTGTATCTTTAGAAATAAAGGCAATAGCATCCAGGCGGAAGCCGTCGATCCCCTTGTCGAGCCAAAAGCGCATCATTTTATAAATCTCCTGGCGCAACTGCGGGTTTTCCCAGTTGAGGTCGGGTTGGCCGTCGGCGAAATAGTGGAGGTAATACGAATTGGTAGCCTTGTTGTATTCCCAGGCGTCGCCTTTTTCGTCAAAAACGCTCCAGCGGTAAGGCGGCTTGCCTTTTTCAGCGGGCCACCAGTGGAAGTAATTGTAATAAGGGCTATTGCGCGAGCTGCGGGCGGATTTAAACCACGCATGTTGGTCGCTGCAGTGGTTAACCACGAGATCCATGAAGACCTTGATGCCCCGGTCGTGCATACCTTTGAGCAGGGCGTCGAAGTCTTCCATCGTGCCGAATTCCTTCATAATATTTTGGTAGTCGGAGATATCATAGCCGTTGTCTTTATTGGGTGAAGCGTAAATGGGGTTGAGCCACACCATATCGATGCCCAGGCTTTTTACGTAATCGAGCCGGGAGATAATGCCTTTCAGGTCGCCGATGCCGTCGCCGTTGCTATCCTGGAAGCTGCGGGGATAAATCTGGTACACGACGGCTTCTTTCCACCATTGTTTATCGAGGGAATCAGTGCCTGGCGCTTGTTGTGTGGTTTTGCCTTCCGGCGAATTACAGGCAGTATATAACAACAAAACGCTGATAGCGCCGATGAGGAGACAGCGAATGAATTGCATGTGTTGGGTGTTTTTGTTTTGGGTAAAAATAAGATAGATGTTTGATGCTGCAATATAATGTATGAGCATAATAAGACCGGCCAATCTCGCATTTGCCGGTAGCTAAATGCAGATTGGCCGGTTGTTTATGAAAGTTGGGGATATATTTATATAAAAATTGCTTTTCGGTTGTGCGATGTAGGAAACGAAGTATTCAGACGCACACTCACGCCCTCACCGGCTGCGGCTCCTGTTGGCTCAGGAAAGCGGCGATTGCCTCCTGGGCTTTGCTGAAGCCGTGAGCCACACGGCGTTCGAACAACGCGGGGTTCATGGCCAGCGTATCGCCGAGCATACCGGGATCGGGCTGTATGATCATCGTTTCGAAGCGGCGGAAGGGCCGGGCGTGGCGCTGGCCGTTCTGGTAATTATAATCCATGAGTCGGACGCCGCGTTCTTCAGCCTGGGCAACCAGTTCGTTGATTTTGAGGAACATGGCGAGGTCGTTGTCAAAGATTTCGGTGATAGCGATATCGTTGAGGGCGCGCAGGGCGATACCTGCCAAGTTGCTCTGGCTATAATCTGCTTGATCGACGCCGCTGTTGCAGTTCACGATAATCACGCGGTAAACTACGTCGGGTTCGTTGTCATTTAGTATAGCATCCACCACATCGCCCAGCGGCGACACGTTGCGTATGCCGCCGTCTACTGAATTGACGGCTGCGCGGCCTGCAAAGCCGATATTGGGTACGGGGGCCCACACCACGGGCATTGCCGTAGAGGCGAGCACGCCGTTGACAAAATCCTCATTGCTGGTAAAGTCGCTGTGTAATACCGAGTGGTACTGACCGTCGTCAAGTGAAACGAAGCCGCAGAAATACTGCCGGCCATTGATAGCATTTTTATCGAGAATACTGCGAAGTTTATCGCGAAGGGGCGTATTGTCGGCCAGACCGCGCAGGGCATTTTTGCCTTTGAGCAGTGGCGATAGCGCCTCTTTGATGCGATCTGAAATAAATTTTTGCCGTTTCTTGCTACCCATAAATGCGAGCTTGACCATATCGTCAATGCCGATTTTGGGAAGTTTGAAATCGCTGACCTGGTTTTTTAGTTGTTCCAGGTCGAATTTGAATTGGGGTTCATCGCTGCCCGAGTCGGCGTCGATAAAGGGCGATGTAAAAATCTCCTTAGGACCGTTGGCTGCCACGCGCTGCCAGAAGTCGTTGAGGGCATCGAGGCGTTGCATGGCCAGCAGGGCGCCGTTGAGAGAGCCCACCGACACGCCGGCGACGATATCGAAATTCATCTGCCCATCGGGGAAAAGCCTGTCAGCCGATTGCGACAGCGCGTTGATTGCCCCCAGCTGGAAGGCGCCTTTAAATCCGCCCCCGCTCAGTACGATTGCATGTTTCACTTTCATGGTAAGAGGTTTTTTGGCTGCAGAACAGGTTTCTTTTGGCCGTTTGTACCTCTTTATACCTGAAAGGATAAAATATTACAATCGATATTACGCATCTACTTTAGCGTACTTGGCGTTGGCCTCGATAAAAGCGCGGCGCGGCGGCACCTCGTCGCCCATGAGCATAGAAAAGATGCGGTCGGCCTCGCGGGCGTCGTCGATAGATACAATATGAAGGATGCGGGTATCGGGGTTCATCGTGGTTTCCCACAATTGTTCGGCGTTCATTTCGCCGAGACCCTTATAGCGTTGTACTTTGACATTAGCGTCGTTGCCGCCTTTGGAGTATGCCTCGACGGCTTCGCGGCGCTCCTGGTCGGTCCAGCAATAGCGGAAATCCTTGCCTTTGCGCACCTGGTAGAGCGGCGGGGCGGCGATATACACGTGGCCTTTTTCCACGAGCGGGCGCATATAGCGGAAGAAGAAAGTCAGGATCAGCGTAGTAATGTGGCTGCCGTCGACGTCGGCGTCGCACATAATCACGATTTTGTGGTAGCGCAGTTTTTCGAGATTGAGGATGCGTTCGCCCTCTTCGTCTTCTTCGATGCGCACGCCGAGCGCGGTGAAAATATTTTTGATTTCCTCGTTTTCGTAGATCTTATGTTCGAGGGCTTTTTCGACATTAAGGATTTTACCGCGCAGGGGCAGGATAGCCTGGATATTGCGGTCGCGGCCCTGTTTGGCGGTACCGCCTGCCGAGTCGCCCTCTACGAGGAAAATTTCGCTTTCCTCCGGGTTTTTCGACGAGCAGTCGGCCAATTTGCCGGGCAGGCCGCCGCCGGTGAGCACGCCTTTGCGCTGCACCATTTCGCGGGCTTTGCGGGCTGCTTCGCGGGCGGTTGCGGCCAGGATCACCTTATCCATAATGCGTTTGGCCTCGTTGGGATTTTCCTCGAGGAAATGGCCCAGGGCTTCGCCCACGGCGCGCGACACGATGCCGAGCACTTCCGAGTTGCCGAGTTCGCCTTTGGTTTGGCCTTTAAATTGCGGTTCGGGGACCTTCACCGACACGATGGCGGTGAGGCCTTCGCGGAAATCTTCGCCCGAAGGCATAAATTTCAGCTTTTTGAAAAATCCGTTGTCTTTGCCGTATTGGCGAAATTCGCGGGTAACGGCCATGCGGAAGCCGTTGACGTGCGTACCGCCCTCGCGGGTATTGATATTATTGACAAACGAATAAATATTCTCGGTGTAGGAAGTATTGTACTGGAGCGCCACTTCCACCTCTACATCGTCTTCGCGGGTAGTGAGGTGTATAGGCTGTTCGGTGAGCGGTGTGCGGGAGTCGTCGAGGTATTTGAGGAATTCGCGCAGGCCGCCGGAAGAGTGAAATTCCTCCTGTTTGAAGGCGCCTTTTTCGTCTTTTTCGCGCTCGTCAATCAGCACCAGGCGCAGTCCGCGGTTGAGGTACGATAATTCGCGCATGCGATTGGCGAGGATATCGTATTTGTAGTCGAGCGTTTCAAAAATTTCGGGGTCGGGGTGGAAAGTGATCGTCGTGCCGGTCTCGTTGGAGTCGCCGATAATCTTGACATCGCCCTGGGGTTTGCCCTGGCTGTATTCCTGTACCCAAACCTTACCCTCGCGGCGCACTTCGGCGCGCAGGTGGTCGGAAAGGGCGTTGACGCAGGAAACGCCCACGCCGTGCAAGCCGCCGGAGACTTTGTAGGTGTTTTTGTCGAATTTACCGCCGGCGTGCAGCACGGTCATAACGACTTCGAGCGCCGATTTTTTGAGTTTTTTGTGCATACCCGTAGGGATACCGCGGCCGTTGTCGGTTACGGTCACCGTATTGCCGGGCAAAACACGCAACACGATATCGGTACAATGGCCGGCGAGGTATTCGTCGACGGAGTTGTCGATAACTTCCCAAACCAGGTGGTGCAAGCCCTTGGAATCGGTGCTTCCGATATACATCCCCGGGCGTTTTCTAACGGCTTCAAGCCCCTCTAATGCCTGAATATTACTGGCATTATAATCGCCCGTTTCAACAGGCGTTTGGTCCAATTCTTGATTCAATTCCATGCGGCAAAGATAGGAAATTAAAACCGGTTATTATAATGGTAATGGGTAATAGGCAGCAGTTTCCGAATTATGCCTTTTTGCAGCGCGTCGTACTATTCACGCAAAAAAACGAGTTCTTCGTCGCCGTCCGATAATTTAACCATAACAGACAACTCGCCCTGGTTTTTGTCGTGTTGTTTAAATTTGGAAACGTGATCTACGCCTTGTAAAATTTCCGAACTGATAGCGCCGAAATGGGTGGGAAAAGGCCGGCCTTCAACACAAGCCGGCGTGGTAGCAATAGGGCGACCAAATTGGCTGACCAGCAGTCGGGCAAATTCATCTTGTGTCAGCCGCATTGCTACGCTGCCATCGGGATAAAGCGCCTCCTGCGGCACTCGACGAGCCTGCTCCAGTAATATGGTAAGCGGGCGGGTATGGTAAACCAGCAGCGTTTCTACGCGCGGATGTAGCTGCTCCACATAACTTTTTATCATACCGATAGAGTTGACGATCAACTCAATGGGATAAGTGTTTTTTTGCTGGTACAGTTGCAATAATTTCCTGATGGCAAGGGGGTTGAGCGCGTCGCAGCCAACGCTCCAAGTAGTGTCAGTGGGGAACAGAATAAGTCCGCCCTGACTCAGTGTGAGCAGCGCGTTTGCGGTGTCGTAGTTTTGTGTCATAATGGCTGCCTGGTTGGTAAAAGTGGTCGTCATATACCTGGGATTTGCTCAGCGTAGAAAGCGCAGTTGCCGCCCTCCCGCGGCTGCGGCGCTTCATAGTGCTCCATATGTAGTGAATAAATAACAAAGCCAAAACGATTTGGTTAAACACTTTATCATTGAGGATACCCCTGCAAAGTGTCTGATAAACTGCGAATCTGCGTTACCCGCTTTTGGCAGGAATAAGGATTTCACTACCTTTACGAGTAGCACGGATAAACAACTTATAAAAACGTCAGGGTTGAAAAAAAAATTACACTACATCGTTATTTTAGTTGCAAGTTGCCTGTTAGCCCTGCCGGCACAGGCCGCGCACATTATCGGCGGGGAGATCACCTATCAATGCCTGGGGTATACCAACGGCGATACGAGTTCGAATTCGCGGACGTACGTATTCACCATGCGGATTTATCGCGACTGCCAGGGTAGCGGCGCCAATTTCGACTCGGCGCCGGGCGGATCGTTTACGGCTTCGGTGACGATATACCGGGGTAGTTCAACCACGCCATTTCTCACCTTGTACCTCCAGGCGCCCACCAGTTCGTTTATCAACCCTAACCCCGGCAACCCATGTTTGATTGTACCTCAAAATGTTTGCGTTCAGGAAGGGGTTTACGTTTTTCCGGCTGTTGATCTGCCTATTTCCAGCGAGAGCTACTTTATTTCCTATCAACGCTGCTGCCGCAATATTACTATTACCAATATTTTAAACCCCGACGATTCCGGCGCTACTTATACCATAGAACTCACGCCGGCGGCTCAGTTGGCAGGCAATAACAGCCCTGTTTTTACCAATTACCCCCCCATTGTATTGTGTGCAGGGCAGTCTTTTAGTATCAGTAGCGCGGCAGTAGATGCAGAAGGTGATTTGCTGGTATACGAATTGTGTACGCCGTTGTTGGGCGGCGGTCTGAATTTCAACAACCCGCTGGCACTCAACGGCCTGGCCCCCGACCCCGATAATCCGCCTCCTTATGCCGGGGTGAATTTCCTGGCGCCGGCCTATACGGCCCAAAATCCGTTGGGCGCCGCTTCTGATTTTGATATTGGCACTTATTCCGGGTTGATGACCGGTATGCCCGCTTTTCAGGGGCAATTTGTGGTAGGTATCTGCGTGTCGGAATACCGCAACGGCATCTTGTTGAGCACCGTGCGTCGCGATTTTCAGTTTAATGTGACCAGTTGCACGCCCACTGTAGTAGCCGACGTATCGGAAGATAGCCTGGCCAATGATGTTTTTTTGTTTAATACTTGTGGCGAAACGACGCTGAGTTTTATCAATCAAAGTTATCAGTCTCAGTTTATCGATGTTTTTTATTGGGAATTTGACATCAACGGCGAAACGGAAATCATAGATACCTGGAATGCCACGGTCACTTTCCCCGGCCCCGGAGAATACGAAGGCAGCCTGGTACTCAATCCTGATTCCGATTGCGGCGATACGGCCACGATCCGTGTTTCGATTTATCCGGGGCTGGATACGGATTTTGAATTTGCATATGACACTTGCAGGGCGGGGCCGGTACAATTTACGCCGTTGCCCGTCACTGACGGACAGGAAGTTATCGATTGGAGATGGACGTTCGGCGACGGCAATGCCTCCCTGACGGTTGCCCCGCAGCATATTTATGACGATCCCGGCGGGCGTATCGCTACGCTCAAAATTACCGACGCCAACCGGTGTACGGCTACTGCCAGCCGATTGGTGCCCTATTTTCCAGTGCCGGCGCTGCTTATTGTTTCGCCCAGCGAAACCGAAAGTTGCGCGCCCGCCAGGGTGCGGTTCAATAATCTCTCATATCCTGTTGACGAGACGTATGAGGTACGCTGGGATTTTGGCGACGGCGCCACGAGTAGCGATATCGATGCGGTGCATACTTACGAGGCTGCCGGCGTATATGACGTTGGGCTGTCTGTTATTTCGCCGATCGGTTGCCAGACTGATACCATTTTCCCCGCGCTCATCACGGTAACCCCGGCGCCCATAGCCGATTTTGATTTTTCACCTGAAGCGCCCGACTTTTTTAATCCGCAGGTGCAATTTAACGACCAATCTGTCGACGCCTGGCGCTGGTATTGGGATTTTGGCGTGCCAGGGGCTTATGCTACGATACCCAACCCTTCTTATGTTTATGCCGATACCGGTTTGTATGAGGTAACCCTGGTGGTCACCCATGTCAGCGGCTGTCAGGATTCGACCAGCCGGATAGTAGATATCAAACCCGTCAATACTTTTCATTTACCTAATGCTTTCACCCCCAACGACGACGCTGTCAACGATATTTATAAACCGGAAGGTTTTTTGCCGGGTATTAAGCAATACAATATTCGCATTTGGAACCGCTGGGGGGAAATGGTTTTTGAGTCGTCGAACCTTGATACGGGTTGGAACGGTCGAAAAAACAACACGGGCGGGCCGGCGCCGCCCGGCGTTTACTTGTGTGAAGTGCGGATTACGGGGCCGCGCGGCGAAATATCGACCTACAAATCGGAAGTAGTGCTGATCAGGTAGTAATTGCCTTGATTGCTTTTTCTACCAATTCGTCGTCGGCCAGATTGGGCATCGTAATGCGCAGGGCCGGCTCTGCCTCCATGGCGCGTTGGGCAGCGTGTATGGCGCCCTCGTTGCGGGCCCAACTGCGGCGGGCGATGCCGTTGTTGACATCCCAGAACAGCATTGATTCCAGTCGACGGCGCGCCTCGGGGCTGCCGTCGAGTACCATGCCGAAGCCGCCGTTGATCACTTCGCCCCAGCCTACGCCGCCGCCGTTGTGCAGGCTGACCCAGGTAGCTCCCCGGAATGAGTCGCCGATGACGTTGTGCACCGCCATGTCGGCGGTAAACCTGGATCCGTCGTAAATATTGGCAGTTTCGCGGAACGGCGAGTCGGTGCCCGATACGTCGTGGTGATCGCGGCCTAATACCACCGGGGCCGAGATTTCACCGCGGGCAATGGCTTCGTTGAAAGCCTGGGCAATGCGGATGCGACCCACTGCATCGGCATAAAGGATGCGGGATTTGGAGCCCACCACCGGGATATTCATCTCTGCCGATTGTATCCACATCAGGTTGTCGCGCAATTGCCCTTCGATATCGGGAGGGGATGCTGCCAGCATGGCTTGAAGTACTTCGCCGGCAATGCGGTCGGTAGTGCGCAGGTCGGCCAGGTCGCCGGAGGCGCACACCCAGCGGAAGGGGCCGAAGCCGTAGTCGAAACACATGGGCCCCATAATATCTTCTACATAAGAGGGGTATTTGTACAAACCTTCCTCCTGATTGCGCCATATATCGGCGCCGGCGTGACCGGCTTCGAGCAGGAAGGCATTGCCATAGTCCCAAAAATACATACCGCGAGCTGTCATGGCATTAATAGCCGCAACATGGCGGCGCAGGGTATGTCGCACGGCGTCCATAAAGGTCGCTTTGTCGCGCACGAGCAGGGCTTTAGCTTCCGCAAAAGTATAACCTGCCGGGCAATAGCCCATATCGTCGATATTGTGCAGTGAAGTTTGGTCGGAGCCGAGTTCTATGTGTGTTCCTGCTTCGACAAATTTTTCCCATAGATCGACTACGTTGCCGGCATAGACCAGGGCGACGGCCGTGCCGTTGCGGCGGCACTCCTCGATGCGGGCGAGCAGTTTATCGAGGTCGTGAAACACATTTTCGGCCTGGATATAGCCGTCGGTCAGGCGTTGTTGCACAGCGTCGGGGTCTACTTCGGCGACCACGCCCACCGCCCCGGCGATCACGGAGGCCACGGTTTGCGCCCCCGACATGCCGCCGAGCCCCGAGGTGACGAATACCTTGCCCCGCAGGTTGTCGTCGCCCAGGCCTTTCAGGCGCCCGGCATTGAGCAGTGTTATGGTGGTGCCGTGGACAATGCCCTGCGGGCCGATATACATAAACGAACCCGCCGTCATCTGTCCGTATTGGGTGACGCCCAGGGCGTTGTATTTGTTCCAGTCTTCTTTTTTAGAGTAGTTGGGTATCATCATGCCGTTGGTCACTACTACCCGTGGCGCTTCGGGGTGCGAGGGGAACAAGCCGAGCGGGTGGCCCGAGTACATTACCAGCGTTTGCTCGTCGGTCATCTCGGCCAGGTATTTCATCACCAGCCGGTATTGGGCCCAGTTTTGGAAAACAGCCCCGTTGCCGCCGTAGGTGATCAGTTCGTGGGGGTGTTTGGCCACCTTCGGGTCGAGGTTGTTTTGTATCATCAGCATGATGGCCGCGGCTTGCTTCGACCGGTGGGGGTACTCGTGGATGGGCCGGGCGTACATGGGGTAGTTGGGGCGAAACCGGTGCATGTAGATGCGGCCGTACGCCGCCAGCTCGGCGGCAAATTCGGGCGCCAGCACGGCGTGATGCTCAGCAGGGAAATACCGCAAGGCGTTGCGCAAGGCCAGCACTTTTTCTTTTTCGCTTAATACGCCGGCGATGACCCGCACGGGGGCATGGCTTACGCTGTTGTCATAGGGCTTTGGCGCCGGCAATAACGAGGGAATGCCTTCGAGAATGGCGCGTTGGAAATCCGTTGTGGGGACAAGCGTTTTTGTCATGTATACGATTTATTGCGCAAAGATAAGGCTTTGGGTGAAAGGTTATGAGGGGTTATGAAAGGTTATGAAGGGTTATGAGGGGTTATGAAAGGTTATGAAGGGTTATGAAGGGTTATGAAGGGTTATGAAGGGTTATGAAGGGTTATGGGAGTATGTTTCATAATTTTTCATCCCCCCTCATCCCCTCTCATCCCCCCTCATCCCCCCTCATAACCCCTTCCCGACTTCCCTTTGGTCAGTACGGGACTCCTTTCAGTCGCATAACCTCTCATAACCTCTCACCTCAAATCAAACTTCAATCTGGCAAACAAAAACCTGCCGGCGAAGCCGGATTGTTGCACGCGGCGGCTGTATACAAAGCGGCCGGAGCTCATATTATTGGCGTGGATGTGGGCGTCCTGGTATGTATCAAACAGATTATTGGCGCCGACAGACAGGGTAAGTCCCTTCCACACCTGGTAGCTGACAGAAGCGTCGAAAATCGTAACCGGATTAAACGTCTGGTCCAGCGTTTCTTTGTTGCCGGAAAAAGCATTAGTGGGGAAATTTTCGGGTTTTGTCGGGTCGATTGACGGGTCGAGGTAGACCACTTCACCCCATTGCACGGCGCGCAGCATGGCGCCGAATTTTTTCAGTTTGTAATTGATTGTAAAATTAAACTTATTGCGGGGGTTAGCCACCTCGATGCGACTTTGGTCTTCGCGGTTGAAATAGCGGCCAATTTGCCCCGTTTCGATCAGGATTTGCGAAGCCTGGATGCGCGGCGTGCCGTCGGGATTTTTCTTCACCTCGTTGTCGATAAAAGTGCCTGCGATAGTAAAACGCAGATCGTGTTTACCGCCGAAGACCTTGCCGTAGGCGATCACCGCCTCTACGCCGCGCGAGCGGGTATCGATAGCGTTGGCGAAAAAGTTGGCCTGGTTGGCGCCGGCGGCTTCGAGCTGGGCCTTGAGGTCGGCATTGCCGCCATCGCTGAAATTGTTGGTGAGCACAATGCGGTCGTCGATGTCGATTTGATAAGCATCGACCGAAATTTCAAGTCCTTCCGTGGGGCGGGCCGTGACGCCGGCGGTGAAGCTCTGCGAAGTTTCTTGTGTCAGTTCGGGAATACCCAATATTTCCGCCGGGCGGCTGTCGTTGGTGAATGTGCCGCTTTCTACCGGCGTCAACTGGCCGTTGATCGAGACAAACAGCGTATTGGTTTTAGCGTAAAAGCGCTGCTGCATCGAGGGCGCCCGGAAGCCGGTGCTGGTTGAGGCGCGTACCGACAGGAATTCGCCTACTTTGTAGCGGGTAGCAATTTTGTAGTTGACCGTGCTGCCGAAATCGGAATAATTTTCAAAGCGCAGCGCGGCGCCCACCATCCAGTTGCGCGTAAAGTCCTGCTCGGCGTCAATATAAGCGGCTACGCTGCTGCGGCTGTTGTCGCCTTCGTTGGAGGGCAGGAACCCCGCGAATACCTGGGCCCCGGAAGCAGCGCCAGAGGCGGTGTCGTAGTTGCGCCAGGATGCTTCTTCGCCGGCCCTCAGTCCGAATTGTTCGAGGCGGAATTCGCTGCCCACAGCAAAGTTGAGACCTTTCAGTACGTCGAATTTTCGGCTGAGGTCGAGGTTGGTGGTGTTTTGTAAAAATTTCAAGCCGCCTGCGTCGAAGACGGTTTGCAGACTGTTGGGCGAAACAGCGGCCTGGGTATAGTTGACAGAATTGGAAACCGTAAAGTCGAAGCGGTTTTGGCCGGTGGTGTTGCTCAGGTCGAGTTGCCATTCGCCCAGGCGGCCTCTTACGCCCACGGCGGCGCTGATATCTTGCAGGTCGCTTTCAATTTGCGGCAGGAAGCCGTTGGGATAAATAGCAAATACTTCGTCTGCATAGTCCCGGGCTGCGCTGGCTATTGAACCGGGATATCTGTAAAAGCCGGCTGACAGGCCGCTTTTTTGGTGATAACCGCCAAAAGCGTAAAGATTCCAGTGGCGCGACAACGCGTAATCAGCGTTAAAAAATGCGCCGCCGCCACTCATTTCCGACTGGCCGATGAGCATATCGAAAAAGTTGCGGTCGAGATTGCGGGCCTGCAGGATGGAGTCGTCGCGTACTTGTCCGCCTACACTGGGATAAACCTGCCCGGTGTAAGTACCTGCGCGGTTTGTAGCTGCCCGGTCGATATATTCTCCGGTGAGGTTGACGTAACCTTTTTTCCCCAATTTAAAGCCATAGTTTAGGCCTGCCTGGATGGTTTGTCCGTCGGTGACATTCACGCCCGGGTCGGCGGTATTGCCCTGTAGTTTGTACAAAGCGAAGTTTTTGTCGTAGTTGGTGATGTGCATGCCATACGACACACTGCCGTCGAGTACGCCGGTGCGTTGTTTTAGTACAATATTGATTACGCCGGCGATAGCGTCGGAGCCGTATTGGGCGGCGGCGCCGTCGCGCAGGATTTCGATGCGTTCTATGGCGGCTGCGGGGATGGCGCTGAGGTCGGTGCCCACTGTACCGCGGTTTACCGTGCCGTTGACATTCACCAGCGCCGATTGGTGGCGGCGTTTGCCGTTGATCAGCACCAGTACCTGGTCGGGGCCCAGTCCGCGCAGTTGGGCGGGGTCGACGTGGTCGGTGCCGTCGGCAATGGCCTGGCGCGCTGATTGGAAAGAAGGCGCCATGTAGGTCAGGATTTGGTTGAGGTCGACCTGGCCGACGTCGCTGATCACTGCCGCCAGGGGTATTACATCAACAGGTACGGGTGTTTCCAGTTTTGTGCGCGTTGTATTGCGCGAGCCGATAACCGTCACGGCGTCAATTTCGACGCCTTCGCTCAGCGAGATGGCATAGTCGGTCTGATCGCTTATTTCTACTTCTTTTGAGCGATAGCCGATATACGATACCACCAGAATTTTTCCATCGGCGGGTACGTTGATAGAGAACATGCCGTTGCCGTCGGTGATGGTACCGGCGTTGGTACCTTTAACCAATACGGAGGCGGCCACGAGTTCATCGCCGGTGACGGCGTCGATTACCCTGCCGGTGACGGTGCGCTGGGCAAATACAGCGGATGTGAGCAGTAGGAGGGGCATCAAAAGTTTGCAGGTCAATTTTCGTTTCATAATACTGTGTTTTAGGTGATATGGAGGGATGTGCGTTAATGGTCACATCCAATCGGTTGCCCGTCGGGAAGTGCAGGGGTATAAGGAGCAGCATACGCTCCGGGGTTGAGCTTGTATTGTTCAATCTGGGTCAACAGATACCGGTAATGCGCGGCCTGTTCGGCGTTAGCGCTTTCCGACAAATCATCTTCGAGCAGTTCCTGCCAATTGTATGCTTTGTGGATAGCGGCGGCCACTACCTGCCTGTTGGCATTGGCGTCGGCGGCCAGGCGCAGCAGGTGGTGTAAAAACAGTTTTTCCACATTGCGCGCAATAGCTTGTTCTTTGGGAGAAAATCCGGCTGTCTGGTATTTTTTTGAACTAACGGCTTTGCCGATTTCATCGAGATATTGCGATAGCGACCAGTGCGCAGTGGCGCGGGCATTTTGTTCCAGCAGCCGGGCCAGGCGCTGGGGCATCAACATGGCGCTCAACGTATAATTTGCGGCGCTTTCTGCGGCGGCAAGCGGATCGAACGTATTATAGGTATAGGTTTTAAACAATTCGCGGTCGCGCTCATACCCTGGCGGCTGTGGCGGGATAAGTTGAATGATGCGTTCGGGCAGTGCCAGAAAGTCGGGTTTGACGGTAGCCAACAGCGTTTCAATGGCGCTCGCCTGTATATTGGGATCCAGCGGCGTATTGGCAGGTTGTTCGTCGCCGCGAACGGCATAGGTGAATTGTACGCCGCCGACCATTTTGGCGACAGCCTCTACCTGATAGCGATGCATGAGATAAAGGGGCACGAGCACATTTTCGAGCGTAGCCATAGGCGCTCCTTCGGGTATGTTTTTTTCGTCAAATGAAGCCAGGGCCTGCTTTCGCACCTGCGTCAAACGTTTCAGTTCGTCGATGGCCGAGGCGCCGTTATCCCACAAATGCGCCTGCGGATGCGCTGCGGCCAGCGGGCGAGCGTCCTGGTCGGTGAGGTAGAGCAGTCCCAGACTGATATTGTCTTCTAAAATGGTTTGCAGGGCTTTATTTTCATCAACCCCATCCGGAAAATCCTGATAGCCGTATATGATCGTTCTTTTATCCCACTCGCCGATACCGGTAGCATAGGCTTGCGAATAGTCGACATCGCCGTTGGCGTTGACAGTCACAAACGGATGGGGGTAATCCATCACCGAAGCGCGGTTGTTGACGCTGGCGGCAAAGTTGTGTTGCAGTCCAATAGTGTGGCCTACCTCGTGGGCCGAAAGCTGGCGCAGGCGGGCCAGGGCCATCGCTTCGAGGCGCGGGTCGGGTTTGCGGCCCTCGGCATAAGCGTCGACGAGCCCCTGCGCGATGAGGAAATCCTGGCGAACGCGCAGCGACCCCAGCAAGACATGTCCTTTGATGATCTCGCCGGTGCGGGGGTCGGTCACGGTACTGCCGTACGACCAGCCGCGGGTAGACCGGTGCACCCAGTTGATGATATTGTAGCGCACATCCATCGGATCGGCGCCGGGCGGCAGCACCTCCACGCGGAAGGCATTGCGATAGCCGGCAGCTTCAAAGGCCTGGTTCCACCACGATGCGCCTTCGATGAGCGCAGCGCGGATGGGCTCGGGCGCGCCGGGGTCGAGGTAGTAAACAATCGGCTCAACCGGATCGCTGACGGCGGCTTTGGGGTCTTTTTTCTCCAGGCGATGCCGGCAGATGAAGCGCTTGATCAGGGGCTCGCTGATTGGCGTGGCATAGTCGCGGTAGCTGATCGTAAAATAACCGCAGCGCGGATCGTATACGCGGGGCTGGTAGCCATCGCCGGGCAATTCGATAAACGAGTGGTGCATGTGCACGGTAAGCGCCGAAGGCGTAGGCGTTACCGAACGAATATACTCGCCGCGGGGTTCGCCGGCAAAAGTGATCATGGCCTCCCATTCGCTGTTTTGGGGAAAATTGCGGGTGCGGTCGAGCCAGACGGCACAGCGGGAGTCGTCAACGCGATAGGCGCCCTGGTTGGATTCGCGCAGGCGGTCGACAACGCCGTGGGCGTCGCGCAACAAAAACGGGGTAAAATCAATGAGCACGCGCCCATTTTCGTTGATTTCGGCTTTGAAGCCCCACAGCGCCGACTGCGCAAAAGCTTCCTGAACCGAGCGGCGCTCCTCGGGGTTGTCGCTGACAGCCCGGAAGTCGTAATTGACTTGCACGAGCATCACCTTGGGGCCGCTGCGCACGAATTTCACCACGCGGGTATCGCCAAGTTGGTTGCGGTCGAGGCCGATATCATTGGAGCCTACGCCGTGTGTCAGCGAATTGACGTAGAGGAATTCGGTATCCCAGCGGCTTATTTCGAGCCAGATTTTGCCTTCTTTTTCATCCCAATAAAAAGGAAAATACCCAGTGAATGCTTGCATGCCGGCAGTTTTGGCGGCAATGGTCACGGGTTGGGCGGCGGTTTGCGCCAGGGCGTGCAGGCAACCCAGCAGCGCAATAGTCAGGGTGATGGTTTTGAACATGGTACAGGCGATTGGGTTTTTGTGTCGTTAATGTAAAAATAATTGGGGGTAATCGTCAAATCTCTTTCTGAAAAAGACGTATATAATTTCTAAATTCAAAAAGCCGGTTTCGGCGAAATCCGGTCAACTCGGCTAAAATTCCCATTTGCACAAATGCATCAATGAGCCTGTTGGCAGTAGACGGCGCTACATCCAGCAGTTGAGAAGCCAACTTGGCGCTTATGACGGGATGTTTGAACAATTCGCTGAGTAGATTATCCACCACTGGCTTTTTCTTGCCAAACTTTTCTAAAATCAACATCTCTGTTTGCGATTTAAGCGCAAGAATATTTTTAAACGTGAGAATAGCATCTGCTGATGTTTCGCGTACCCCTACCAGAAAAAAGCGCGACCATTGGTTGATATCGTTTTTCTCCCGCACGCGAGTCAGGTTATCGTAATATAAGGTTCTGTGGCGACTAAAAAAATCAGAAAGATAAAGAGCCGGCCTATCGAGCAATCCTTTGTCGATAAGATACAAGGTGATAAGTAACCTTCCCAAACGTCCATTGCCGTCTAAAAATGGGTGAATAGTTTCAAATTGATAGTGGACTATTCCTGCTCGAATCAGGTGAGGCGTCGTAATTTGCTCATTGTGTATAAAAAGCTCTAAATCAGCCATTAGTTCCGGCACCCTGTCTGGATGTGGCGGAATAAATACGGCGTCGCGCAATGTAGCGCCACCAATCCAGTTCTGGCTGCTCCGAAATTCGCCCGGCAGCTTGTGTTCTCCTCTTACTCCTTGCAAAAGTAACCTATGCGCTTGACGCAATAAGCGTCCACTTAAAGGTAAAGTAGAGAGGTTTTCAATAGCATATCGCATTGCATTGATATAGTTCTGGACTTCCTCCCAATCATTCCGGCGCTCCGGGTCAATATCCTGTTTTTGCATCATGGCCTCGGTAATTTCCGTTTTGGTACCTTCTATTCGACTACTTTCAGTAGCCTCTTTTGCTGCATACATCAGGACGAAGAAATCAATATCAGGTACCAATGCGCCATATGCTTTGAGTTCTCCAATTTTTTGATCGGCCTCACTGAGCAAACTTATCAGTGTTGAATCGTCGGCTATCCAATCCAGATTGACAGGTTCAGGCGTAAAGCTTTGGTAGCCGTAATGTTGTTCCCATTTGCCCGATGTAAATTGACTCGTGAACCTTGATGTTGCCATTTTTTTGAAAATATAATTTTTCTTATTTTTAAAAAAATACAGTTTTGCAAATATAATAATTTTATATTTTCAATTTTTGATAATTTTGAAATTATAAATAATCTTTATTATTGACTCTATGGCTAATTATCACCCGGTTATAGTATTTTTGGTACGAATGCCAATCTTTTAAAAAGCCGGTCATGATAAATATCCTAACTAAATTTTCGCTGTTTTGTCTTTTTACCGTTTTTACTTCATCTAATGCCCGGGCTCAGGCGCACAGTTACGAGCAGTCAATCCTGGACTGGCGGCAGGAGCGTTTAGCAAGCCTCAAGTCGGAAAACGGCTGGCTGAACCTGGCGGGCTTGTTCTGGCTGGAGGAGGGCGTTAACAGTTTTGGCGCGGGCAAAACGAACAAGGTGGTATTTCCCGAAGGCAAATGCCCTGAGCTACTCGGTCTTTTTACGCTAAAAAACGGCGAAGTCTGGATGGAGCCGGCCCCGGCAGCGGCCATCACCGCCAATGGAAAATATGTTGCAACTTCAATCCGCGTATTCCCGTCCGATACCCCGGTAGCGATGCAAAGCGGCTCGCTGCGCTGGTTTGTTATCAAACGCGAAAACAAATACGGCATCCGGCTGCGCGATCTGGAGCATCCGGCATTAAGTACCTTTACCGGCGTAGACAACTACCCCGTCGATTCGAGTTGGCGCCTCCGGGCCTACCTCGAACCCGCCGTCGATAAAAAAATTCCGATTGCCAATGTGCTGGGACAAACGCTGGTGATGCCCAGTCCGGGTACGCTGGTCTTTACCCTCAACGGTGTTGCCTGCCGGCTGGATGCCCTGCAAGAGGGCGAGGAACTGTTCATCATTTTTTCTGACGAAACCAGCGGTGTGGAAACTTACGGCGCCGGCCGCTTTTTGTACGCCGGCCGCCCCGGCCCTGACGGATTGACTACGCTCGATTTTAATAAGGCGACTAACCCGCCCTGCGCGTTTACGGCCTTCGCTACCTGCCCTTTGCCTCCCCCGCAAAACGCCCTGCCCATAGCCGTAACGGCAGGCGAGCGGAAGTGGGGGCATTGAGGGGGGGGCTGTTGTAGGTTGTAGGTTGTAGGGTTGTAGGTTGTAGGTTGTAGGTTGTAGGTTGTAGGTCTGTATACTTATAAACCAATAAGCTAACCTACAACCTACAACCTATAACATAGAACTGACGACCGACAACCCACACCCTCCTAATCAAAATCAATAAACCCGAGGTTGGAGGAAATGCCGATCAGCACGCCCCAGTCGAGGTACTTGCCATCCTGGAACGACACGGCTGTTTCCAGTCGGAAAATGCGGAAGATATTGTCGACCGAATAGCCCAATTCCACGTAGTTTTGCGAGGTGGGTGTAGCCAGGTAATTCACGAACAAATTTTCTTTAAGGCCCATGAGCCAGACCTCCGTAATTTGAGTAAATAAAAACTTGCGGAACTGGTAATGGGCGTGGGCCGACAAATATTTGTCAGCCGTACTGTGCCGGTAGTAGTCGAGCAAGCGGAAGCTACCCACCGGGTCGGCGGTTACGAGCGAGATGCGGTTGCCGTTGAAATGCTTGTAATCGGCGAAGCCTACGTAATTGTTATTCAGGAAAATACCGGTATTGACTTTCACGTCCATTTTTCCGCGGGCGCCCACTTTGAAGTCGTGGCGGTAAGTAAAGTCGAGCAGATCGTAATCGACCTGGCTATCGAACAACCCGTTAATACCTTTGCGGTATTTTAGCGTGAGCGTCGGCGAGCTATTATCTATCGGGCGCGTATAGCCGTTGTAAGTGCGATAGCGCTGCCAGGGGCGGGCTTCGATGCCTACGCTAATAGTAGAAGCCCTTTCGATAGCCGGCAGGGGATAGGTAACTTCATTATTAACGGGAATATTCGAGTCGTAGAAGCGGTCGTCGCGGTTAAACCAGGTTTGGGAAGTATTATTTTCGAGTGTGTAGCGCTTGGCCCACTCGGCGTTGAGCAGGAATTTCCAGTTTTCCCTGATTTGCTTGTCAAAATTGAAGCCGACATAGTCTTTTTCGTAAAGGCGAATAAAATTGCGCTCTTCAAACAAGTTGAGGTAAGTATTGATCAACTCGCTGATCGGTTTTTCGCTGTTGTACTGCACGATATAGCGCCCGCCTTCCAGTTGGGCGTGGCCGCGGCGAAAACGCCTGCCGAACCCGTAGTTGATGCGCCCCTTGCCGGTCAGTTTTTCGCGCGCAAAGGCATACCTGGGCGTATAGCCGAACGTCCATTCGCGAGTTACGCGCACTTTGGGTTTGGGCTTGCTGCCCTCAGCGGCCGTTGCATTGGTAGTGTCTTTGAACATCACCTTTTGGTTAAATCGCAGTGCGATCTCCGAATGCAGGCTAAAGCCTTCCACCGGGTTGAAGTGGATATTGGCGGGGATAGACTCGAAAGACAGGCGCGCTTTGCCGATATTGTAGCTGCCGCCGCCGATGAGGTCCATCAGCTCAAACTGGTTGGCTTTTTTCTTCTTTTTAGCTTTTTCGGCTTCTTTTTCGTCGGTTTCTTCGCCTGATTCCTCGCGCTCGCGTTTTTCGGCTTCTACCCGGCTCAGGCTATCGACCCGCTCGTAACCTTTTACTTCATATTCAGTGAGCGGGATAGGCCTGATCTCAGCCCAGTAGGAGGAGTCGCGTTTGTAGGCCATACTGTCGACCTTGAATACGCGTTCTTCGAGTGCAACGGGGTCGGTTTTTTTTGTCTCGTCGTTTTTGAGCTCGGTTGTTTTATCGGCTTTGGCGGCCTTTTTTTCTTCTTTTTCGTAGTCTTTCATCAGCGTGCGCAGGTCTTTGCGCGTGAGTTCCTTGCCCGACGATAATTTGTCGTAAACATCCTTCGATTTGGCGTCTTCTTTCCAACGTTTTTCCACTTCTTTGGCCAGATCCTGGTCGAGTTTCTCATCGATTACAGCCACATCGGAGGGTAGGTCGGGGTTGAGTTTTATTTTGTAGCCGCTTACCGAAGCCACATAATTATATACAAAATCGAATCCAAAAACTTTGGCATTTACGTCAAATCGCTGGCTGGTAGGCATCCAGGCCAGGTCTTCGATGGGGGCATATACCTGATTGATAT
This sequence comes from Saprospiraceae bacterium, assembly GCA_036741235.1. Lineage (GTDB taxonomy): Bacteria > Bacteroidota > Bacteroidia > Chitinophagales > Saprospiraceae > JABWBR01. The sequence continues at coordinate 5,877 of DAINSQ010000057.1, read as the reverse complement.
TGAATTCGATACCAAATTTGTAGGTTTTAAGCGACAAGCTGTGTATACTCCACCAGTCTTCCACGATATAGATATAGCCGTCAAACACATCTTCGCCCCGGCTGCGCGGGATCACCCTGATCTTATTGACGCCATAGCCGCGGTCCATGAAATAACCGTCAAGTTTGAATTTGTAATAGGCAAAAGCGTCGGTAGATAGCGGCGAGACGGCCGATTCGGCGATGCGGGGCTGGTAAAAACTGCTGAAAATAAATTGGGATGGGCTGGTCGAATTGTCGTCGCCCTGTTTACGAATAGAAATGACTGTTTCTTTGAAATTGTTGGGGCGCTTGTACTCAATACGGCTCACCGATTCGCTTACAAAAGCAAAAGTTGAGTCGATACCTTCTTTCTTTAATTCTTTGCGAATAAAAAACGGCGCTTTTTTGAGCCGCCCCGAGCCTTTGATATACACCTGAGCCGAGTAGCTGTCAAGTTGCTGCCTGTGATAACTGGCCTTGGCGATGGCTTTGCGCATTACAGTATACGCGGGGTCTTCACGGCCTTCTATCACATCCACCTGTTTGAGCGTAAACGACTGCGATTTCATGGTCACGTCAATCTCTCGGAAACCATCGCCTACAGCCACCTGCCGCACCTCGGCGTTATAGCCCAGGTACTGAAAGATAAGGGTATAATCGCCTGGGGCGAGCCGGAGTTCATAATATCCGTCGGCATTGGTCACGGCGCCGTCGCCGGTTTCTTTGACATAAATAGCTGCGAATTCGAGCGGATTGCCCTCGTTATCGCGAATGGAGCCGCGCACGCCGCCGGCAAACGCAGAGTAGGTCAGTCCAATGGTTAGTAAAGAGAGCAATAAGGTGTTCTTCATGGTCGTAAGGATGTGATTAAAGGCAATAATGCTGGAAACCTCTATCAAGGACATAATTTTTTAGCCCAAAGTTGGCATTACTAGGGCTAAACATCAGATTGCGAGGTTGAGTTCAGAATGTTCGGGATAGCGGGCCCGTCGTATTCGAAAATCTTTTTTTGGGGGCGTAATAGCAATCAATTATTTGTTAATCCAAAAGAAATGCCTTCACATTACCCGTTTCTACCGTAGACACTGCTGTCAATTCGCTGTTTTCGAAGAGGCGGTCAAAACCGGCAACGTCGCGTGTATCTGTTTTGGGTTTGAAATTGGCATAATCGGCAAAGCGGATGCCGTTAATATTGCGGATATTATAGGCCTGCCGGAACCTGGCGCCCCCGCCGTCAACCTGGAATGAATAGGCGAGATAATCCATGGTGTGTTTTTGGGTGTGTATCCAGTAAACATACTGATCGTCGTAGTCTTTGCCGCCTCCTTCAGATTGGAAGCTGACGCGTATTTTGTAGTAGGGTTCGCCTTTGATCGTCGTTTTGCCGAGGTATTGCTTTTGCACGGCCCGGTCGTTGAGGAAATAGGGCAGGAGGGCGAAGTATACCACCGAGTTGACGCTGTTGGCGTAAGCGGAACTATCGGCAGGTGCGAGCTGGGCGCGCCGGCTGTTGATCTCGCGATGGAAACCCACATTGGTGAGTATATCCTTGACCGGTCGACCCAGGCTATCGGTAAAACTGCGCTCGTAGGCAAAAGAACCGCCCCGGCGGGTGACCTTGAGGTGGTAATCGCGAAAATCAAATTCAATGAGGCTGTTGGCATAGCGCTCGCCGCCATGCGCCTCTATGGCGAGGTCGACGATCAACTGGCTGCTGTCTGCTGCCGGTAAATTTTTTGTTGCGGGCTGCGAACCGCTGTTTTGATCCTCTTTCACAGGCCCGCCGCACGCACACAGCCACAAAAGGATCAGTCCCCATGCCGTTTTTTTCATGATAGGTGTAATTTTGGCACAAAGGTAGACAGATGTTGCATAATACCCGGTTATTGGTTGTTGTTATATTGATCATAGGGGCGTGCCGTCGCGAAGCAGAACCGGCTGACCGGGCCCTGTACTATTGGCGCACCGCCCTGTCGCTGCTTCCCGCCGAACGCGAGTTGCTCGACTCGCTGGGCGTGCAACGCCTCTATGTCAAGTATTTCGACGTAGACATTGGGGCAGGCGGCGAACCCGTGCCCCTGGCTCAGCTCGAAGCGGATACCGCGTTGTTATTCGGTCTGGATATCATCCCTGCTGTTTTTATTACCAACAACACCCTGGAACGCTGCTCTTTCGGGCAACTCGACACGCTGGCCGGTCGGATATACCGCAAAATTGCCGAATTGCACGCCCCGCTTGACCGGCATCCTGTCCGCGAAATTCAGATCGACTGCGACTGGACGCAGGGTACTCGCGAGGCATATTTTTATTTATTAAAAAAAATGCACGGGCAAATCGAGCCCCAAAACTGCGTCCTGTCGGCTACCATCCGATTGCACCAGGTGCGATACTTTGAAAAAACGGGAGTCCCGCCGGTCGACCGGGGTATGCTGATGTTTTACAACATGGGCGATGTAGAAGACTGGCAAGAGCCCAATTCCATTTTGAATATAAAAAAAGCAGAACCCTATCTGAAAGGCGCTTCCCGCTACCCTTTGCCGCTCGATGTTGTATTGCCGGCTTTTGGCTGGGGCGTTTTATTCAGAGACGGCCGGATGATTCGATTGATCTACCCGATTGATGAAAGGGCATTGGCCGATGTTACCCGATTTCAACGCCTGGGGCCGCAGCGTTGGGAGGTGGTAAAAAGTACTTATCTTGACGGCCATTATTTGTACCGCGGCGACCGCATCAGGGTAGAAACCGCCGAGCCAGGGGAAATGCGGCAGGCCGCAACGCTTTTACATCGTTCTCTGCGCCGCGAGCAAAAAACGGCGGCCTTGTATCACCTCGATTCACTGCTGACAAAAAGGTATTTGCATGAACAACTCGATTCGGTATTCCAAATTTTGGCGCCTCGCTAGTTTTGCCGGCGTTTTGTTGTTTTGTTTGTACCCCCGGCGTATAGACAGCAGTTGCGTGCCCAATCCCAATGCCTTCAGCGGTTATTCGTTTATTGATAGCGATCTTACCCGCCGCTATATAAACATGGCGCCTTTGCTGCCTGATTTTCCCAAGTTATATGAGTTATACAAAGGTCAGGTATACAGGCAAACCGAAGACAACGTCAAAGAATGGCGCGAGCGCGTATGCAGCCTGGCTACCGAAGCCGATATCCACTATCTCGTATACATAGCCAGTGTAGGCGAACTCGAAGATCTTCGCACAGCAGTGAGCAGTAAGCGTATACCGCTGAGCTATTTGGGGGCTTCCATTGCCGATAATTCCTTCGCCCGGTTTATCTATCGCAACCGCTGTACGGAAATCGTCGATTATCTCATTTTTGCCAAACAATGCGAGCCCTATGCCGTAAAACCTGGCGGATGGGAAAAACCCGCCCTGGCCCGAGAGAGCATGCAGCGGCTTATCCAACAGGGGAAACAGGAATTTATGCGCACCCAGTCGCATTATGTGCGCCTCCGCTATGCCTATCAGATCATCCGCCTGGCGCATTACGCCAAGTTGTATGAAGACGTATTGGCGCTTTACGACTACCTCATGCCCAAAATAGACCACGATCCCAGCATCATCGAATACTGGATCCTCGGCCATAAGGCGGGGGCGCTGCTTGCCCTCGATCGCCGGGTAGAGGCTGCCTATTTGTATTCGCGGGTCTTCGACCGGTGCCCCAGCAAACGCGAATCGGCATTTCTGAGCTTTCGCATTCGCAGCGACGAAGAGTGGCGGCAATGTTTACTCTTGTGCCAGAGCGATCGCGAACGGGCAGCCCTTTACGCGCTTCGAGCCCATGCCGAAGACAGCCGCCTGGTGGAAGAAATGGAAAAAATCTACGAATACGACCCCCGAAGCGAATTCCTGGAAGTACTGCTGGTGCGCGAATTGGCGCAATTGGAAAAAGATTTGTTGGGATATGATTTTAATGACAAAAAAGCCGTCAACAAACGCTACCACGACCGGCCCCGCGCTAATGCGGGCCGGCTGGTCATCGACCTGCAGTCCTTCGTGCGCAAAGCGCTAAAAGAAGGTGAAATAGAAAGCCCGGCGCTCTGGAAAATCGCCGAAGGCTACCTTGAACTATTGGCCGGCAATTTTTATTTTGCTGAAAAAACTTTCAAAGCCGCCCGCGAGATGGTCGACAATGATACGCTTGAACGGCAGCTCGACGCTTTTGAAGCCGCCCTGCGTATCAGCGCCTTACCCGCCTTGAGCCCCGAAGTGGAAGCTACTGCCGCCGATACCCGGACATCGGAAGTTTTTGCACAATACCCTGACTTTCCGGAATTCCTCAACGACAAGATGGCCTACCTCTATGAAAACGGAGGCCGCCCCGGGCTGGCCTTCATCAGCCGTCATTCGCTAAGAGACCTCAGAGCCAACCCCCAGCTCAACATCATTGACGATTTGCTCGAAGTTTGCCGCAAAGAAAAACGCAGCCGCTGGGAAAAATGGCTGGTAGAAAAACCCGACGGAACCACCCGCGAAAAAGAACTGATAGACCTTAAAGCGACCCTCTTGTTGAGCGATTACCAGCTGGAGGCGGCCCTCGAGGTATTCAAGCAGATGGACAGAGCCGAGTGGGATGATTATGGCGTGTTTAATCCTTATGCCGATCGCATTCGCGATTGCGTGCGTTGCCCGCTTCCCGATACCCTGGCGCTTTACAGCAAGGGGGAGATGATAGAAAACCTCATGCAAACCGAATACCAGGCCAAAGCCGCCACCGACCCCGATGAGGCCGCCCGGTTGTTTCACAGGCTGGGGGTAGCCTTTTACAACCTCTCGTATTACGGTTATAGCTGGAGGGCTGCTGATAATTTTCGCAGCGGCGCCAGTGCGAAACGCTATAAAAGGGGGAGCCGTAACTACGTCTTTTCCAATCCGCTGTTTGCTTTGGGTAATAAAGAAAACATGGATGTCACCCAGGCTTTGTATTATTTTGAAAAAGCGCGAATGTTGGCCAAAGACAGGGAACTCGGCGCCAGAGCTACCTTCTGGGCCGCCAAATGCGAGCAAAAATTGCACTACCTCAATAACGCGGCGGGCGTAAAACCCGCGCGTGAGTATTTTGCGATATTAAAAAGATACTACAACGATACGGACTATGCCCAGCGGGTTATCCGGGAGTGTAAATACTATAAATCGTTCGCAGCGCAATAATTTTTTTGACTATGAATGACTTGCAATATCCGCTTGAACTGGCGGGCACTGCCGCTTTTGCCATATCGGGCGCTCTGGCCGTGCGCGACAAAGGCCAGGACTGGTTCGGCGCCGGTTTTACTGCCTTTACTACGGCTATCGGCGGCGGAAGCCTGCGCGATATTATGCTGGGCAGCTACCCCCTGGTCTGGATCGCCGATGTGAATTTCCTCTATGCTATTCTCGGCGGCTTTGTCGCCACTTTGATAATCCCCCGCGTTTTGCTGCGGTTGCGCCGCACTCTTTTACTGTTTGATACGCTGGGTATTGCCATGTTTACCCTCTTAGGCACCGAAAAAGCGCTACACCTGGGCGTTCAATCCGAAATTGCGGTGATTATGGGCGTTTTCTCTGCCGTAATGGGCGGCGTGATTCGCGATACCCTCGCCAACGAAACGCCGGTGATCTTCCGCCGCGAGATTTACGCTACCGCCTGCATGGCCGGCGCTATTGCCTACGTGGCACTCATCGCTGCCGGTATGGAGCGCCAGGCGGCTTTCCTGGCTTCCGCTGCGCTTATTGTCGTGATTCGCATCTTGTCGCTTCGATTCCACTGGAGCCTGCCGCGGTTTTTGGGATGAGGGGTTATGAGGGGTTATGAGGGGTTATGAGGGGGTATGAGGGGGTATGAGGGGGTATGAGGGGGTATGAGGGGGTATGA